>JANOIS010000440.1:0-1684 GCA_031407755.1 Chloroflexota bacterium | reverse complement strand
GGGGTCGTCGGAGACCGTCGTCGAGCGAAGGTCCTCCACGGTCGGGGGGTCCCTCCGGACGGCGATACTGGCGGACTTGAGGCGCGGCGAGTCTAGCATCGTCGTCCCGGGAGACGCCGTGGGCTCTCATGGGGTTCCGCTGCCCAATGCGCGATACCATGACGTCCGACCTCGGGCCGAAGTGGCGGAATGGCATACGCTGCGGTCTCAAACACCGCTGAGGGCAACCTCATGTGGGTTCGAATCCCACCTTCGGCACCAATCAGTCGACGACACGACCCGCCTGGATCACCACGACCGGCGTCGAGAGCCGCGTGAGGTCCGCGATCGGGTCGCCGTCCACCAGCACGAGATCGGCCACCCTGCCGACCTCGACGGTCCCGACCTCGTCATCGATGCCGAGTAGGCGCGCCGCCGATGACGTTGCCGCCTTGATGGCCGCCATGGCCGACGCGCCGTGGTCGTGCAGGAGCGCGATCTCGCGCCAGACCATGTCCGCGGTCACGCCGACCTCACCGGTGTCGGTTCCCGTCGCCAGCGGGACGCCGAGGCGGATGGCGGCCTCCGTCGACGCACGGTGGCGTCGCTCGATCAGGTCCTGGCGTTCGCGCTGGATCGCCGTGAGGCCGGACAAGGTGCGGTTGACGTCGGTGACAACGAGGGTCGGCACCAGCCAGGCTCCCGACGCGGCGACGGCCTCGATCGCGCGCTCGTCGGCGAGCCAGGCATGCTCGACGCTGCGAACGCCCGCTGCGGCCGACCGCCGGACGGACTCGCTGTCCTGGGCATGGCTCATCACCGCGACGCGGAGTTCGCGGGCCGTCTCCACGATCGCGCGCAACTCATCCTGGGTCAGTTCCGGCGCACCCTGGACCAGCCGGCCGGGAGCGAGCCCGGTGGTCGTCAGCATCGCCGCCTCCGAGGCCACGACCTTGACCACATCCGCGCCGTCACGGACCACCTGGCGTGTGGCCGTCACGAGGGCTTCACGGGCATCCGCCTCCAGTCCGAACTGGAATCCATGGCCACCCGTGATGCCGACGGCCGTGCCCGCGGCCACGATCCGTGGACCCGGCACGTGACCGGCCGCGATGGCATCGCGCAGGACGACTTCCAGGTTGCGGATGGACCCAGCCCCGCGGGCGCTTGTGACGCCAGCACACAGGGCAAGGGCCGCATGCCCCGCCGCCGTAAGCACGATCTCCGCGTCGGACCGCCGCGCGATGACCGCGATCGAGCCCTCCGCCGGATCGAAGGTGTAGTGAGCGTGCGCATCGATGAGCCCCGGGAGCAGCGTCCGGCCAGCGCCGTCGATGACGATCTCGTCCGGTGCCGACATACGCGACGGGTCGTGCGCCTGGATGGCCGCGATGCGCTCACCGTGGATGGTCACGTCGACGTGGTCGCGTGCCATGTCGGCCAGACCGTCGATGAGGCGGACGTCGCGAATCAGCAGGGCCATCGCTGACAGGGTAGCCGCGTTCGGCCTATCCTCGTAGCCCGCCCACGATCCCCCAAGGAGCCCCATGTTCCGTCGCATCTTCGGGCCCGGCCCCGAGCACGAACGCGCTGCCGACACCGCTGAAGCCGCCCTCACGAACGCGGCCGGGTCGGCCGATGGCGACACCGCCACGGTCCGTCGCATCGTGGCCAGGCTGGAGGCGATGCCGGTCGATCGGGCTCG
>JANOIS010000433.1:0-9822 GCA_031407755.1 Chloroflexota bacterium | reverse complement strand
GCGACCCGGGCCACGCACCGGAAGCACGCCGAGGCCGCCGCGACGTGGCCGGACGATCGAATCGCCACCGTGTGGGTCGTGCGCACGAGTGCGCCCAATCGATCGCTCATCGCTCGCTACCCGCACATCATCGACGCGTCGTTCCCGGGTTCCAGCCGTCGCTGGATCCGCGCCCTCGTCGAGGGTGACGAACCGCCCATGGAAGCCGGCCTCGTCTGGTTCGATCCGGCAACGGACCGACTGACGGAATGGCGGCGCGCTACCATGCGCCCGTGAGCAGCCACGACACCCTGCACGTTTCGCAGCATCCCGCCGTCCTGCACAAGCTCGCCGTCCTGCGCGACGTGGACACCGAACCCAAGAAGTTCCGCGAGGTGGTCAGAGAACTGAGCTGGCTGCTCGGCTACGAGGCGCTCGCGGACGCGGGCGTGCGGTCGCGCCGGATCCGCACCCCGATGGAGGAGATGGACGCGAGCGAGCTCGGCGAGCGCATCGGCCTCATCCCGATCCTGCGCGCCGGCCTCGGCATGGTCGACGCCATGCTGGAACTGATGCCGACCGCCCAGGTCTGGCACCTCGGTTTCTTCCGCGACGAGAGGACCCTCCGACCGGTCGAGTACTACAACAAGCTGCCGGACTCGGCGACCGTTGACCTGTGCCTGATCCTCGATCCGATGCTCGCGACCGGCGGCTCGGCAACGGCCGCCATCGATGTCCTCAAGAGATGGGGCGCCGTCCGGATCAAGCTCGTCAACCTGATCGCCGCACCCGAGGGCGTCCGTGCGGTGCAGGACGCACACCCGGACGTCGAGATCCATTGCGCCGCACTCGATCGCCAGCTCAACGAGAAGGGCTACATCATGCCCGGCCTCGGGGACGCCGGCGACCGCCAGTTCGGGACCGGCCACACCGACTGACCCCAGGCTGGCTGGTAGTGACGGTGCAACTCTTCGCGCGCATGCCGAATTGACCTTCGCGCCGCTTCAGCGCCCCGTCTAGCTGCTAGTCATCCTCGACGCCCCAGCCGAACTCCGCCGCATAGTCGGCCATCGCCCCGTCGTCGAACTCAAACGGCGCAAGGTCGGGCCTGAAGGCGCCCGAGACTGGATCGACTCCCTCGGACGAAGCCATGAGTAGAACAAGGAATCGCTCGGCGCCGTCGAGCAGGCTCTGGTCCTCTGTCCAGAAGCCGAACTCGAGGCTGTGACGTGACGACCGCGTGAAGTTCGCTGACGAGATCCACAGGCGGCGAGCCCTAAACCCGATCTCGTCCGAGACCATCCCCAGGCCATCTTCGTCGTGCCACCAGAGATGCCCGAGCAGCGCGAGCTTGGCGTGGAGGATGGGGACGTTCTCGTTGCCGGTCTTTCTCCATCCGAGCGTGCGGATCGTTGGCACTACGGTGCGGTCAGGTCGGTCGTTGGGCCCGATCAGGGCGGGCTTGCCGTCGATCAAGGGGGCGAGTCCGCTCAACGCGGAGAAGGCTCGGATCGGCATGCCCGGCGTTCGCTGATTGAGGTTATCCAAGGGTTCGAGCTTGCGAAGGTCGGTCGGTCGTCGAGGTTGCTTCCTAACGATCACGGTTGCGGCGGCCAGCTGCCCGATCGCGTCGATCAACTCCGTGTCGTCGATCCACATCGGACGTGATGATGCCACCGGCGGGGAGTGGCCCCGCGCAACTGGCCCCAACGGCGGCGCGGCGCCAATTCCGATTCTCCTCGAGCTGCGCTCGTCGACCAGGCGACCGAATGGGTCGAGTGGACATGGCCCGACGGAACCTACGTCACTCCCGGCCTTCGGGACCGGCCAGGACACGTCGACCACGCGGCACACCTCAGGCGGCAGCTGCAGCCCGACCGCTGACGCTCAGCCGTCGGCAGCCCGGCGCAGGCGCTCGAACTCGCGCCGCAGGCGCTTGCTCGGCCGGCCCTCCCCGCGTACGAGCATCATCGATGGCCCGGCCTCCGGCACGACCGGCGGCGGGCTGTGGTCCACGTAGCAGGTCGCGGCGACAGCGGCCCCGACACGCGACTGGATCGGCCGCAAGACCTCGACGATGCGCTTGCGATCGGCGATGAGCGCCTCCACCCGATCGCCCGCGCGAACCTTCGTCGACGGCTTTGCCGGCGATCCATTCACGAGGACGTGTCCGCCCTCGCACAACCGTGTCGCCAGCGGGCGGGTCTTCACGAGGCGCACCGCACACAGCCAGCGATCGATACGCGTCTCGTCCGTGGCGAGGGGATCGGTCACGCCTTCTAGGATGGCACGGCTCGCGAAGGCGTCGCGGCGGTCACCGCGCCGGCCGCGACGCGTGATCGAGGGCGCGGGCCCTAGCGGACGGGCCTGGGGGCCGTGCTACTCCGGCCACGCTCGTGCCTGCCACCAGTAGCGCAGGCCGACACTCCAGCCGAGCGATGGGTTCGCCGCGACGCTGAGCCCGAGTTCGACGATCCTGCCGTCCCGGGGATGCCAGCGGCGCGGACCCGGCACGCCCAAGATCTGGCCCGCCGCGTCGATCGCCGGCTTCCAGAGGTTGTGCCAGGCACGACCCGGGCCGACGTCAAAGGCGATCACCATCGCGACGGCCTCGGTCGACGGCACGGGCGCGCAGCCAGCGAGCTGTTCGGCGATCTGCTGCTTCCACGCCTCGCCGCCGGCGGACGCCGTCGTCCGGACTGCGGCATGGTCCCAGCCCGCCAGGTGCGCTGGATCCAGGTCGAGCGCCGGGCCGACGGCCAGGGTTGATGCCGTCCCGGCGTCCTTGGCGCCCCATGCCGCGATGAAGCGGCTCCTGCCGAGCGCGTCGACGACCGGGACGAGCAGGTTGTCGAGGTCGCCGGCTGCCTCGAGGTTCGTCGTGGGTCCGAGCCCGCACGACAACCGGAAACTGAGGCCGTCGCCGTCGACACCGGCGAAGGTGGCGGCGATCTCGTCGCCGTAGGGGCGCAGTCGCTCCTGTGGCCACGAGCCCGCTGCGTCCCAGGAGAGCACCTGCGGTCGGTGGACGAGCTGGATCGCTGGGCTGGCCGGCGCCCCGAAGATGTGCATCGGTCAGCGATCCAGCGATCGCATCGCGTCGACGGCTGCTGCCGCGAAGCCGACCCGCGTTCCGCCCTTGATGTGCGCTCCGGGGTGGTAGGTCGCGACGACTGCTATGTCGCGGACCTTGCCTGAGGCGATGACGGGCATCGACCCTGGCGTGAGCCCCCGAAGCCCCAGCAGCTCGCGGACGTTCCACCACCAGTCCTTGCCCGAGACGAGTAGCAGGCGCTTGACCTCAAGTTCCTCGGCGACGGCCCAGAAGAGGTCAGCCACGAAGGGCGTCTGGGCGGCGTGCAGGTCGCCGGTGGGCGTGCCGTGGCGATCCTGCCAGCCGATCGGGTAGAGGTTCCACCAGGCGTAGCGGGAGAGCCACGGGCCGCCCGCGCCGGGCTCGAGCTGCTCGGCGGCGCGCTCCGAGAAGGTCCAGAACGGCGTGCCCTTTCGGTTGCCGTGTCGCATGGCCTCGCTGATCGGCTCGCGCTCGCGCGTGGCCCAGGCCTGCGTCCCGCGCAGGACGCGCTCCCGGCCATCGGGCGTCCGCGCCTCGCCGATCGGCCAGACCGCGGTCGACTCCGGCGCGTCCCAACGCTCGAGAGCCTGGCCCGCGATCATCAGCCCGCGGTAGTTCGAGCCGACGAAGGGCCAGTGCGCGGCGATGGGTCGGTCGGCGCCGATAGCGTCCGCTCGTGCGCCCACGCCCTCGAGCAGCCGGAGGTACGCGGCCGCAGAGGATCCCTCGAGCGGAGGCCGGGGTGCCGGGATCGTGGGCGAGCGCAGCATCCTCAGCCCTCGGGCGGCGGAGGCGCCGATGCAGGTTGTGGCGAGTCAGCCCGAGGGTGGACGTCGTCGTAGGGCACGCGGACGAAGGAGTCGAAGCGGAAGCCATACTCGGTGATGAATGCCTGGTAGCCCGTGTACGGGGATCCAGTGATCGGCTCATCCTCGACGAGGCCGGCCCGCTGGAGGTCGCCCCAGTCGATGCGCAGGACCTCCGCGGGAACACCTGGGCGTAGCTGTGAGATAAAAACCGGGTCGCTTCTAACGAGGTCCACGATCCCCCCGAGCGGCGTCACGAAGTCGTCGCCCGTGCGCGGCCTGCGCGCGGATGCGAACAGGAGCAAGTGCGCCGGCCTGAGCCGCGCGAGGGTATCGACCAGTCGGAGCTGGCCCTCGGTGTCGTAGAGGCGCCCCTTCGCGAGCCCGTTCACGAGCGCTCCCGCGTACAGTTCGCGCTTGCGCTCCTCGGCCGCGCGCGCGCCGGCGGCGAGAACCGTCTCGACGTAGGCGACCCCGTCCTTCGACTGGAGGTACTTCTCGTCCAGTCGATCCTCAAACCGGCTCAGGACGCCGTCCCAGTACCCGAGGGTCTCCTTGATTGTGGGCTGCCGTTTCTCGATCACCCAGTCGAGCAGGACGGAGCCCGCCGAGACGCCTGGAATGATGGCTCCACCGACACCGAGGATCCGGCTCAGCGTCTTGAGGTCGCTCGTGCCCGCGGCCGGGGCCGGCGGCGTGCCCAAGATGACTTCCATGGCCAGGGGTTCTTCCTCGTCGCGCATGGTGCTCATCCTACGCAGGGCCATCGTGCTCGCGCTCGAGGACGAATGCGGCTGGGATCGCGGCCGCGTTCTGAGTTCGGCACTCGGGTTTCGCCACGCATTCTTTCACCGCGGCAACTACCCTCAGACCGTTCGATTGGGAATGAGGCGCAACGATGCTGAGCATTGAACCGGAGCCCTATGTGTGTTCGTCCTCGCGGTCCCGGGAACGTCGCGTCGGCGAACGGTCTGACCTTCACTACCACGCGGCGTCGCTGGCCGTGCGGGTTGTGCCCGCGTCATGTTCCCTGGATCGGCCCTGGCACCGACCTTAAGAGTTGACATCCCTGCCTCGGCATGTATAGTTCCACTAGGTTATATAACCCCTAAGTGATAGACATGCCGACGCCCGACCCGCTCAGCACGACGTTCGCCGCGCTGGCCGACCCGACCCGTCGGGCAATCCTGGCCCGTCTCGCCCTGGGCGAGGCATCGGTCAAGGACCTGTCCGCACCCTTCGACATGACGCAGCCCGCGATCTCCAAGCACCTGCGGGTGCTGGAACGGGCAGGTCTCATCGAGCGGGGTCGGCAGGCACAGTGGCGACCGCGACGACTGCGCGCCGGACCGCTGCGGGACATCGCCGACTGGGTCGGCCAGTACCGCCGACATTGGGAGGAGAGCTTCGAGCGATTGGACGACTACCTCCGCGAAGTGCAGGAAGGACAGGACCAGGACCATGGAGACGACGATGACGACGACCCGAATCGACCGCGGTAGCACCGCATCGACGACCATCTACTCGGAAGGTGGCGACCTCGTGTTCGAGCGCACCTTCGACGCCCCACGCGAGCTCGTCTGGAAGGCGTTCACGGACCCGGATCTCCTCCCGCGCTGGTGGGGGCCCAAGGGCAGCACGGCCACCGTCGTGGAGATGGATGTCCGACCCGGCGGCAAATGGCGCTACATCAGCAGCGCGGCGGGCCGCGACGACGTCGCCTTCTATGGCGAGTATCTGGAGGTCACCCGGCCGGAAACGATCAAGTGGACCTTCATGTTCGATGTCGAGGGTATCGGCGCCCAGGGCGGCCCGGAGACGATGACCTTGGGGGAGACCGACGGTCGGACCCGAGTGATCGCCATCTCGCACATGGGCTCCGCCGAAGCCATCGACGGCGCGCTGGCGACCGGCATGGCCGCGGGCGCGATCGAGACGTACGACCGCCTCGAGGCCCTGCTGGCCGAAGGCTAGAACCTACCCTGAAACAGCCGGGCATCCCATATCGGTAGGTTGCCCGGTTGACGCTCCGTGCCGCGGCCGATACGCCTGTCACACACGGGCGCGGTATCCTCGCGGGGTGACCGCCATCGCCGAGCGCGCGAAGCCAGGCAACGGCCGGGGCCGAGCGAAAGCCCGCGGCCGGACCGAGACGCCGATCCTTGTGCGCCAGGTCCGCAACGGGATCGAGGAGAGCGTGCACCGCGGCGATATCGTCGAATCGGATGCCGATGGTCGACTCCTCCATCAGCTTGGTGACCCGGAACGCGTCGTCACGCTGCGGTCCACGGTCAAGCCGTTCGGCGTCGTCGCGCTCATAGAGGCCGGTGGTATCGAGGCGTTCGATCTGGAGCCCGCCGAGATCGCGATCATGGCCAGCTCGCATAGTGGCGAGGACTTCCACGTCCGGACCATCCAGGGTGTGTTTCGTCGGGCCGGGGTAAGCCAGACCAACCTCGCCTGTGGCAACGAGGGCATGCCCCTCGATCCGCTGACCGCCGCCCGGCTCGCGCGCGACGGCGAGAAGGCCAGCCCCATCCGCCACATGTGTTCCGGTCAGCACGCCGTCTCGCTCCTGCTCGCTCGGCTCAAGGGCTGGGATCTCGAGACGTACTGGCAGCCGCAGCACCCCTCGCAGGTCGCCTACCGTGCAGCGGTCGCGCGCGCCTATGGAACGACACCGGACCGCCTGCGAACGGCGATCGATGGCTGCGGGGTGGAGACCTACGCGTTCCCCCTTCGCCAGGTCGCGCAGGCCTACGCCTTCCTGGCCGATCCGTCGGCTGTGCTCGCCAAGGACCAGCGCAGCTCGCTCGCGCCGGCCCTGACCCGGATCCGTGACGCCATGATCGCCAACCCGGAGATGATCGGCGGCCGCCACGACAGGCTCGATACGTCGCTGATGAAAGCGGTCGAGGGCCGCCTCATCAGCAAGGCCGGCATGGAGGCCCTGCGCGGCATCGCGATCCTGCCCGGGCCACGGGTCGGGAACGGCGGCAAGGGGGCGACCGGCCTGGCCATCAAGATCGAGGATGGCGACGGTTACGACCGCGCGACCTGGGCGACCACGGTCGAGGCGATGCGCCAGATCGGTGTCCTCGATGGCCAGGCGCTGCGCGTCTTGGCGCGCTATCACCGGCCCTCGATCCTCGATCCGCACGGGCGCATCGGGGCGGAGGCGATCGTCGATTTCGAGCTTGCGCCGGTGGGCGAGCTCATCGGCTGAGCCGGTCTGACCGTACCCTCATTCATGGCCTCGTTCAGCGATCCGTACCGCACCCTGGGGCTGGACCGCGGGGCCGCCCTCGACGAGGTCAAGCGCGCGTATCGACGGCTGGCCAAGGCAAACCATCCGGACAAGGCCGGCGAGGCAGCGCTGCCCAGATTCCTGGCCATCCAGGCCGCCTATGACCTGATCGTCGGGCCGGACAACGGGATCCGGTCGACCGGACGGACACCAACGGACCCGGCCCCGTGGGAGGCGGATCCGTCGCGGGCAGGAGCCACGAATCGGGCGTACGGGGCGCGGTCTCGACGGAATCGAACGGCGGGCGGTCCGCGTCGAGGGCCGGCGCCTGGGCCGCGACCGGGTGCGGGTGCGGGTGACGCCGATCGCCCGCCGAACAAGGCCAGCCTCGGTTCCACGTCCTACGACGGGATAGACGCCGAGGCCTTCGAGCCGGACTGGGGCGGCGCGTCGTGGTATGGCACGACCTCGGGGACGTTCTGGACGATCAATCCCAAGGAGTACGCCGATCCGCGCAAGCATGGGCCGGAGTACCAGGCGCGCGCCCGACGGCGTCGGACCAAGGACACGTCGGAGCTCGACGAGACGACACCAGCGCCGATCGACGCCACCGACCAGCCAGCCGGCACGACCACGGACGAGCCCGCCACGGCTGCCACTGATCCCACCGCGGCAGGCGGATCGACCGACACCACCCGATCGACCGGGGCCTCCGACGCGTCGACCGCTCCCGAGGATGGCCCGACTGCGCCCACCGCGAACCACCCGACCGATCGCGGTCCTCGGACGTCAGGACAGCGGTCGAGCCCGCGGCCGACCCACACCACCGCGTCGTGGTGGGAGGCCACCGCCGGCCCACAGCCGGGCGACATCCGGCGCGAGCCCCCACCCGCACCCGCCACTGCGCGCGCTCCCGCGGACGCGGCCACGGCCGGGGATCCGCCGCTCACCGCGGACGCGGCCCTGGCCGCCGCGCGATCGTGGCTGCGTGACGGGCGCCCCGGTGTCATCGGTCGCCTCGGGCGCGCGATCTTCGGTTGGGCGCCCGTGGCGCTCGCGATCGGCTGGGCTGGCGGTGAGATCTCGGGCTGTGGTCGATTCTCCGCCGACTGCGATCCGGCGGTCGCGCCCATCTCGTGGCTCGGGCAGCTCGTGGTGCTGCTCGCCCTTCTCGCCGTGCCGCTACTTGCCCGGATAGCGGCCGTGGCCACGGTAGCCACCATCGCGGCCGCGATGTCCGGGGCGCTGCTGCTGTCCGCGACCGGTAGCCCGGACGATGCGGTGACCGGCCGTGCGGCGCTCGGCGGGCTGATCGCCATCGCCTGGGCGGTCGGGGCCGCGATCGCTGTCGGTCGTGAAGTTCGCAGGCCACCGCGCTCCCGTCCCGTATCCTGAGCCCATGCCTCGACGACGTGATCCACGCGACCTGTCCGCCGCCGCCCAGGAGTACCTGCTCGCATTACGCGTGACGGCGGGGGCGAGCGACGGTGCGAAGGTGACGGCCGCCAGCATCGCCCGGCACCTCGGCGTCACGACTCAGGCCGCGAGCGAGATGTTCCGTCGATTACTCGCCGACGGTCTGGTCGATCACCCCGATGGACGGGAACTGCGCCTGACCACCGCCGGTCGGGCCGCCGCAGATGCGATCTTTCGCCGCCACGCGCTGCTGGAGTGGCTGTTGACCAGTGTCATCGGCCTCGGCTGGGCCGAGTCGGACGATGAGGCGATGCGCCTCCAGGGTGCCATCTCCCCGCGAGTCGAGGCGCGACTGGACGAGCTGCTCGGGCATCCCGAGACGTGCCCCCACGGCAACCCGATCGATGCCGCGACCGCCCTGCGCCGCCCCGACGGCGTACGCCTGAGCACGATGGAGGCCGGTTCTCGAGCGACGATCTATCGCATCACCGAGGAGGCCGAGGAGGACGCCGGGCTGCTGTCCTACCTCGAGGCACGGGCCCTGAAACCCGGCGCGCACGTGAATATCCTGGCTCGCTCGGTGTCGCTCGATTCACTGACCCTCGAGGGCCCGCTCGGGCGCGCCACGCTGGGTCTCCGCCCGGCGAGCCTTGTCCGCGTTCTTCCCGGCGACGCCGACCCCGAACTGTTCCATCGCGTCCCGGCCGGCGCCGTATCAGGCTTGCCGCCATGATCCAGACCCCCGCAACACCGATCCGTGTCCGCATCGCACCGAGCCCGACCGGCCCGCTGCACATCGGGACGGCACGCACCGCACTCTTCAACTATCTGCACGCCAGGCACACGGGTGGCACGTTCATCCTCCGCCTCGAGGACACGGACGTCGCGCGCAGCACGGTCGAATTCGAGCAGGACATCCTCGATGGGCTGCACGCGCTTGGGCTCGACTGGGACGAGGGTCCGGACGTCGCCGGTGAGCCGGCGCGGGGCCCGCACGCGCCGTATCGCCAGATGGAGCGGCTGCCGAGCTATGCCGCTGCGGCCCAGCGGCTCCTCGCCGATGACCTCGCCTATCCCTGCTTCTGTACCCTCGAGGAGCTGGCAGCGGACCGCGCGGCACACGAGGCAGCCAAACAGGCGCCGCGTTACGTCGGTCGGTGCGCCAGCCTGACCCCGGTCGAGCGAATGGCACGCGAAGCGGACGGCCGAAGGGGCGCGCTGCGCTTTCGGGTTGGCGAGGGCGTCGTCGCCTTCGATGACATCGTCCGCGGACACGTCGAGATCGATGTCGCCAACCT
>JANOIS010000429.1:0-4500 GCA_031407755.1 Chloroflexota bacterium | reverse complement strand
CGCGGCCCGCCCCCGGCCGCCCGTTCATTGCCGCACAATCCCCCGATGCGTATCGCCGAATTCGCCCTTGAACGCTATTTCGCCCGCTGGGAGTTCGCCGTCGAGCACGTGCTCTGCGCATCGGACATCCAGGGCTACCCGATGACCGACCTCCTCGCCCTCGCCGACGATGAGACCCGCCAGCTGTGGGATGGCCTGACCCTCGGCTACACGGAGTCGACCGGCCACCCACTCCTTCGCCGCGAGATCGCGTCGCTCTACGACGGCATGGAACCCGACGACATCCTCGTTTTCGCGGGCGCGGAGGAGGGCATCTTCTGCCTCTCCAACGTGCTTCTGGGTCCCGGCGATCATGCGATCGTCACCTGGCCGGGGTACCAGAGCCTGTACGAGATCGGCCGAGCGGCGGGCGCGGACATCACGCTCCACGAGCTGCACGAGTCCGCCGGCTGGGCGCTCGACCTGGACCTGCTGCGCCGCCAGGTCACGCCGGCGACGAAGCTGATCGTGGTCAACCTGCCCCACAGCCCGACCGGGATGCAGCCGGATCGCGCGACGTTCGATGGCCTCGTCGCGATCGCCGAGGAAGCCGGCGCGCACCTGCTCGTCGACGAGGTCTATCGATTCCTCGAGTACGACGAGGGCGATCGACTCCCGGCCGGCGCCGACGCCATAGCCCGCGGCGTGTCCTTGGGCGTCATGTCCAAGTCGTTCGCCATGGCCGGCCTGCGCATCGGCTGGCTGGCGACTCGCGATCGAGATCTCCTTGCCCGCTGCGCCGGGATGAAGGACTACACGACCATCTGCTCATCAGCGCCGTCCGAGATCCTCGCGCTGATCGCTCTGCGGGCCCGCGACACCGTCGTTGCTCGGTCTCGATCCATCGTCGCCACAAACCTCGATCGACTCGACGCGTTCTTCGAGGCGTGGTCGGACAGCGTTACGTGGGTTCGGCCGACGGCCGGGACCGTGGGGTTTCCGCGACTCACCGTTCCGGGCATCACCATCGACGAATGGGCGGCGGGCCTCGTCGAGGCGGAGGGCGTGCTGCTGCTCCCAGGCTCGCAATTCGGGTACGGCGGCAACCATTTCCGATTGGGCTTTGGCCGGACAGACCTACCGATCGCGCTGGAGCGCCTCGAGACGTACGCGGAACGGACCCTGCGCTGAGCAATCCAGCCCGACTGGCACAAGCAACGTCCGACGGCGGCTCGGGCACCTGTCGTGGGTCACAAGCCTGCTGCCGACATCAGCTCACAAGGAATCTGGGGCAGGAAATGGGACGGAATGCCACCATCGCCCCGAAATCAGGGACTTCGGTCGTGCTCCACGTCCCTTACACCAGCTCGGCTGGAATCGCGTCCGCGGCGCCGACCCCGCCGACCTTTGCCTTCACGCGTAGAGCAGGACCGGAACGCCTTGCCGCTCGAAGTCGCGCGGGTTCCGGGTGACGATCGTCGCGCCCAGGCTCCAAGCGGTCGCGGCGATCAATGCATCAGCCAGGCTGCGGGCGCCAGGCGCGGCGCGTCCTTCGCGTCGCGTGTCGGCCGCCCAGCGGGCCCCATCGGGCGCCAGCGCCACGAATTCAAGTGCATCCAGCACTCCGCGGATGACACGACGCTCGGGTTCATGGCCACCCGATAGCGCCTCGCAGGTCACGACATCGCAGGTGTACAGGGAAGCCGACTCACCGAATAGCCGATCGACGAGGTCGATCGCCGTCTGCCTGCCGTGCGCGAAGTCGAGCAGCACGGTCGTATCAAGAAGAAAATTCACGGAAGATCGTCGCCAGGGGTCTGCTCCCAGGGGTCGCGGTCGTCCGACCGCAGGCGATCCACGAATTCGATGATCTCGTTGCCCGACCGCCATGCATCTGTTCCGACGAGGGTTCCCCGAGCCTCGTCCAGGGCGCGCGCGAGCTTGGCGCGTCTCAGTTCGTTTCTCACAGCACGAGCGATGAACCCGCTTCGGCCACGAGCGCCGGCGACGCGGTCGATCTCGTCCATGAGTTCCTCAGGCAACGTGATCGTCGTCCGAACTACCATCGTGACGTTCTCCGGTATTGAAGTATGCATCGGTATCATACTCAGGTTGCGAGGCCTTGGCCCTGCCGCCGACCGCCGTGCGTGGTCCGCGCTCCGGAGCCGGGGCGGGGCGCCGTTGCGCCGTTGATCGGTGTCATTGATCGATTTCGGGTCGTGCACGAGGAGCTGCTTACCAGGATCGACGGTCTCGGGCATCAGCCCCTCGTGCAGAGGCCCCGATCGATCAACCAGGGCGATCAAGCGCGCCCGGCCGGGGTGGGGTGCGACACTGGGGGGTGCATGGGAGTGTCACCGTTCGACGACATCCGCCGATGCGACAGCGAGAGCCCACCGCCCCGAGGTCAGCTTGTCCGACCTCGGCGTCGGCGAAGGCCGATCGACGATGCCAGACAGCCTCGTCTGGATCGTGAGCACTCAGCTCCATCCATCCGGTAGCATCAGGTCTTGACCCCGACAACGGAGCGCTCGTACCGTGCGCTGCTGGCCGTGCCCGGTCTCGGCCGACTGATCGTCTCGATGCAGCTGAGCCGGATCGCGCAGTCGATGGTCACTGTCGCCCTGGTCCTGTTCACCCTGGCCGAGTACCGATCGCCGGCCCTGACCGGGATCGTCATCTTCGCAAGCGTCTTTCCGGGCCTGCTCGTCGCCCCGATCGCCGGGGCTCTCCTCGATCGCCACGGACGGACGCGCCTGATCATCATCGACTACGTCGTCGCGATGCTGTCGATGCTCATGCTTGGCAGCCTGGCTCTCGCCGATGCGCTGCCGGTTCCGGTCCTCCTCGGGATCGCTGTCGTCGCCTCCCTGACCTCGATCCTGAGCCATACGGGGATGCGCAGCCTGTTCCCGATGATCGTCCCGGAGAGGCTGTGGGAGCGGCTCAACGCGATCGATTCGAATGGCTATCTCGTGGCGACGATCCTCGGTCCGCCGATCGCGGCGTCGCTGGTTGCGATCATCGGCGGTCCGATCACGCTGCTCCTGATCGGCCTGCTCCATGGCGCGGCGTCGCTGGCGATGATCGGTGCGCCCGATCCGCCGTCAACAGCGGCGTCGACCGGACGTCTTCTGCGCGATGCCTGGGACGGGGTCCGCTACACATGGGGCAATCGGACATTGCGCGGGCTCGGGTTCTCGATGTCGATCATCAACCTGTCGGGCGGCATGGTCACCATCGTCGTCCCCTTGATCGTCATCGATCGGCTCGGAGCCAGCGAGGCGGCGGTCGGCCTGATCTTCGCCGCGTCCGGGGTGGCCGGGATGGTGACCGCCCTGGTCTTCGGACGGATGGACAGCCGCGGTCGCGAATGGACGCTGCTGGTCATGCCGATGGCCGGCATCGCCGTCGCGAACCTGGTCCTCATCGTGGGCGCGAACAGCACCGATATCCTGACCGGGTTGCTGGTCACGGGCCTCGGACTGGCGCTTGGCGGCGCCCTGAATGGCCCGATGGACATCGGCCTGTTCACCATCCGCCAGCGACGCACGGATCGAGCCTGGATGGGTCGGGCATTCGCGGTCTCGATGGCATTTAACTTCGCCGGTTACCCGATCGGTGCGGCCATTGCCGGTACCCTTGCCGCGGTCTCGCTGGAGGCGGCCATCCTCGCTGGGGCGGTTGCGTCATTGCTGGCGGCGCTCATCGCCGCCACGATGATCCCGCGCCACGAGCCGCCCAAGCGACCACCGGCGACCGCAGCGACCAACCATGAGCGCACCATCCAGCCGTAATGCGTCCGCAAGGCCCGGCCGGTTCCGGTGATGCCGTCGGCGGTCGGCGCCGATCACGCTTGAGGTCAACCCGTCCCTGGAGGTTCGATCTCGTCATGGCCACGACTGCAAAGACGCGTCAGCGCACCGGCACATCTCCATCCCGCACCGGGAACGGCAAGCATTCTCCGGAACCCCGACGCAGCCAGCGCGCGCCCGAGATGCAGCCATACGGCACGCTGCGCGCGTTGCCGATCGGTCTGCCCAAGGCGGCCCGCACCTCGAGCTGCACGGCGCTCAATGAGATCCTGGCGGACACGATGGTCCTGTACTCGCTCTACAAGAAGCACCACTGGAACGTTGCCGGCCCGACCTTCTACCAGCTCCACCTGCTATTCGATAGGCATGCCGAGGAGCAGAACGGGTTGATCGATGACCTCGCCGAGCGAGTCCAGAGTCTTGGGGGCATCGCGGTCGGTGATCCGCGCCATGCGGCCGAGTTGACGACCATCCCGCGCCCGCCGAACGGCTCCGAGGAGCTGGCAGTGATGATCGACCGGACGCTGCGCGCCCACGAGACGATCATCGAAAAGGTGCGCGTGGCGATCAAGACCACCGAGAAGTCCGAGGACTACGGCAGCAACGACCTGCTCATGGGCGATGTGCTGCGGATGCACGAGCTGCAGGTCTGGTTCCTGGCCGAGCACGTGGTGGATGTGCCACTCATCAGCGACTGACGGGTCGG
>JANOIS010000422.1:0-2721 GCA_031407755.1 Chloroflexota bacterium | reverse complement strand
GAACTGATGGTCGCGCTGCGCAGCGGCGTGGTCGATCAGACCCGTGTCACGCTGTTCGCCGGGTGCGGGATCGTGGCGGACTCGGACCCGGATCTCGAGTGGGAGGAGTCGCGCATGAAGCTGCGGGCCGTGGCGTCGGCGTTGGGACGGCCGGGGGACGAGCCGTGACCTCGGTCGGATCCGGGGAGGCGGCGGCGGCGGCCGTGCTCAGGGCGTTCGTCGAGGAGCTGGTCCGGGCGGGTGTCCGGGAGGCGGTCGCCTGCCCTGGATCGCGCTCCACACCACTGGCCCTTGCCTTGGCGGCCCACGACGGGCTGACCGTCCGGGTCCTGCTTGATGAACGCTCGGCCGGGTTCTTTGCACTCGGGATGGCGCGCACGGCCGGACGTGCTGTGGTCCTGCTGGGGACATCCGGGACCGCGGTCGTGAACTTCGCGCCGGCCGTCGTGGAGGCGTCGCTGGCCCGGGTGCCGCTGGTCGTGCTGACCGCGGATCGGCCGGTCGAGCTGCGTGATCGCGGCGCGCCCCAGACCATCGACCAGGTGGGGCTGTACGGACGCCACGTCAAGTGGTCGAGCGAGCTGCCGCTCCCCGATGACACGCCGCAGACCCTGGCGCACGTCCGGTCAGTCGCGGGTCGCGCGGTCGCGGTGGCGCTGGCCGGCCCTGCGGGTCCGGTGCACCTGAACGCCCCATTTCGCGAGCCGCTGATCCCCGCGGGCGAGCTCGGGGCGTGGGCGGATCTCCCCGGGGCCCCATTCGCGGCCGCGACGGTGGGTCCGCGCCGGCTTCCCGACGCGGAGGTCGCGCGCCTCGCCGACCGGATCGGCGCGAACCCGCGAGGCCTGATCGTGGCGGGGCCGATGGAACCGGCCGTCGCCACGGTGGCCGCCATCGCAAGGCTGGCTGCCGCGTCCGGCTACCCGATCCTCGCGGATCCATTGTCCGGATTGCGTGCCGGCCACCACGACCTTACCCACGTCGTCGCGCGTGGCGACCAGCTCGTCCGGCCCGGACCCTGGATCCAGGCCCACGACCCAGACCTCGTGATCCGCTTCGGGGCGATGCCCACGTCCAAGCCGATCGTCGAGCTGCTCCAGCGGACGAGCCCCGAGCTGTACGTCATCGATGGGGACGGCGGCTGGCGCGAGGCGGCGATCGTGCCCGCGACGTTCGTCCACGCGGATGCGGCGGGCACGGCCGAGGCCGTGGCCACCGCCCTCGAAGCTCGGGGCCCTGCCGACCAAAGCTGGGCAGCCGACTGGCAAGCCGCCGAGTCCGCCGCCGATCGCGCCATGACCACCTGGCTCGCCGCCCTCGACGAGCCGTTCGAAGGGGCGCCGTTCGCCCACCTCGCCGACATCCTGCCCGATGGCGCGGTCCTGTGGGCTGGCAACTCGATGCCGGTCCGCGATCTCGATGGCTGGTTGCCGTCCACGGGCCGTGCGCTCCGGGTCCACAGCAACCGCGGCGCGAACGGGATCGACGGCGTCATCTCGACCGCACTCGGGTCGGCGGCCGTCGCCGGAGCTCCGGTCGTGCTGGTGGTGGGCGATGTCTCGTTCCTGCACGACCTCGGCGCCCTGGTCACGGCGCGATTGACCGGCGTCGCCCTGACCGTTGTGCTGATCCAGAACGACGGTGGCGGGATATTCTCGTTCCTGCCCCAGGCGGTCGCGGACGCCCCTGGCGTGGGCCTGCCGGAGCACTACGAACTGTTGTTCGGGACCCCACACGGCATCGAGGCCGGACCCATCGTCGATGCCCTGGGGCACCGCCACGAACGTGTGGACGCCCGGTCGCTGCCGGCGGCGCTCAGGGCGGCGGTCGGGCGGACCGGCGTCACGGTCCTCGAATTGCGCACGGACCGGGCACGTAACGTGGAGCTGCATCGGGCCGCATCGGCCGCGGTCGCCGCCGCGCTCAGGGTGCTGGCATGACCCGCCTGACGACCCCGGACGGAACGACGTATGAGGTCCGGACCAGCGGCACAGGGCCGGCCGTCCTGCTCATCCACGGATTCACCGGCCGCGCCTCGGACTGGACCCCCTTCCTTCAGCCCCTGCACCGATCCGGGCACCGAACGATCGTGGTGGACCTGCTCGGGCACGGCCGCTCTGATGCACCAGCGGACCCGGCCCACCATGCCATCGAGCGCCAGGCCGCCGATATCACCGGGATCCTGCGCAGCCTCGGTGTCGCCATGACAGTCGTCGTCGGCTATTCGATGGGCGCGCGGGTCGCGCTCCGACTGGCCGTCACAGACCCGAACATGGTTCGTGGCCTGATCCTGGAGAGTCCATCCGCCGGGATCGCCGACCCTCGCGAGCGGGCGGCCCGGGCGGCTGCCGACGCGGGCCTTGCGGACCAACTTGAGCGAGACGGCCTGGACGCGTTCCTCGAGACGTGGGAGGCAGCCCCGCTCTTTGCTTCGGAACGGCTCCTCCCGGCCGCCGTCCAGACCCACATCCACGAGGCTCGCAGGCGCAACCGCGCAGCGGCCCTCGCGGCCTCCCTGCGAGGTGCCGGACAGGGCCAGATGGAACTGCTCATCGATCGATTGCGCCTTATCCGCTGCCCGACCCTCGTGATCGCCGGTGCGCTCGACGCCGTCGGGATCGAGCGGGCACGCGTCGTTGCCCAGCGAATCCCGTCCGTGCGCATGCTGATCCTGCCCGGCATCGGACACGCACCCCACCGGGAGGCGCCCCTCCGATTCCG
>JANOIS010000377.1:0-4791 GCA_031407755.1 Chloroflexota bacterium | reverse complement strand
GTCGTCGGAGGCACGGTCCAGGCTGCCAACTCTCGGATCTTCAGCGTGACTTTTGGGACCCCGACGCCTGTGAGTCAGGGCGGTGTCACCAAGTTTGACGTTACCGTGGCGAGCGGCGACAACCAGACCATCGCGAACGTCAATCTGTCGCTGCCTGCATCGGGGGCGACCTGGCCGGGCGGCGTAACCATCACAGCCGTGTTCGGTCCCGACGCTTCGATGTGCGCGCCGTCCAACGGCACGAGCCTAAGTTGCGATTTCGGCAACATCGCGGCATTCGGAACGCGGAGGATCTCGGTCCTGGCCACCGTCGCGATGACTGTGCCGGTGGGCAGCGGGACCGTGGTCTCGGCATCGGCGGAGACGAACAACGAGAACGGAGCGAACCAGCAGGTCGAGCGCGGCTCGGCCAGCCTGAGCGTCGTTCCGTTCAACGACAACGGGGTGACGACCTTCAATCTGGGCGGTCAGGTGAGTACGTCCGAGCTGGGCACGTTCGGTGCCGGGAACCTCAAGACAACCCTCAACTTGATCCAGAACAACGGCGGGCTCGGCAACGCGGTCGTCATCGCCGAGGGCACGAACACCATTCAACCAGCGTATTGCGTGACTTTGAAGCTGACCTGCCAGCCTGACTTCACCGAGGTGACCGTGAACGCTGGCGCTGCGGTCAGCCCATACCTCGAGACCATCCTGACGGCCAAGGTCCCCAAGACCTACAACATCAGGAAGGCCTTCGTGATCCACGTCCTGAACGACGAAAGCGTCGAACCCGGCTTCCCGCTCTACAACGTCAGCGCCACGTCGTGCGCTGCCAATCCAGGACTGGTTCCCTGCGCGGATTTCGCCCTGAGCAAGACCTACACCCTCACGATCACGGTCCACACTGCGAGCAACGGAAGATACGGCTACTAGCACCTACTCGCTCGCGAGAGCGGCCAGCCGGGATCGAACGCGATCGCTGGAGACAAGGTCGCCCTTTCGCACGAACATCTCGAGAGCCTCTCGTAGCAGGGGCCCCTGAGCCTCGTCGTCTCCAGACCTTCGAAAGACATCTGCCAGGTCGACCAACGCTTCGGCGTGCTGCTCAACATACGAGCCAGCGGCAATGGCTACAGCCTCCTGCGCGAGAGCGACCGCCTCCTGGAAGCGCTTCTCGCGCGCAAGCAGCTTTGTCCGAGCGGTTCGCCAAATCACCTGACTGTCGACGTCGTCGGAGCCTGAAAGCTCCTCCGCGATCGTCACGTACCGTGCGGCTTCGTCGTACCGCTGGAGTCCGAAGAGCGCGTGCGCCAGCAGACCTGCCACGCTCGACCGATAATACCGCTCGTCGACGGCCTCAAGGGTTTCGTAGTCGCGTCGCAGCTCGCTCTCAGCGGCGACCAGATCACCCGCCAGGACCTCCACGCGCGATGATTCAAGGGAGACTGCGGCCACCGTCAGGCTGGGGCCCAGCTCGGCAATGATCGCGCGGCTGCGACGGTAGAGGCCGCGCGCTCGATCGAAGTCGCCCCTCATCCCGTGAAGCACTGAAACGATGGCCAGAAACCGGGCTTCGGAGATTCGATCGCGGCCTACGGCTTCCATCAGGGCCTCGACCTTCTCGAGTGCCTCCTCCACCGGCATCGGTGATAGGAGGGCGGCCTGGGCGTAGTTATAAGCCGCCCGGGCGGCCAGCCGTGAGTCGCCGGAGCGGGTCGCGATCTCCACGACGCGACTCGCGGCATCGGCGGCCTCCTCGTGGGCACCGGTCGTGCCAGAGATGACCCAAAGAAGGCGCCAGGACCGAGCCAGGCCAGCCGAGTCACCCTCGGCCTCAAAGATGGGGATCATCTGGCGTACGCGCGCCGCGACCTGCTCCGTGTCGCCGATCGACCCGGAGGCGAGGTGGTGCAGCTGGTACCTCACGAGCGCTTCACGCGCCACGAGCCGACGGTCGCGGATCGCCTCGGCGGACCGCCACGCGACGTCGAGAGTCGCGCCGGCGGCCTCGAAGCGGCCCTGTTCAATCTCCGCCTCCGCTTGCTCGGTCAACAGCTCAACGCGGCCGGGATCAAATTCCGGCAGGACGCCCGCAGCGCGCCCCAGCAGGTTGGCGGCTGCCGGCGAATCGCCACGTCCAAAGGCGCGTCGTCCTGCGGCCGCCAACTTTTCTGATGCGCGACGGCCGATATCGCGACCGGCATCGTCGATCGGGCCCAGCTGGCCGCGGTAGCGGTACGCCTGTTCGAGGTGGTACCCAAGGATCTCCTCGAACTCCAGCTCGCGGCCGCGTTCCCGGTTGACCGGCTCCGCCCAGGCGACGAACCGCTCGTGGAGGTCGGCCCGGGTGCGCTTGAGCAGGCTTCTGTAGGTGGCGTCCTTGATGACCGAATGGCCGAACCGATAAAACTCGTCCTCGCCAACGCCTGGCCGGACGAACTGCTTCGCAGCGAGCGACCGCAGGTATGCCGGAACGCCGGCGGCGGCATCCTTGGGGACGAGGTCGACAACGGCCTCGATAGGGAAGCCGAGACCGATCACTGAGGCCGGATCGATCACCTGGCGCTCCTCGGACCCGAGGGCATCGAGCCGGGCGGCCACCAGGGCCTGGATCGTCGGCGGGATCTCGAGGTCGTCAGGCGGGATCGTCGCCACCCAGTCGCTGCCGTCCCGGCGGAGGGCGCCGGTCTCGACCAACATGGAGGTGATCTGCTCCACGTAGAGCGGGTTTCCTTCGGCTGCGACGACGATCCTGTTTCGAACGGACGCATCGAGTCCGCCCAGCAGCTGATCGAGGATCGCGTCGGCATCGTCGGCTGAGAGTGGCTCCAGCAACATCCGCTCCGCCGCATGGCTTTCGGCCCATTCCTCCCGAGCCTCGAGCAGCTCGTGGCGCGCCGTGGTGAGCATCAGCATCGGCGCGCCCTGGACGACATCGAGCAGGTGGTCGAGCAGCTCCAGGAAGGTCGGCGCCGCGACGTGGATATCATCGATGATCGCGACCAGGGGTCGGCGGCCAGCGACCGCCTCGAGCAACTTGCGGATCCCCCAGAACAACTCGGGCCCTGGGTACTGGGTCGCTGAAATGCCGATCGCCGCGCCAACCCGATCGGCGATCCCGGCCGGATCCTCGGTCGTGCCGGGCGCCCCCTGGGCGATCTCCGTGATCTTCGCGAGCGCGACCTCGGGCGGGTCGTCGTCGTTGATCCCGGCCGCGCTCCGGACGATCTCCGCGATCGGCCAGAAGGTGACGCCGTCACCGTAGGGCAGACAGCGGCCCCGGAGGACCTGGGTTCGGTCGCGGGTGGAGGCCTGGGCGGCGAACTCGCGGATCAGCCGAGACTTTCCCACGCCGGCATCACCGATCACGGTGACCAGTCGGCACGACCGCGTCGACGAGACCTCCAGCAGCGTCTCCTCTAGCCGCAGCATCTCCGCTTCGCGCCCGACAAAGGGGGTGGTGGCCGCCACTCGTTCGCTGGGTCGCTGGGCCACGCGGACGAGCCTGTACGCAGGCACCGGTTCCAGCTTGCCTTTGAGCGTGAGCGGCGGGATCGGCTCGACCTCGATCTGGTCACGGGCGAGGCGGTAGGTCAATGCGCCGAGGATGATCTCCTGTGGGCCGGCTGCCTGCTCCAGGCGTGCCGCGGTATTGACCGCGTCGCCGGTGACGAGCCGCTGACCAAGGCTCGCGTCGCCGGCGATCACCTCGCCGCTGTTGACGCCGATGTGGTTACGTAGCTCCAGGCCCCAGCGCGCCCGAAACTCATCATTGAGGGCTGGAAGGGCGTCCTGCATCGCGGCCGCGCCTCGGACCGCGCGCAGCGCGTCGTCCTCATGGCGGACGGGCAGGCCAAAGACGGCCATGACCGCGTCGCCGATGAACTTCTCGACCGTCCCACCGTGTTGCTCCAAGGCGCGCGCCATGGCCTCGAAATAGCGGGACATCACGTCACGCAGGGCCTCGGCGCTTGGTGGTCCTCCATCCAGCGTCGTCGGTTTCGGGTCGGCGAAGACGATCGTGACGGTCTTGCGACTCTCCCTGAAGGTCGCCGCTGCGACGAGGGTCGATCCGCACATCCCGCACAGTCGGAAGGCTTCTGGATTCTCCTGGCCACACGTGGGGCATAGCTGGAGGCCGGCCGCGACATTGTCAGCTTGCGCTCGCCCTGCCTCGGGTCGGTCGATAACGGAGTCGAGACGATAGGTCGGAACGAGCGTGCTCATCCCCTTGGGGGTGACTGGATCCGCCGGAGTCACCGTTACTGAATCTCGGACGGCGTCGTAGGTCGATTGAGCGATCAGCACCTCGAGGGGTGGCGCGTTCTGCTCCATCGCTGTGGAGGTCTGCATGGTGTCCCCGGTCAAGACGTGCTGGCCAAGGCTCGCCTGACCGAAGGCGACGACACCGGTCGCGATGCCGGTGCGAACGACGAGTCGGACGCCCCATGTCTGCTCAAGGCGATCGTTCAGGCTGGCCAGCACGCGCTGCGTTTCGATCGCGGCCTCAACCGCCCGAAGCGCGTCATCATCGTGGCGGATCGGGAGCCCGAAGACGGCCACGATGGCATCCCCGATGATCTTCTCGATCGTGCCGCCGTGGGTGCGGAAGACCGCCTGCATGTCGTCGAAATAGAGGGTGAGCACCTCCCGCAACGTCTCCGGATCGAGCCGCTCACCCAGCGCCGTCGATCCCTTCAGATCCGATGTCACGACGGTGGCGAAGCGCTCCATCTCCTCGACGATCGGCGCGCCCGGGAGCGGCGTGCCGCACGCGCCGCAGCGCCGAAATTCGGCGCTAGCCTCGGC
>JANOIS010000351.1:0-4764 GCA_031407755.1 Chloroflexota bacterium | reverse complement strand
GGGTCGGCGGGAAGACCGCTTCGGTCGGGGGCGCGGTCGGGGGCGCGGTCGCCGCCCACTCCGCCGACTCCGCCGACTCCGCCCACCCCGCCGGTCTCGCCCACGAACGGCATGCCCTGCCGCTCCACGGCATCGAGACTCATCCGCAGCGCGGCCGTCTTCTGGGTCGCCACCTCGCGGACGTACGCCGCCTCCTCGTCCTCGGTCATCGCTCGCCCCCGCACGATCCCCTTCGGCTTGCCGACCAGCAGCCAGGCAAGGTGGTAGCGGTCCATGCTGCCCCACGCGCGCGACAGCAACTCATCCGATAGCTGGAGCCACGTCTGGAGTGCCCCCATCGATGGCCCCGCCATCAACCGATCGCCTTCGGCCACCAGCTGCCGGGTCCGATCGATGAGCTCGTCGCGGGTCACGGTTCGCCACCGTCGCGGATCATCGATTCACGGTCGGCGCGGGCGCGCAGGGTCCACGGGCCGGGTGCCCCGTCGCCGATGGGCGCGCCCTCGAAGGCGGTCACGGGCAGGATCCCGGCCACGCTCGAGGACAGGAACGCCTCGCGCGCGCCGGCCAGATCCGCCCGCCCGAGCCGGCCCTCGAAGACCCGCAGGCCGGCGCGGATCGCCCAGTCCAGCAGCCACGAGCGGGTGGTGCCGGGCAGGATCGCGCAATCGAGCGAGGGCGTGGCGAGCTCCGTGATGCCGTCGGCTGCATCACGCACGAGGAAGATATTGGCCGATGTCCCCTCGGACAGGTGATCGTCCACGGTCAGGAACAGCGCGTCGTCAGCTCCCGCCCGTCGGGCCTCCAGACGCGCGTAGACATATTCGGCCCGCGACGTCGTCTTGAGCATCGCCAGCGGGTTCTGGGGGTCGCGCCGAACCCGCGACGCAACGAGGTGCAGGCCGCGCTCCAGGTGTGAGGCCGGGGCCGCTGCGACCGGCCAGGCCTGGATGACGACGGTCGCCGGCACGTCCTCGTCCGCGGGCAGGACACCGCGCGAGTGGAACGCACCACGTGACACGGTGATACGCACGGATGCGTCCCCATCGGTGCCGTCGAGGCCGTCCGCTGCGAGCAGGGCGCCGATACCGGCTGTCAGCCGCTCGTCGATATCGGGCGCGAGGTCGATATCGAGCCCCGCTGCCGATCGATGCAGCCGCGCGAGGTGGTCGGTCAGTTCGATCGGCCGGCCGGCCCGCGCGCGCAGCGTCTCGAACACGCCGTCACCGAGTTGAAACCCACGATCGAACGCGGACAGGTGACGCGCCTCGGCCGGGAGAAGCTCGCCATCGACCCACACGCTCACGCCTCGATCTCCTCGCCACCGATCGCGCCGAGTGGGCCGCGTGCCTTGGCCACGGTCTCCTCCCACTCGGCGGCCGGATCACTGCCCCAGGTGATGCCGCCGCCGACGTGCAGGGTCAGCCGGCGTCCATCGGCGACGAACGTCCGGATCAGGATGCTGGTCTGCATCGCCCCATCCGGCCCGATCCAGCCGAGCGCTCCCGTGTACGGACCGCGGCGGACCGGTTCGAGGCCCTCCAGGATCTCCATCGCCCGGATCTTGGGTGCGCCTGTGATGGAGCCGCCGGGAAAGCTCGCGACCAGCAGGTCGAAGGCGTCGTGGTCGGCGGCCAGCTGCCCGGTCACCGTCGAGACGAGATGCTGGACGGTCGCCGTGCGTTCCAGGCGGCACAGGCGTGGAACGCGGACGGTGCCGGGCTCGCAGACGCGCCCGAGATCGTTGCGCAGGACGTCCACGATCATGACGTTTTCGGCGCGGTCCTTGGCGCTGGTCAGCAGTTCGCGCGCGAGGGCCCGATCCTCCGCGCGGTCGCGGCCACGGGGTCGCGTGCCCTTGATCGGATCGCTCGCCACCATGCCCTCCTGATCGACGGACAGGAACGGCTCCGGCGAGGCGGACAGCAGCCCGCGCGGACGCCCGGTCTCCGGCGACGGCCCGAGGTCCAGGTAGGCGGAGAACAGCGACGGGTCACCGGTCCGGACCTGTCGGTAGCGCTCCCACGGATCGCCGGCCCAGGACATCTCGAGTCGACGAGTGAGGTTGGCCTGGTAGATGTCGCCGAGCGCGATGTGCTCGCGGATGCGCTCGACACCGGCCTCGTACTCGAGGCGCGAGAGAGAGGAGCGAAACCCTGGCCGGCCGTCGGCCCTCGGCGCCTGGTGCGATGGGATCGGCGTCGTGAGTCGGGCATGGACATCGTCGAGACGCCGGGCCAGTCGGCGACCGTCGCCATCGAGCGCGCGGCCAGCGAGCCAGGCGTGCCCTGTGCGCCGGTCCCAGGCCACGACCCAGTCGTGCAGGGCGAGCCGCATGGGCGGCAATCCCTGGTCATCCGGGGCGATCATCGGGAGCCGCTCAAGGACGTGCGCCAGGTCGTAGCCCAGGTACCCAACGAGCCCGCCAAGGAACCGCGGCGCATCGGCCGGGACGACCGGTGTCGCGTCCAGGCGGGCAAGAAGGCGCCGGGCCACCGCGAATGGGTCCGGGCCCGCAGCCGGCGACTCCAGCACGGCCACAGGATCTGCCGTCAGGTACGTCCAACGAGCGTTCCGGCCGGGTCGGGCGCTCTCCAGCATGGCCATGCCCGGCAGGTCGCGGAACGCCTCCGCGATATCGATCGGACGAGCCGCGGCGATCCGATCCGTCAGCCGCCGCAGGCGCAGAGTCGATGCGGGCGTACCGGGTGGATTGGGGCCGACGGGGATCACGGCCACGATGATACGGCCGACCTGCGAGACGGGTCACCGGCGCAACGCCGCCCCGCTACAGTGCCACGATGCGAGCACGAGACCTCGGGATCCGGATCGGGCTGGGTACGCCGGGCCCCCACAACGCCATCACGGACATCGCCGGCGTGACGGTCGGCCACACCACCCTGATCCGCGGCGACGGGCCGCTGGTCGTCGGCGAAGGCCCGGTCCGAACCGGCGTCACCGTCATCTGTCCCCGCGGCGCCGGCTCGCTTCGAGAACCAGTCTTCGCCGGCTGCCACCGACTCAACGGCAACGGCGAGCTGACCGGCCTCGAATGGGTACGCGAGTCCGGGATGCTCACGTCACCGGTGGCCATCACCAACACCCACAGCGTCGGTGTCGTGCGCGATGCACTCGTCGCGGCATCGATGACGGGCGACGACGCGACCTGGTCCCTGCCAGTCGTCGGTGAGACGTACGACGGTCTCCTCAGCGACATGAATGGTTTCCACGTTCGCCCGGAACACCTGCACCAGGCCCTCGCCGCAGCGCACGGGGGCGCGGTCGACGAGGGCGCGGTCGGCGGCGGCACCGGCATGATCTGCCACGAGTTCAAGGGCGGCATCGGGACCGCCTCGCGGGTGCTGGACGCGGACGTTGGCGGGTACACGGTCGGGGTGCTGGTGCAGGCCAACTACGGCAAGCGCGACTGGCTCAGGATCGATGGCGTGCGTGTCGGTGAGGCCATCCCGACATCGGATGTCTCGAGCCCGTGGGACCAGGTCGGTCGGCCGAAGTCGAAGCCACCGGGCTCCGGGTCGATCATCGTCGTCGTCGCCACGGACGCCCCGCTCCTGCCCCACCAATGCGAGCGGCTTGCCCAGCGGGCAGGCCTGGGGATCGCCCGAGTGGGCGGCACCGGCGGGCACACCAGCGGCGACCTGTTCATCGCGTTCGCCACCGGCAACCGGCTGCCGACAGGCTCCGGCATCGACGACGACCCGGTGGGGCGCGGCACGTACGATGTCCGGGCCGTCGGCGACATCGTCATCGATCGACTCTTCGACGCCACCATCGAATCGACGGAGGAGGCGATCGCCAACGCACTCGTCGCCGCCGAGACCGTCACGGGCCGCGACGGCATCACCGCCCACGCCATCCCCCACGATAGACTCCGCGAGATTATGGCCGCCCACGGCCGCTGACCGCCGCCCACGGCCGGCCACCGAGCACGGGCTGGGGCGAAGGCGTGGCGTATTCACGCGACGTCCCGCGTATGCCGCGATCCGGTCAGCTACGACCGTGGGTCGTGGTAGGCGCAGATCGGGCCCGTTCGACGATCGCTCGCCGAGCATCGCACACACAAGCGCGGCGCCGACGCGTGGATCGGCCGGTGATCGCGCCCAGGACGACGGTGGTTCGTAGCCGACGGAACTTCGGGACCGATCAAGGGTGGAGCCCGCCGCCCGCCGGGAATGGCGCCTGGTCCGCCAGATGTCGTCCCACAGAACGTTAGGCGGGCTGTCCGCGCCCCTGGAGCCGGCGCGTACCCGGAACGACGACACGCGCACGCACGATCAGGCGGATACGTGGCCGCTCCGAGGACGCACGAAGGGCCCATAGCGCGCCTAGTGATGCTGGCTGGCGTCATCTGGCGGGATCGGTCGGCGCGTGAGCTCCGGCGGAGTCTCGTCGGCCAGCCCGGGGATGGACGCATCGGTCCTGGATGTGCCGGCGTCGTCGCCGAATACGACGGGAGGTCGTCGCTGAAGATCCGGGGGACCACGGTTCAGGCGCCCGGCTCGACCCCATCGGTCAACAACGTGTCCGGGAATCACAGCTAGAGCAGGCCCGGGACATCACGGCTCGTAACAGACCCTCGGGTCAGCGTCCGGGGTGCTCTGGGCCGGGGTCGCGTCTGCGACCTCGGTTCGTTCGGCGACGACCTGAAGCTTGGGGACGGTGCCCTTTGGTCCCTCGCTGGTCTGGAGGACGAGGCGGTTGCCATCGGGGGGCACGCCGCGCGCGCTTGACCGATCGGTGGCG
>JANOIS010000278.1:0-17857 GCA_031407755.1 Chloroflexota bacterium | reverse complement strand
CGATGCCCGTGATCAGCGTGCGCATGCGAGCGGCCTCAGTGCAGGCCGTCCTCACCGACGGCATCCGCCGCCAGCAGCCCGCCGACCCTGGCATGCGGCCGACCGCCGTTGGTGACCGCCAGGGCGAGGAGCAATTCATCGGCGCCCGGCGCGTCCGGCACGCGGACCTCGACCGCATCGAAATGCGAGCGAACGAGCATCGCCTTGATGTGATGGACCGGGATGTCCAGCGTGGCGCCCATGGCTGCCCGCTTCTTGACGGACGGCAGGATCGACACACCACCGACCCGGCCGCGGGTGGGCGCCCCGAACTTGGGGTGAAGGACCGCGGCGACATGCTCGAGCTCGCCGTGCTCGCCAACGATGCCACCCTTGCCGTAGGCCTCGACCGGGTCGCCGAGAGCTTCCTGCGCCCGGCGCATGAGTTCGTCGCCCATGCTCTCGCCGAAATCGATCAGTTCGCTGAGATCCTCGGAGTACCGCCCGGCATACGGGTTCGTGCAGATGACGACCACCGCGACCCGCCGCAGCGGCCGTTCCAGCTCGCGGCCGCCCTCGGAAAGCACCTCTTCGCGCAGGGTGACCCATTTGCGGATCGAGATCGCCACGTGCTGCTCCTGTCCGGTCCGTTCGCTGTCCGCGAGGTCGACAGTATGGCGCGCCGACGGACGCGACTGCCCCCGGCTACCCTCGCTCGATGCGAAGGAGCGCCGTGACCCGCGGCTGGGCCGCGTTCACCACCGGTCCCGCCTATCCGGCGGACGAGGGCGACCGGCGGACCGTGACCGTGCTTGGGCTTCGCCTGCCCGTGCGGGCGACCGTGGTGATCGCGGTCGTCACGTTCGCGCTGCTGTTCGACTATTCGCGGACCTTCATCCCGGTCGAGGTCGCGGCCCTCGGCCGGGTGCCCGAGGGCCTGCGCGCGGTCGCCCTCGGACGGGTGGCGCTGTTCGGGCTGATCCCGCTCGCGATCGTGGTGTTCGCCTTCCGCGACCGGCCGTCGCGCTACGGGCTCACGCTTGGCCAGTGGCGCTGGGGTCTGGCCCTGATGGTGGCCGGGTGCGCGGTCATGACCCCACTCATCCTGTGGTTCGCCACGCTCCCCGACGTGCGCGCGTACTACGGCCCGAGCGCAGCCCCGATCGAGCAGGTGCTCGTGACGAACGGCCTGGACCTCGTGGCGGCGGAGTTCCTGTTTCGGGGCTTTCTGATGCTGACGCTCGTCCGAACGGTAGGTCCGATCGGCGTGGTCGTGGCCACGATGCCGTTCGTGTTCGCCCATCTGGGCAAGCCAGAACTCGAGCTGTTCTCGACGCTTGGCGGGGGCCTCGTGTATGGCTGGCTGGCGTGGCGGACGGGCTCCATCGTGTGGGGCACCCTGGGCCACGTCTACATCCTGACCCTGGTAACCGTGGCGGCTGCGGCCTGATCGACGCCGGCGTCAGGCTCTGGCGGCCCCCGCCGAGCCCCAGCGGCGGACCTCCGCATCGAGGTCGAGCGGCATGACGACCCCCTTCTCGGCATATTCACCCCATGCCTCGCGCGGGACGCTCCACATGATCTCGAACTCGTTGCCGTCGGGGTCCGCGCCGTACAGCGACTTGCTCACGCCGTGATCCGAGGCGCCGCTGAGCGCGCCGGCCTCCGACAGGACCCGGGACGCGTTCGCGAGGTCGTCGATGGTCGAGACCTCCCAGGCGAGGTGATACAGCCCGGTCGAGCCACGCGGGGCGCGTGGCGCATCCGGCCCGACCGAGAAGAGGCCGAGGTCATGATGGTTGCCACCGCTGGGAGATCGCATGAACACGGCTCGTCCGCCGAAGGCGCTCTCGACGACTTCGAAGCCAAACACGCGACCGTAGAACTCGGCAGCGCTGGTCGCATCGCGGACGTACAGGACGGCGTGGTTGAGGCGGGCGACAGGGATGCTCATGGCTGAAGTCTGCGACGCCGGGGCGACGCTGTCGAGCGCCGGCCACGAAGCCACCGGGGTAAGGCACGGGCCGGACAGGGACTGGCGCGACACGGGTATCCTTCCACAGACCCCAAGCGTCCACCGCGGATCAACCCCAACGTCCGCGGCCCGTCAACTCTGAACCAACACGACAGGTGGTGCCCATGAAGGTCGGTGTCGCCAAGGAGACCGCGCCCGGTGAACGGCGTGTCGCCCTGGTACCCGAAGCGCTCGGCAAGCTGCAGGCCGCCGGGTGCGAGATCCTCGTTGAAGCCGGCGCCGGCGCCGGGTCGGCGTTTCTTGACGGCGCGTACGTCGATGCCGGCGCCACCATCGTCCCGACCGATGCGCTCTACGAGCAGTCGGACGTGATCCTGAAGGTCGCCAAGCCCTCCGCCGCCGAGGTCGCGAAGCTCCGGTCCGGCCAGACCGTGGTGGGCTTCCTGGCGCCGCTCATCGATCCGGCCGGCGCGAAGGCCCTCGCCGCGAAGGGCGTCACGGCCATCAGTCTGGACGCGATCCCACGGACCCTGAGTCGTGCCCAGACCATGGACGCCCTCAGCTCCCAGGCCAACGTCGGTGGCTACAAGGCCGTGCTCGTCGCAGCCAACGCGTACCCGAGATACTTTCCGCTGCTGACGACCGCCGCCGGCACGGCCAAACCCGCCAACGTGCTCATCCTGGGCATCGGCGTGGCCGGCCTTCAGGCCATCGGCACGGCCAGGCGCCTGGGCGCGGTCGTCCACGCCTACGACGTCCGACCCGAGACGCGCGAGCAGGCGGAGAGCCTCGGCGCCAAGTTCGTCAAGCTCAAGACCGCCATCGATGCGACCGGTGCCGGGGGCTACGCTCGCGAGCTGACCGCCGAGGAGCGCGCCGCCCAGCAGGCTGACCTCAACGAGGCCATCGGCGCCATGGACGTCGTCATCACCACGGCCCAGGTCCCCGGCCGCAAGCCACCCGTCCTCGTGACCGCGGATGCAGTCGGCCGGATGAAGTCGGGCTCGATCATCGTGGACATGGCGGCCTCGGCACTGGGCGGCAACTGCGAGCTGAGCCAGGTCGGCGAAACGATCGAAACGCCCAACGGCGTGACGATCATCGCCCCGGACAACCTGCCCGCGACGATGCCGGCCGGTGCGTCGGCGTTCTACGCCCGGAACATCTCGACGCTGCTGCTCGGGATGATCAAGGATGGCGCCCTGCACCTCGACTTCGAGGACGAGGTCACCAAGTCCACCGTCATCACGCACGGCGGCGCGGTCGTTTCGGAGGCCGTCAACAAGGTGATCGCCCCGGCCCCCGCCCCGGCGGCGCTGACCGCCGCCCCTGGAGGCCAGGCATGACCCCCGAAGAGATCGACGGTCTGCTCCAATCCCTGACCGTCTTCACCCTCGCGATCCTCGTCGGCATCGCCGTGATCAGCAAGGTGCCGGCCACCCTGCACACGCCGCTGATGTCCGGCGCGAACTCGATCCACGGCATCGTCCTCGTCGGGGCCATGCTCATCGCCCGCGAGGTCGATGACCCGCTCGGCTGGCTGCTGGCCTTCATCGCCGTCGCGTTCGCGACGATGAACGTCGTGGGTGGCTACGTCGTGACCGACCGGATGCTCCAGATGTTCCGCAAGAAACCCGCCGCGCCCAAGCCGGCTGTCGAGCCGGAGGCCTGAGCGTGACCACCCTGCAGATCATCGAGATCCTGGTCCGCATCGCCTGGCTCGTCGGCGCGACCGCGTTCGTCATCGGCCTCGGACGGATGAACTCGCCGGCCACCGCCCGGAACGGCAACCTCATTTCGGCCGGCGGCATGACCGTGGCCATCGTGGCGACGGCCATCCTGATCCTCGCCGAGCAGCTCAGCGGTGACGGCATCAGCCCGATCGTGTGGGCGATCATCGGCATCGGCATCGTGCTCGGCGGCGGTCTCGGCCTGTACACCGCGCGGACTGTGAAGATGACCGCCATGCCGCAGCTGGTGTCGCTGTTCAATGCGGTCGGCGGCGGCGCCGCGGCCCTGATCGCGATCGAGGACTACCTGCGCCTCGTGGGCGAGAGTGCCACGGTCCGGATCGACACCAATATTTTCATCGTCTTCGACATCATCATCGGGTCGATCACCTTCACCGGTTCGATCATCGCCTCGGGCAAGCTCCAGGGCCTGCTCCCGGGCAAGCCGATCATGGTCCCGGGCGGCCAGCTGGTAACGCTCGGGCTGGCTGCGGTCACCGTCGTGTCGGCACTCATCCTCTTTGCGACTGGCACGCCGAACCTCGCCTTGATGCTGATCATCCTGCTCGCAGCGCTGACCTTCGGCGTGACCATGACCCTGCCCATCGGCGGGGCGGACATGCCGGTCGTCATCTCGCTCCTCAACTCGTTCACGGGCACAGCCGTCGCGATGGCTGGCTTCGTCATCGACAGCACCGTTCTCATCATCGCCGGCGCCCTCGTCGGGGCCTCGGGTGCCATCCTGACCAAGCTCATGGCCGACGCCATGAATCGATCGGTGCTGAACATCATGATCGGCGGGTTTGGTGGCGGTGACGATGCCGCCGGCGCCGAGGTCGGGCCGGGTGGTGCCGTCCGCAGCATCGGCGCGGATGACGTCGCCATCCAGCTGGCCTATGCCCAGCACGTGATCGTCGTCCCGGGCTATGGCCTCGCCGTCGCTCAGGCCCAGCATGCGGTCCGCGAGCTCGCAGAACTGCTGGAGGATCGCGGCGTGGACGTGAAGTACGCCATCCACCCGGTCGCGGGCCGCATGCCAGGGCACATGAACGTGCTCCTGGCGGAAGCCAATGTCCCCTACCCCCAGCTCAAGGAGATGGACGACATCAACCCGGAGTTCGCTCGCTGTGATGTCGCCCTCGTCATCGGCGCCAACGACGTCACCAACCCGGCGGCGCGCCGACCCGGGTCGCCGGTGTCCGGCATGCCCATCCTGGACGTGGATCATGCGAAGTCGATCGTGGTCATCAAGCGCTCGATGGGCAAGGGCTACGCGGGCATCGACAACGAGCTCTACACGAACGAGAAGACGGGCATGCTCTTCGCCGACGCGAAGGACGGCCTGGCGGCCCTGACCGCGGCGGTCAAGGCGCTGTAGCTGGCGGCCGGGTCACGGCGCCGGGATAGACGTCAGGCGCTGGGAACGATCGCCGCGGTCCGGGGTGCCGCCGCGGCCAGGATGTCGCTCATCTGGAGCGGGGCCAGCTTGCCCAGCGACTCGGCCACGACGATGGCGTCGTCGCCGGAATCCAGCACGAAGTCAGCGCCAGGGTTCACGAATGCGTGGCCACCGCGATTGACCGACAGGAGCGTGGCTCGGTGTTCCGTCCGCAGCCGCGCCGAGACCGCGTCGATGGACAGTCCGAGGTACTCGTCCGGCAGCCGGATCCGATACAGCTCCGACCCGTCGCCGCCGGACACGATATCCGTGACGAGACCGGTGAGTCCCGGGTACAACGCGGAGCGAGCGAGCAGGTGCGACGCGATCTTTGACGTCACCAGCAGCTCATCCACGCCGGCACGCCGAAAATGCGGCTCGTGCCTCGGGTTGTTGACCTCCGACACGGTTCGGACACCGGGCGCGGCGTGCTCGATGGCCATGATCGTCAGGATCGAGCGCATGTCTGCGTCATCCGATGCGTCCGCGGGGAACACCAGGGCCGCCGAGGCCTCGCGGATACCGGCTCGCGCGAGGTCCTCCTCGTTGGTGGCATCGCCACGCACGAAATAGACGCCGTCCCCGGCCGGGTTCTTGTCCAGGTCGGCGAGGACGACGACCCGTGATTTGTAGTCATCGCCGCGCAGCTCGTTGATGAGGTCGCGCGCCGTGGTGTTCCAGCCGCACACGACGATGTGATCCTTGTAGCCCGACGCACCCAAGCCCTGACCCTCCTTGAGCAGAAAATCGATGACCATCGCGACGAGGGCACCCGTGATCATGCCCAGCATGGCGACCCCGAACAGGATGAGCAACCAGCCGATGATCCGCCCGCCCGGAGACGTGACGAACGCGGAGTCGCCCTGGCCGAGGACCGTGGCGATGCCCCAGTTGAACGAGTCGAAGATCGATTCAAACGTCCACGGCCGCTCGACCATCGTGATCAGAACGGCGGCGACCAGCACGACCGCCACGATGCCCTGGGCGAGCGCCAGGAAGAACCGCCGATCGAGCTGACCGCCGACCCGCCGAATGTGCCACGCCACGCGCCGAACGAGCGGCGAGGCGAGGATCGGCAGAGACAGATTCAGGGAAGGTCGAGCCATCAGTGCGATCGTGCCACATCAACGTCACCCACCGTCGACCGCGATCGCGCTGGTCAGTCCAGATCGCGGTCGAATCGATCAAACCGACGCCACGCGGCGTGGCCGCGGTTTGGCGGGCCGGCGCCGGCCGGACGCGGCATCCTGGGCGATCGGCCCTGCACGTCTGTGCGGAAATGGTGTCTGACGCTGACATCGGTCTGCGGGCTGCGCACGTCTGGCACACATCTGGCACAGGTTCCTCGTGATCGATCGATGGTCCTCAGCCAGATCCAGTGCCCGGCAGCTGACCTCTAGGCGTCCTCGACGGCGATCCTGATCCGCTTGTTGATCCGCCCCTTGGACTCGTATCCCTGAACACGGATCCGCCCAACTTCGCGGGTATTTGCGACGTGCGTGCCGCCGTCCGCCTGGAGGTCCAGGCCCACGATCTCGATCGTCCTGATCTGCTCGATGCCCGGGGGCAGCAGATTGATCTTGGTCCGGATCAGGTCCGGGATCGCGAAGGCCTCGTCACGAGGCAGGACGTTGACGACCACGTCGCGGGCCGCCGCGAGCTCCGCATTGACCGTCGCCTCGATCGAGTCGACGAGATCGCCGCGCATCGATTCGAACTCGAAATCCATGCGGCCGGCGCCGGGCTCCATGTTGCCGCCCGTCACCTGGGCGTGGTGGTCACGCCAGACGACACCGCACAGGGCATGGAGCGCGGTGTGGGTCCGCATGAGCAGCAGGCGTCGCGCGCCATCGAGGTCCATGCGCAACTCGTCACCGATCGCCGGCGGGTCGCCATCGCCGGGCTCGAGTTCATGGACGATCTCGGCACCGTCCTTCTTCGCGGCGCGAACCGTCCAGGACCGGCCGTCCGCGGTACGAACGAGCACGCCACGGTCCGATGGCTGGCCGCCACCGCCCGGGTAGAAGACCGTGCGATCGAACACGACCAGGACGGTGTCGGCGGCCGCCACGGCCTCCACGTGACGCACTCGGGCGCTCACGGACCAGGCGTAGGCATCCGAGTAGCAGAGCTGCTCGCCGGCGGACGTCATCGGAGGGCCGTCACTCCGCCGTGAGCGTCCCGACCATGTTCGCGTGGACCGAGCAGACGTAGGCGTAGATGCCCGCGGGCAACGGATCGATATCGAGCGTGCGCGTCTCGACGCCCGGGAACGTGTCGCTGTCATGGACCAGCGCGCCGGCCGGATCGCCCTCGTGGATGTCGACATCGTGCGGGACGGACGCGTCGTTGTTCGTGAACACGATCTGGAAGGCGGTATCGGCCGGGGCCGTCAGCTCCGTCGTGCTCCAGGCGATGGCCTGGGCGGCCAGCTGGACGGTCGAGCCGCCGGGCTCGATGGACGGCGCCGGTTTGCCACTCGGGACGCTGCTGGGCCCGACGCTGGAGGTTGGTTCGGCACTCGGCCCGGCGGAGGCGCTGGCAACCGCGCTGGGGATCGGGGTCGCGGATGGCGCGGGCGCATAGGTCCAGCCGGGGGTCGAGCTGGTGCACGCGGCGATCGCCAGGACGACGAGGCCGGCGGCGATGGGTCGGAGCGCTGACATCGGTGGAATGGTCCTCAAATCGTGGTGTCGGATGACCGCGCCCAGGCGGCCATGAACACGGAATCTACCGTGTCCGGCGTCGAGTAGTACCGGAGACCCAGTACTCGCCCAGTACGATGGTCCGGATTGTCGAGCTGGCCGGGTGACCGTACCCTGCTGTTCCCCCAACGGATGCGGACGACGTGTCCGATGTATCCACCGACCGGAGCGACCGTCACATGACCCAGATCCTCATCCATCGTGTCTGGCGCCTGAGCGTCACGCTTGGTCCGCTCGTCGCAATCGCCCTCACCCTCGCCGCGGGACGCCGCTGGAACTAGGCCCTGGAGGGCCCACCCTCGCTTTTCGATCACCGGACATTGCTGGCCGGTGAGCGTCCTCATTCGAGACCCGGAGACCTCCCTCCGGGTCTCGCTCTTTGCTCGTGACGACCGTCAGGCGCGCTCGGTCAGGCTCAGGCGGACCGCCACGGTAGCCGCCTCGACGCGGCCGGACACCCCGAGCTTCGCCAGGATATTGCCGACGTGCACACCCACGGTCTTCTGACTGATGAACAGGCGCTCCCCGATCTCACGATTGGTACGTCCGCGGGCGATCTGGGCGAGGACCTCGCGCTCACGGCCACTCAGCCCGAACGTATCGCGACGCGGGCCCTCGGCCGTACCGGCGATGGCGAGGACAAGGGCAGAAGGCTCGGCGCCGTTGGCCGCGCCGTTGGCCGGCCCGGAACCGGTCTGGGCGGGCGCGCCGGCCGGGCCGGGACCGACCGGGATCCCGAGCCCCGGGGTCGATCGATCGTCCGCCAACAAGAGTCTGGCTTCCACCTCCGGCGGCAGCGTGATGAGGGCCCGACCGGCCAACTCGCGCAGCTCACGCAGCAGCGGTAACGCGCCGAGGACGAGTGCCGCCTCGGCTGCTTCTACCAACGGCGGGCGCGCGTCGGGCCGGCCAGCGCGACCCGTACCCTGGCCCAGTCGGGCTCCAGCCTCGTGCCAGCGGGCGCGGGCGACCTCGTACGGGATCCCGAGCGCGGCCCACGCATCGCCGACCGCAGACCACACGGCGGGGTCGTCGCGACCATCCACCCGGCCCCGGTGAGCACGGGCCGTCGACAGCCACGCATCAGCCAACCTGCGCGAGCCCATGGTCGGGGACACACCATGCCGCTTCACGACCGATTCCGCCGTGCGGATGACGTCGCGCGCCCGCTCACGGGCCGAGGCGAGGCCGGCCAGGTCCCGCGATTCGCCGGCGTCGACGGCCGCTGCGGCCTCGACCTCGATCGCCGTGGCAGCCGCGCGCGCCGCGAGGATCCAGTCCTCGGTCTCGCGGACCAGGGCCCAGCTCCGATCGGCCGCCCGGCGGGCATCGGCGATATCCCCGTGCCACAGGGCGAATGACGCGGATGCCAGCAGCAGCGGCACGGACTGCTGGGCGTCGCGGACGGCCTCAAGCTCCAGGAGCGTCTGACCCAGCAGCCGGCCCGCGGCCTCCCCGGCGGAGAGCTCGATCTCGACCGTCGCGAGCGAGACCAGCGTGTTGAGGAAATTCACTCCGGCCGGCAACCATTCGAGTGCGGTCATGCTCAGTGATCGCGCCTCGTCCCAGCGACCCAGGAGGAACAGGGAATCGGCGGCATTGCCGCGCAGGAAGTTGCCGTAGACCGCCTCGAGGCCCGCCGAACGGGCCGCCGTGATGCCCTCGATCGCGACCTCGACGGCTTCCTCATGGCGACCCGCGAGGTCCAGCACGGTCGTCAGGTTGGCGTACACCCGGAACAGTTCGTCGAGGTCGCCGATCGCCTCGGCCATGTGCAGCGCTTCGCGCAGCATCGCCACGGCAGCATCAGGATCCGCGCGCCAACCGAGCGAAACCCCGAGCGTCGTGGTGGCATGGAGTTCCCAGGCGACGGCGGGCGGGCTGCACGCCCGCGCCACCCGGATGGCATCTCGGGCGAGGCGTTCCGCGTCCGAGAATGTGCCCTCGAGCATGCGCAGCTGAGCCAGGCCCGCGAGGACGGCAGCGCGCGCCGGTGATGGCGCGGTCGGGACGAGATCGACGGCCCGCCGCCGTGCCGCGAGCGCCCCTTCGGCGTCGCCGGCCATCCGTCGGAACTGTCCGAGGCGGTCATGGATGAGGCCCAGGCGGGTCCGATCACGGCGGGCGTCGGCGGCGCCGATGGCGGCCTCGAGGTAGGCGGCGGCGCGGACGGGGCGGCCCGCCGCGAACGCCGCTTCAGCGGCGCGCACGCCGAGATCGCTGGCGGCGGCCACGGGCTGTGCGTCACCCTGGCGGGTGCGGGCGGTTCGGTCCGTCCGACCGCCGCGCCTGGAGCGGTTGCCGGTCGTTCCGAGTGCCGCGATCGCAAACTCCAGCGCGACCAGCTCATCGGCCGGGGAATGCACGGCCGACGCGGCATCGGCCGCAGCGACCGCCGCTCTACCCGCGGCCAGTGGATCGAGCGCCAGGCGATGGTGATGCATCGCCATGAATGGGTCCTCGGCAAGGGCGATCGCGACCGCCGCATGGTGACGGACCAGGGCGGACGGCAGCAGGTCCGCCTCGATCGCCCGGCCCACAAGCTCGTGGCGTAGATGCAGACCATCTGCCCCATCGACGACGAAGCCGTGCTCGATGGCCTCGTCCAGACCGGCCATCATATCGGCGTCCAGCACCCCATCCCCGTGGCGCGGAGCACTCGATGAGCGCGGCGGCCCACCCGCGGTGCCGAGTTCGAATGCCTCGGCGATCGCGGCCAGCGAGGCACGCTCGAGGGGCCGGCCGGCCGGCGCCAGCAGGCGCATCACGCGCCGACTCTCCAGGGAACGGACGCCGATCCTGGCCAGCACGAGATCCTCGAACGAGGAGGTCAGCGATACCGTCGGCAGCTCCCGCCGCGCCGCGAGCAGCTCCTCGGCTACCAGAGGGCGCCCACCGGACCGCTCGACGACGACCACGAGCACGCTGGCCGACGGCCGCTCGGACTCGATCGACTCGATGAGCCTGGCCAGGTCGTCGCGGCCCAGCGGGCCGATCTGAAGTGTGGTGGGCGGTCGCGGTGCAGCGCGGAGCTCATTGAGGTTTGCGGACCATGGATCGTCTCGCCGCAGGGCGTCGCCCTGATACGTCAGCACGATGGCCAGGCGCTGGGTCCGCGCGATCCGAGCCAGGAATGTGACCAGCGTCCGGGTGCCCGCATCGGCGCGATGCAGGTCCTCCATCACGAACAGGACGGGGCGACGCTCCCCCAGCCGACCGACGACACCAAGGATGCTCTCGAGCAGACGTGCTTGACGTCGTTCGGGGACGGTCGTCAGGATGCGCCGCGATGTTGCGTCGCCGGCATCGACTCGCTGGCCTAGCTCAGGCAGCAGGCGAACGAGCTCATCGGTGGCCGAGCCCATGACCGCGTCGAGATCCTCGTCGGACAAGCCGGCGAGCACGGGCCGCAGGGCACGGACGAGCGGACCGTACGGACTGTCGGGCGAGCCGCCGTGGGCGCAGCCACGCAGGACGATCATCGGCTCGTGAATGGCGGCGATCCGTCGCACCGCCTCGTCGATGAAGCGAGAGGCGCCGATGCCCGCGGTCCCGTCGATCAGCAACGTGCCTGAACGGCCGGCATTGGCCGACTGGAGCAAGGACGCGAGCTTCGTGAACGCATCCTCTCGCCCCACGAATCGCGCGCTCGTGTACGTGGCGGGCATCGGGCTGATTGTAGCCCCGTTCGGTGAACCGTCATCCGCCGGGTGACAGCCCGCGTATGCAGGAGGTGACTACCGGTCGACTACATCGGTCGGACCGGGACGCGGTCATGCAGGCGTGAACAACGCCAAGGGAGGTACCGCACCATGAACAACGTCAAGGCCTGGGCCACGCTGGCGGGGATCGTCCTCGTCGCCGTCGGTCTCCTCGGGTTCGTGCCGAACCCACTCGTCGGCAGCGCCAGTGGCGCGCTCGTTCCGAGCGATGCACTCCATAACATCGTGCACCTGGGCACGGGGCTGCTGGCCCTGGGCATCGCGTTTGCGATGACCGGGAAGAGCCAGGTCGACGGGATGTTCGGTTTCGGCATCCTGTACGTCGTGATCTTCCTGGCCGTAGTGGTCAGCCCGACCCTGTTCGGCCTCTTCTCGATCCCTGCCAACGCCATCCTGCACATCATCCACGCGGCCCTCGCCGTGGTCAGCCTCGGTGTGGCCTACATGGCCCGCAGCGCGGCGCCCGTCCGGATCTAGCTTCGTGATCGGCATGCCCGAGTCCCATGAACTGGTGATGCTCGCCGCCGCCACTCTCCTGTGGGGCGGCGGCGGGGTCATCCTCGTGCGTGCCGCACTCGACCGCCGAGCCGCTGTGGGGCGGCTCGCGACGATCGTGGTCGAGGATCCATCGGCCGTTCGGCCGGGCCCGGGGCCTTCGACCGGCCGGTCGACGCTCGGGTCGGTCCGCCGGGTGGAAACGCTGGTCGCCGCCGGCCTGTCACTCGGGGCCGCCGCGATCCACCTGGCCGTCGGCTTCGCTCACGTCGAGGCACTCGGCGATCTCGGCCTCGGTTTTTACTGGGCAGCCGCGTTCCAGACGATCTTCGCCGCCGTCCTGCTCAGTCATCCTCACGCGCGCCGAGTGGCGGCCGTCGGGATCGGCGCAAACCTCGCCCTGTTGGGTGCGTGGGCCGTGTCCCGGACGATGGGCCTGCCGACCGTGTCCGGAGGACCGGAGGCGATCGGCGTGGCGGACGGGATCACGGTCGTCCTCCAGGCATTGCTGGTCGTCCTGCTGGCGGTCCGTCTGCGTGGCCTTGACGCTCGTCTCGTGGCGACTCGCTCGGCATCCGTGGTCCGATCAGTCGCGATGTCCGGGCTCGTCGCGATGCTCGGGATCATCCTCGTGACGACGACGATCGCGGTCGCCGATGCAACCTCTGATCATGGTCACGCGCCTGGGGAGATGGACGAGGGCCACGGTCACCCGGCACTGCTCGTCCCCTGAGTCGTCCCGGGCTGGTCGGCGTCAGGCTCGGCGGCGACTCTCAAGGTAGGCGCTGAGCACGTCTCCATCAACGTCGTCGCCCATCGTCCACGTCTCGGCGGCACTCGGCATGGTCGCTGACGCCGCACCGTCCGGCTCGACCTCGCCGATCACCTCGCCAAGCGTCATCTTGTGGAGCCAGCCCTGCCGACCATCGGGGCACAACACCAGCCAGTAGACGCCACGCTTCTCAAGCAGCTGCACCTCGTCGCCATTGTCGACAAAGGCGACCTCGCGTCCACGAAGCTCGTCGGGTGTGTCGAGCAGGCGAACCACGTTGTAGCGGATGAGGCGCCGCTCCCTCCCGTCGAGCGGCCCGACGAATCCGCGATCGAACGACAGCCGCGGGGCAACCTTCCGGTCTCGCAGCGGGTCCGCCTTGCGGGCTTCGAGCAGCGATGGCCGACGCCAGCGAGGCATGGCCATCTCGCCGGACAGGGCGCCGACCGCCTCTGGGGGGCGTGTGGCCAGTCCGCCCGAGAGCCCCGCGTGTGCGTCCGCCAGAGCCAAACCTGTGGCCGCCTGCTGTCCGAGCACCTCATCAGACGCCGGCTGCTCACCATCCCGACGTCGCTTTCCGAACACGCCGAACGCGAGCGAGGCGCCGACGACGGTGGAGGTCGTCGCCATCGTGAGGAGAAGACCGATCGGGAGTGTCGGGCGACCGCCGCCGAGGATGTCGACGACGGCAGCGACGGCGGCCAGGGGGTTGCTGCCATCGGTTTCCGGGCCGGGGCCGTCGATGACGGCAGCGCCCGGTCGGGTCGAGCCGTCCGTGTTCCTGCCTGTGGTTCCGTTCGTCGGATCAGGGTTGATGGTCGTCCCGCCCGAACCAGGCACGACCGCGGTGGTCGGGTCGCTCGGTCTGGCCGTTGCAGCGGGGTCGCCAACCGCGGATGAGGGACCCGGGAGGCTCGAGGCGCCGGGTTCCGCGATCGGGGTCGGTTCCGCGGTCGGGGCCGGCTCCGCTGTCGGTCCCGGGGTCGGGGTCGACGGTACGGTCGGCTCGGGCGTCGGCCTCGGCGTGGTGTTGGGCTGCACTGTAGCCGTCGGCGTCGGTGTCGGAGCTGGCCTCGGCGTCGGTGTCGGAGCTGGCCTCGGCGTCGGTGTCGGAGCTGGCGTGGGCGTCGGTGTCGGAGCTGGCGTGGGCGGGACGGTGATCGAGACGGCGCCGGCGACGAGCGAGTCCTCGAACCTGTCGCGGCTCATCCCCTCGAACAAGACTTCATGGGTCCCGACCGGGAGCTTGCCGGTCCATGAGAAGCGGACGCCAGACTTCCAGGATTGGTCCGATGGTCCGGCCATCGCGTGGACCGCGCCGCCCACCCGCAGCCGCACGTAGTCGGCGGGCGAACCCTCCCGGTTCCGATACCAGACCGTGAACGTGATGTCGGTCTGGGTCGTCGCCGAGCGGTCCGATACGCCGGCATCGAACAGCCGCGTCGGGCCAGCCGTGGCCGCGGCGGCCGGCGAGATCAGGGTCAGCACGAGCAACACCGCGATCGACCATGATCCGAACGCGACGAGCCCGCGCGCACGGCCCCGCCGACCGCGGCTCATCAGAGCGGACGGAGATGATCGTAGGAGAGGGTCCCTGCTCATCATGCCTGCCCTTGAGGATGCGACCGGCATCGACGGCGAGCAATGGTACGTGGGTCCGGTGCGGGTCCCATCGGCACGGTCCGATGCGCACCGGCACCGTGCGGCACGACGCCACGGGCGGTGTGTTGCGGTGAGGTGCGGTGGCTGGTCCCTCCGGCCCGGGCGGATTACCCCCGTTTGGTCATTGAGGGCTGACTGCGCGCATCCCAAGATGACCGCCATGGAGGCCATCACCACGACTCGCCGAGCCAGGCGCCCGTCCGTCGCCCCGCTTTTGGGTGGCACGCTGATCGGAACCCTCCTTATCGTCATCGGGCTCACACTGGCCTACGTCGCGTTCGCCACTCCGTTACTGCTCCTGGCCCTGCCGGCCGCACGTCCGGATGCGGGAGGCATGGCGGTCGGGGTGGCCGCGTGGGCGATCGCGCTCGTGGCACCAGCCGCGCTGATCCTCGTCGGAACGGCTCGGCTCGCCCGGATCGTGGGTGCGGTCCGGCCACGTCGCTCGGCACGATCCGGCGTCCTGCGTGGACTCAACGGTCTATCAGACGACGTCACGGTGGCGAGCGGTCTGGTCCTGCCGGATGGGCGCGGCCTGTCGCACCTGCTCCTGGGGCCGTTCGGGGCGGCCATCGTCCGCGAGCTGCCCCCGGCCGCAGCGACCAGGATCCGCGGCGACCGCTGGGAACTGCGGACCTCCCGCGGCTGGATCGCGCTGGAGAACCCGCTTGAACGAGCCGTTCGCGACGCGGAGCGCGTACGCCGCTGGATGGCCCGCGACGATGCCGACTTCGTGGTAAAGGTCCATGCCGTGGTGGTGGGACCCGATCCACAGATCGCCCGGACCGCGGCCTGTGCCGTGGTCAGCCCAGAGCAACTCGCTGAGTGGGTGGGCGGTCTCCCCCCACAGCGGAGCCTGACCCAGAGTCGGCGGCGGTTGATCCTTGAGATCGCCCGTGATGCGGCTCGCTGATCCGGTCTGGTTGGTCGGTCGCCTTCTGGCGCGTCAGGGCCTAGACTGACCAACGCGATGGGGGAGTAGCCCAGTTGGTCAGAGGCGCCGAGCTTATACCTCGGAAGTCGGTGGTTCGAGTCCACCCTCCCCTACCACGTCGCATGGTTTCGTGCCGCTCATGCCGGTCATGCCGGGCCCCGTGTCGGCGCTGACGGAGCGCTGGACGAGGGCTGACGCCGCCTACCTACTCCGCCGATCGACTACCCAGGGAACGTAAGGCGCGGTTCGGGCGCCACCAGAAGGTCTCGGGGCACGGGCCCGATCGGGAATCACGCACGATCGCGCGGACGGGCGCGCCTTCAGGCTCGTTTCGGGACCTTGAATCGGGCCATCTTGCCGCCTAACGCCCCGTGGGTGCGCATCTGGCGGAGTCGCGCGCGGATCGGCCTTCCAGCGTCAGTGGCAACCCACCATCCGCGGGCTGCGGATCACGGCCGTGCTCGTGCTCGTGCCGCAGCCGGAGGTCGGTCAGTCGCCGAGCAGCTTGCCGGCGATCGAGCGCAGGCTCAGTGGTCGTGGGCGGAGCGTCGGCCTGGACCCGTGAGCACGAACGTCGCCGGTATGCCGACGGTCGCCGCCATCCACCACCACGCCACCCGGAGCCCATGCGCGAGCCGGAAGCCTGGCAGCGAATTTACGGTCCTCCTCCGTCTGGAGCACCTCGATGGGCAAGTCATCCGGATCGAACGGGCGGGCTACCGTCGCAGCCGTCGCCGTGGGGCGGGCATAGGCGGGGGCGCCGTACAGCTTCGGAAGCGCGACGTGCTGTTCGTCGATGGACACGCGCAGGGACCTCAAGGAAACGGGAGGGGCCGGATACCCGACCTCACCGAGGATGATAGCCACGGGAGAATACCGCGGAATGGTACGGATGGGCTAGCGGCCCATCGCAAGGACGTGGCAGATGTGGTGCGTGGACGCGCCACACGCGGCGTGTTCAGCCCAGCAATGGACGGATGATCTGGCTGGCGGCGATCATCACCAGCCAGGCGATCGGCACGGCTGCAAAGAACCCAAGCGCGGCGCTCCAGCCCGTCCGTCGCCGGACCGTGCCGGACCCCGTGGGCTGGGGTACCACGAGCCAGGTCACGACGCTGCCCGCCACGAGCACGACGACGGCGTAAACGGCCACGGCCAGGACGCGCAGGTCGCCTCCGGGCAACGACATGCCTCGGGTCAGTGCCACGTCGTAGGCAAGGTACGAGATCGCGAGGACGACCGCGACGACCAGGCTCGACGACACGGCTCGCACGATCGGCCGCGGGGCGTTCTTAAACTGGCGCCACCGGATCTCGGCCGATGTGCGCTTCCGGACCGGGACTCGGCCGTGGGCGACCGCCTCCACCGCGCCGGCATCCACGCCGGAGGCACCACCCGGGACCATCACTGGCCACCCAGCATCGTCAACGTGCGGCGAGGGGGAATCGTAGCGGGTGAGTGGGCGGCCAGCATGTCCACGGCCCCCACGAACTGGTCCAGCTCGGCCTCGGAATTGAAGAACCCGACGCTGATCCGCACGGCATCGACCAGCGGTACGATCCGGGCGATCACGAACACCCGGGCGGACAGCTCATCCAGCGCCTGCTGGGCCGTCCAGCCGGCGACACGGAACGCGACAAGGGTCGCCATCCGATCACGTGGCGTCAGGACGTCGACACCATCGATAACCGCCAGGCGTTGCGCGGTCAGCGCGGCCAGCGCCATCCCGCGAGCGAAGACCCAGTCCAGCCCGACGAACATGCTCAGCCAGCCGATGGAGCGCGCCATGCCCACGATCGATGGCCGGTGGTAGTTGGACATCTCGAACCGGCGTGCATCCGGCCACAGGACCGCGGATCCGTGCGGATCGACCGTCTCGAACGTGAAGTGCCCGCCGAAGGCGGGCTCCAGCCGGTCGCGCACTCCAGGCGCGATGAAGACGGCACCCATCCCCTCGGGACCGAGCAGCCATTTCTGGGCCGGGATGGCGTATACATCGGCGCCGGTGGTCGGCGCGTCGACCGGGATCGCACCGGCGCTCTGCGCCCCATCGACCACGACCAGCGCCCCTCGTGCGTCGGCGATCTCGGCGATGCCCTCGATCGGAAGCACGGCTCCGCTGGCCCACAGGACATGCGAAACGGCCACCAGCCGGGTGCCCGGACCGATGGCGGCATCGAAACCCGCCAGGATCGCTTTCGGGTGAGCCCCCATACCCACATCGACGACGTCGATCTCGATCCCGAGACGCCGTCGCAGGTTATGCAGGGCGCCGGTCCCTCCCGGATGTTCGAGGTTGGTCGTGACCGCTCGGTCACCCGGCTTCCAGTCGATGGACCAGATCCCGATGTTCATGCCATCCGTGGTGGCGTGGGTCAGGGCGATGTCTGCGGGATCGGCGATCAGCACGGCTGCGACGGCCGCCCGCGCCTCCGCCATGCGCTG
>JANOIS010000234.1:0-5549 GCA_031407755.1 Chloroflexota bacterium | reverse complement strand
AGGGCCCACGGGCCGTAGTCGCGATCGGTCAGGCAGACAAGCGCGCGATGCAGGGCGGGATCCACCCACAGGAACGTACCGGCGCCCCCGAAATGCCCGAACGTCGCCGGCGAGTTCAGGTCACCCGTCCAGTGCGGTGTCTTGGCGCTGCGGATCTCGAACCCGAGCCCCCAATCGAGCGCATCGAACCGGCCGACCCCGGGCAGGACGCCCGGCAGACCCGGGAAGGCCACGGCCGTCGCGAGGACCAGGGTGGTCGGCACGACGACGGTGGGACGCAGCAGGTCGCGGGCCAGGGCGGCGAGGTCGGAGAGCGGGCCATGGAGGCCTTCCGAAGGGCGGGTCACGAGCGTGGTCCCGGTCATCTGGAGCGGGGCGAGCACGCGCCGATCGAGGGCTTCGGCCGGGGTCACCGCATCACGGTCGCCAACAAGCGCGCCGAGGATATCGAATGCGGGGTTCGAGTAGATGCGCCGGGTGCCGGGTCGGGCGAGGATGGCCGTCCCTTCGAACGACAGGCCGGAGGCGTGAGCGAGCAGATGGCGGACCGTGGATCCGGGCGGGCCGGCGGGTTCGTCGAGGTCGACCAAGCCGTCGTCGACCGCCGCGAGGACCGCCAGGGCCGTAACGAGTTTGGTGACCGATGCCCAGCGGAATGATCGATCGAGCGGGCCGTGGCTGGCGACGATCCCGTCCGGACCGACGACCGCCGCCGCGGCGTGTTGTGCGCCCCACGAATCGATGGTCGCGAGGTGGGTGGCCAGTGCGTCGCTCACCGCGCGATGGTCGCGATCAAGGCCGCGCGGGCCCCGCTGGAAACTCCATGATCGTCAGAGCTCGATCTGGCCGTCGATAAACGAGACGGTGTCACCACCCACCCACACGGTGCCATCCGGATCCTGGTCGATCCGGGGCCGGCCGCGACGGCCGAGCCGGGTTCCCTGGCTGGTCACATACGGTGCCGTGGCACGCCCGGTGGCCAGGAGCCACTGCGCCAACGACGCGTTGAGGCTCCCCGTGACCGGATCCTCGCGCATACCCCCAAGCTCGTCGCTGAACAGGGCCCGCACTTCGAAGGCGAACTCAGAGCCATCCGGATAGGGGCCGACGACACCGACATCGAGGCTGCCCTCGCCGGTGAACCTCGTGAAGTCCGGCTCCAGGCTCAGGACGGTGACGGCATCCTCGAGCAGGACCCCGACCCAACCAGGCCCGTTGTCGACCCAATGTGTATCCACGATCCGGTCGCGATCGATCCGCAGGATCAGGGCGAGCTCGTCAACGAATGCCGCTTCCACGGGACCCGATCGCAGCAGCGCCGGTGCCGCGAAGGCGAGGCCGCTGTCGTCGCGCCGGATCGGCACGAGACCAGCGCCGCACTCCTGGACGATCCGCCCAGCCCGTCCCGGCTCGCCACCGGCGGTCAGCCATGCGTGGCACGAACCGAGCGTCGGGTGCCCAGCGAACGGCAGCTCGCGGGCGAGCGTGAAGATGCGGACCCGGTAGTCGGCCCCCGGAGATAGCGGCGGCAGGAGGAACGCCGTCTCGGACAGGTTCATCCAGCGGGCGAAGCCCTGCATCTCCTCGGTGGTGAGCCCATCGGCATCGACCACGACGGCGAGCGGATTGCCTGAGAAGGGGCGCTCACCGAACACGTCGATGAGCTGAAAACGTCGCAACATCGGCGCTCCTTTCCGTGCAGGAACTCAGTATGGATCCGGTGTTGTCGTCGTGATCGGTGCTGCACGCTGTCTGCGTCCACTGCGGGCGCCCGTGTCACGGAACTGACGCGAACCATGGCTAGACTGCGCCCATGCAGTTCTTCAGATCCAAGCTCCAGACCGTCCCCTCCCCCGGCGAAACCCTCCCCGGTCGGCCCGATCCGATCGTCAAGCCGGGCACCCACACCGTGCTCGGCACCCCGATCGCCGGCCCCTGGCCGGACGGCACCCAGACCGCTGTCTTCGGCCTCGGTTGTTTCTGGGGCGCCGAGAAGTCGTTCTGGCAGCTTCCGGGCGTCATCAGCACGGCCGTCGGCTACGCCGGCGGTTCGACGCCCAACCCGACCTATCAGGAGGCCTGCTCGGGTCGGACCGGGCACGCCGAGGTCGTGCAGGTGGCGTTCGATCCTTCGAAGGTTTCGTACGAGCAGTTGCTCAAGCTCTTCTGGGAGCATCACGACCCGACCCAGGGCATGCGCCAGGGCAACGATCACGGGACTCAATACCGATCCATCATCCTGGCCACCGACGCCGACCAGCGCGCCACCGCCGAGGCGTCACGCGATGCCTACCAGAAACACCTGACCGCGGCCGGTTACGGGACCATCACGACCGAGATCCGTGACGCCGATACGTTCTTCTACGCCGAGGACTACCACCAGCAGTACCTCGACAAGAACCCCCGCGGCTACTGCCCCGACCACGGCACGGGCGTGGCGTGCCCGATCGGAGTGGGCGTCAGCGCCGGCGACCGCGACTGACATCCTATGAACTGCGAGCTCCGACCCAAGGCTTGCTGGAGTGGGCCGGTTCCTCGTCGGGGCCATCGGCACGGCTGCTAAGCTGCCGAAGCGATGACGATCAAGCTCAACCACACCATCGTTTACTCACGCGACAAGCACGCCTCAACAGCGTTCATGACGGACCTCTTCGGGCTGCCGGGACCGGTGCCTTTCGGTCCATTCCTCGGTGTCGAGGTCGGGAACGAAGTGACGCTGGACTTCTACGACGAGGGGGGCGAGATCACCCCGCAGCACTACGCCTTCCTCGTTGGCGAGGACGAGTTCGACCAGATCTTCGGCCGCATCAAGGCGCGCGGGCTCGTCTACTGGGCCGACCCCGGTCATCGCCTGGCGGGCGAGATCAATACCCACGACGGCGGGCGCGGCGTGTACTTCGATGACCCGAGCGGGCACGTACTTGAAATCATCACACGACCCTACGCCGACGCCCGATAGTTCGGGCGATGGCACCACTCCGAGCGCTCAGGGTCGCGCTCGTAAGCCCGGCAAACAGGTGCCCTTCTGAGCTGGGAAGATGGCGTTGAGAGACACGCATCAGCCCACCAAGAGGAGCACCTGATCGATGCGATCATCACACGCCGCGTGGGGCATCCTCAGCCGATAACGTGTCTGGACAACATGGGACCGCGACTGTGACGGCGATCATTTCCGCACCGGCATCGATCCACAGAGTCCTCGCAGCGGCCCAGCGGAGCGGCGATGTGCTGGGCGCGAACGCCGTGCCGAAGGAGGGCTACGACAGCGACCTCCGGCCGCTCCTCGCCGAGGTCCGTAGCACGCTCGGCCTCGATCCCGAGCCGATGGGGGCGTACGTCGAGTCCGGCTACGCTGCCACGATCGAAGCGGAGCGGGTTGGCGGACAGCAGGCGGGCTGGGGCGCATGAGCATCGAGGTCGCCGCGCTCCTGGAGCGATCGAACCTTCTTGGATCCGACCCTCGGAACACGAACTACGCCGGCGGGAACACCTCGGCCAAGGGGAGCGGGATCGATCCGGCGACCGGGGCACCGGTCGAGCTGCTGTGGGTCAAGGGCTCCGGTGGCGACCTCGGAACGCTGACCGAGGCCGGGCTGGCCGTGCTGCGGCTGGACCGACTTCGCGCGCTCGTCGATATCTACCCGGGTGTCGATCGAGAGGACGAGATGGTCGACGCTTTCGACTTCTGTCTCCACGGACGTGGTGGGGCGGCACCATCGATCGACACGGCCATGCACGGGCTCATCGACGCCACGCACGTCGACCATCTGCACCCCGATTCGGGGATCGCCCTCGCGACCGCCGCCGACGGCAAAGTGCTGACCCGCCGATGCTTCGGCGACCGGGTCGCCTGGGTCGACTGGCGCCGGCCAGGGTTTCAGCTCGGGCTCGACATGGCGGAGATCCGCCGGACGTCCCCCGCCGCGATCGGGGCCATCCTCGGCGGCCACGGGATCACCGCCTGGGGCGACACGTCGGAAGAATGCCAGGCCCGGTCACTAGAGATCATCCGGACCGCCGAACGGTTCATCGCCGACAACGGGCGGGCCGAGCCGTTCGGGCCGACGATCGAGGGGTTCGAGCCGCTGCCCGAATCGGAGCGGCACGCCCGTGCGGCGGCCTTGCTCCCGCTCATCCGCGGCCTGGCCTCGACCGACCGTCCCCAGGTCGGCCACTACACCGACAGCGATGTCGTGCTCGACTTCGTCGCCCGGGCCGAGCATCCCCGCCTCGCCACCCTCGGCACGTCGTGCCCCGACCATTTCCTGCGGACCAAGGTTCGGCCGATGGTCCTCGACCTGCCGCCTACCGCCGACCTGGCCGACGTCGCCGCGCGCCTCCGCGAGCTGCATGAGGCGTATCGGGACGACTACCGCGCATATTACGATCGCCACGCCACGCCCGACAGCCTGCCGATGCGCGGTGCGGATCCGGCGATCGTGCTCGTACCGGGTGTCGGGATGTTCTCGTTCGGCGCCAACAAGCAGACCGCGCGGGTCGCCGGTGAGTTCTACGTCAACGCGATCAACGTCATGCGCGGCGCCGAGGCGCTGTCAACCTACGCCCCGATCGCCGAGTCGGAGAAGTTCCGGATCGAGTATTGGGCCCTCGAGCAGGCCAAGCTCGCCCGGATGCCCCGGCCGAAGCCGCTCGCCGGGCGGGTCGCCTTCATAACCGGTGCGGGCTCGGGAATCGGCAAGGCGATCGCTCACCGCCTGGCCGCGGAGGGCGCGTGCGTCGTCGTCGCCGACATCGATGCCGCGAGTGCCGAGGGCGTGGCACGCGAGCTCGGCGGGACGGACACGGCGATCAGCGTGGTCGCCGACGTGACCGACGAGACCCAGATCGCCGACGCGTTCCAGCGGGCCGTCCTCGCCTTCGGAGGCGTCGATCTGGTCGTCAACAACGCCGGCCTGTCGATCTCGAAACCACTGCTCGAGACGACCGTCCGCGACTGGGATCTCCAGCACGACGTGATGGCCCGCGGCTCGTTCCTGGTGTCGCGCGAGGCGGCCCGGATCCTGATCGACCAGTCGATGGGCGGCGACCTCGTCTATATCGTCAGCAAGAACGCCTTCTTCGCCGGTCCCAACAACGTGGCGTATGGCGCATCCAAGGCAGACCAGGCCCACCAGGTCCGGCTGCTCGCGGCCGAGCTCGGCGAGTTCGGCATCCGGGTGAACGGCGTCAATCCGGACGGGGTCGTGCGCGGTTCGGGGATTTTCGCCAAGGGCTGGGGCGCCGATCGGGCACGCACCTATGGCATCGCCGAGGACAAGCTCGGCGAGTTCTACGCGCAGCGGACCCTCTTGAAGCGCGAGGTCCTTCCGGAGCACGTGGCGGCCGCCGTGTTCGCCCTGACCGGCGGCGATCTCAGCCAGACCACGGGTCTCCACATACCCGTGGACGCGGGTGTCGCGGCGGCCTTCCTGCGGTGACCGGCCGGCTCGTCGCGGCCGTCGATCTCGGCGCCTCGAGCGGCCGGGTGATGGTCGCTCGGGTCGCCCCCGATGCCCTCGAGCTGACGGAGATCCACCGCTTCTCGAACG
>JANOIS010000232.1:0-3669 GCA_031407755.1 Chloroflexota bacterium | reverse complement strand
CTCGTCGTCACGACCGGGGAGCTGGCGGCCGTGGCCGCGGTATTCACCCGGAACGCGTTCGTGGCCGCGCCCGTGCGCCAGTCACGGGCCAATCTCGCGGCCACCTCCGGGGATCCGCGTGGCGGATTCGGATGGGCCCGGGCCGTCGTGTCCACGAGCGGCTGCGCAAACGCCGCGACGGGCAAGGCTGGCGATGCGGATCAGCTCGAGATCGGTCGGCTCGTCGCAGCCGCGCTCAGGATCGATGAGGCGCACGTGCTCCATCTATCGACCGGGATCATCGGCACGCGCCTGCCACTCGGCAAGGTGGAGGCCGGGCTCGCCATGCTCGTGCCAAAGCTGGGTGAGGACGACGCCGCCCTCGAGGCGACCGCCGAGGCCCTGCGCACGACCGATTCGGTGGCCAAGCTTGCAACGACCGCTGTCGACATCGATGGCGTGACCGTCACAGTCAGCGGCATCGCCAAGGGTGTCGGGATGATCCACCCGACCATGGCCACGATGCTGTCCATCGTCCTGACCGATGCCGCTGTGGAACCGGCCGTGCTGTACGGCCTGCTCCGACCGGCGGCGGTCCGCACCTGGAACCAGATGTCCGTGGATGGTGACACCAGTACCAATGACACCGTGTTCGTGCTCGCCTCCGGGGCGGCCGGCACGCCCCAGGTGATCGCCGACAGCGAGGCCGCCGCGACGCTCGGAGCAGCGATCGAAGCCGTCGCCCGCGACCTCGCGCGTCAGCAGGCCGCCGACGGCGAGGGCGCCACGATCCTGCTGACCGCCAGCGTGACCGGCGCCAGCGACGATGCCGAGGCGCGGGCCGTGGCGCGGGCGGTCATCTCGTCGTCGCTGGTGAAGGCCGCGGCTCATGGCAAGGACCCCAACTGGGGCCGCATCGCCGGCGCCGCGGGCAACGCGGTGCTCGCGAGTGCCGCCGTGCTGGAAGCTGCGGGCCTGTCCGCCGACGAGGCGCGGCAACGGGCCGGGCAGCCGGTCGCCCTGGACCCGGACCGGTTGCGCATCACGATCGCGGGCCACCTCGTGTTCGACGGGGCGCAGGGCGGGCCCGTCGCCTTCGATCGCATCGCGGCGCGCGCCGAGATGCACGCCCCGGAGCTGCTCATCGGCCTGAACCTCGGCCAGGGCACCGGCCGCGGCGAGGCCTTCGGCTGCGACCTGACCGAGGCCTACGTCATCGAGAACTCGGAGTACACGACGTGAGCGGGTTCGCCGCGAGCACGTTCCCGGTTCCGACATCGCCACCACCGATAAATCTTGGGCATCGGTGCTCACAAGGCGCTGCGCGGCACCTCGACGCGGCCGATCCGCGCGTGACGTGTGCGTCCAGGCGGGCAGCTCGTGTCGCCCGAGGCTCGTTGTGCCCCTCCATCCCCACGGACTATCGGTGGGAGCGATATCGGGGGCCTGAACGTGTCGCGGCCGCCAGGCAGGCGCGGGCGACGGGACGGGACGGGACGGGCAGATGGCCCCGTGAGTGAGATCCTCGTCGTCAAGCTTGGTGGCACCACCATCGCCGACCAGGCGCACGTCCTGGCGGACGTGGCCGCGGTCTCGCGTCGACGTCCCGTGGTCTTGGTCCATGGCGGCGGCAAGCGCATCACGGAGTGGCTGGAGCGTCTCGGCGTCCCCAGTCGATTCGAGGGCGGGCTGCGCGTCACCGACGCCCAGAGTCTGGAGGTCGCGGCCGCGGTCCTGCGCGGTGTGGTCAACAGCGAGCTCGTATCCGGGCTGCGCGACCTCGGGGTGGATGCCGTCGGCCTCAGCGGCGTTGACGGTGGTCTGCTCGTGGCCGAGCGCATCCCGCACCTCGGCCTGGTCGCCAGCGTGACCGGCCTGCGGCGCGACCTGCTCGACGCGATCCTTGTCGGCGGTCAGGTGCCGGTCGTGGCGCCCCTCGCCCGCGACGCCGATGGGATCGTCTGCAACGTCAACGCGGATGACGCCGCGGCCGGCATCGCGGCCGGACTGGGTGCTCGCCAGCTCGTGTTGCTCACCGATGTCGATGGCGTCCGCGACGCGAACGGCCAGAAACTCGAAACGCTCACCAGCGACGAAGCCGAGCAGTTGATCGAATCAGGGGTCATCGCCGGGGGCATGGTGCCCAAGATCCGGGCCGCCCTGTCCGCCGTGGGCTGGGACGGAGCCGAGGCGATCATCGCGGACTCCGCGGCCGAGCGGGCCCTGGAACGTGCCCTGACCGACTCGTCATTCGGGACGCGCATCACGGCGGCGCGCCCGGCAGGCGTGGGGGCCGTCTGACCGTGGCCACCGCCATGAACCACGGTCCGGACCTCAAGCGGCGGCGCCAGCGTGCGATCCGCCAGCTCGTTGCCTCACGACCGGTCGGCAGCCAGCGCGAGCTCGTCGATGCGCTCACCCAGCAGGGCTTTGATGTGACCCAGGCCACGGTCAGCCGCGATATCGCCGAGCTCGGGCTGCTCAAGGCGCCGCGCACCGACGGGCACGCCTACGTCGCCCCGGAGGACGTCAGCGCGGCCGCGCCACCACCGCCGGCCTCGGACGAGCGCCTCCGCCGCATCCTCTTCGACGTGCCCATCACGGTCGGACGGAGCGGACTCATCCTCGTCCTGACCGGGACGCCGGGCACCGCCAGCGTCGTCGCCCAGGCGATCGACGAATCCACCCTGCGCGAGCAGGAGGGCACCCTGGCGGGCGACAATACCCTCCTCGTCCTGTTTGCCGATGCACCGAGACTCGAGCGCTGGCTCGAGCGGTTCAACGACATCAATCGATCGATCCCGGAGGTTTCCGTCCCGTGAACAAGGTCGTCCTCGCCTATTCGGGCGGACTCGATACATCTGTCGCCGTCGCCTGGCTCCGTGAACAGCACGGTGTCGAGGTCGTCACCCTCACGGTCGATCTCGGCGGTGGGTCACTGCGGCCGGGCGTCGAGGAGCGCGCGATGTCCGCCGGCGCCTCGCGCGCCTACGTGGTCGATGCCCGCGAACGCTTCGTGACCGATTACGTCTGGCCGCACCTCCAGGCCAACGCGCTGTACCAGGGCGTCTACCCGCTGGCCACGGCACTCGCCCGGCCGCTCATCGCGCAGCTCCTCGTCGAGGTCGCCAAGCGGGAGGGCGCGGACGCGGTCGCCCACGGCTGCACCGGCAAGGGCAACGACCAGGTCCGCTTCGACGTCGCGACGCACGCACTCGATCCGGGGCTGAAGGTCATCGCCCCGATGCGCGTCGGGATGGGCCTGACGCGGGACCAGGAGATCGATTACGCCAACGAGCGCGGGATCGAGATCCCGATCACCAAGGCATCGCCGTACTCGATCGACGTCAACCTGTGGGGTCGCTCGTGCGAGACGGGCGTCCTCGAGAATCCGTGGGTCACGCCCCCGCCGGACGCCTACGAATGGACGGTGGCGCCTGCCGATGCGCCGGCTGCCGTCGATGTCGCGATCGATTTCGAGGGCGGCATCCCGGTCGCGCTCGATGGCGAGCGGCTGGACCCGATCACGCTCGTCGAGCGGCTCCATGACCTGGGCGGCGCGCACGGCGTGGGCCGGATCGATCATGTCGAGGACCGTCTGGTGGGCATCAAGAGCCGCGAGATCTACGAGACCCCGGCGGCCACCATCCTGCACACCGCCCATCGGGCCCTGGAGGGTCTGACCCTGTC
>JANOIS010000391.1:0-2599 GCA_031407755.1 Chloroflexota bacterium | reverse complement strand
CGCGGGTGTGCTCGAGACGACGTTCAAGGAGGAGACCGAGACGGACCTGTTCGGGGAGCAGTCCGTCCTGTGCGGCGGCACGTCGGCGCTGGTCAAGATGGCGTTCGAGACGCTGGTCGAGGCGGGTTACCAGCCGGAACTCGCCTACTTCGAGACGATGCACGAGCTCAAGCTCATCGTGGATCTGATGTATCGCGGCGGCCTCAACTTCATGCGCTTCAGCGTCAGCGACACGGCCGAGTATGGTGATTACGTGAGCGGCCCGCGGCTGATCGACGAGAGCGTGCGCGAGCGGATGCAGGCCGTGCTCAAGGACATCCAGGACGGCTCCTTCGCCGACCGCTGGATCGCGGAGAACGACAGCGGCCGCGCCGAGTTCGAGCGGCTGCGCGCAGCCGATCACGACCACCTCATCGAGCGCGTCGGCAGCCGCTTGCGGGCCCAGATGCCGTTCCTCGACCCGGTCGAGGTCCAGGCCGGTCAGGCCCAGGCAGCGGCCACGACCCCCGGCGCCGTCCGATGACCGCGCCGGTACCGAGGCCGGCCGGGCCGTTCGTTGCGCCCGGTTCCGTGCGCATCTTCGATACGACCCTGCGTGACGGCGAGCAGGCGCCGGGCGCCGGCCTGACCGCCGCGGAGAAGCTCGAGGTGGCCCGCCAGCTGGCTCGGCTCAAGGTCGATGTCATCGAGGCCGGGTTTCCGGCCGCCTCCCCGGGCGACTTCGAGGCCGTCCGGCGGATCGCTCTCGAGACCCCGCAGGACATCGCGGTCGCGGCCCTGGCGCGCTGCAAGGACGGCGACCCGCAACGGGCGATCGAGGCCATCAAGGTCGCCCACCGGCCGCACCTCCACGTGTTCATCGCCACCAGCGACATCCATCTCAAGCACAAGCTGCGGGTGGATCGTGAGACGGCCCTGGCCGAGGCGGTCCGCTGGGTGCGCTACGGCCGCGAGCAGCTCGGCCGCGACGCCGAGATCGAGTTCAGTGCCGAGGACGCCTCGCGCACCGACACGGACTTCCTGATGCAGGTGTACGAGGCGGTCGTGGAGGCCGGTGCATCCACGGTCAACATCCCGGACACCGTGGGCTATGCCATTCCTGCCGAGTTCGGCGCGCTGACGAAGCGAGTCGTGGACCTGGTCGGTGGCGCGGCCACGGTCAGCGTCCACTGCCACAACGACCTTGGGCTGGCCACGGCCAACACGCTGGCCGCAGTCCAGGCCGGCGCGCGCCAGGTGGAGGTCACGATCAACGGCCTCGGCGAGCGAGCCGGCAATGCGTCGCTGGAAGAGGTCGTGATGGCCCTGCGGACCCGTCCGACCCAGTTCCCCGAGCTCGGGTCCGGCGTCCAGACGGAGCACCTGACCGCGGCCTCGCGGCTGGTCAGCTACCTGACCGGGTTCGCGGTCCAGCCCAACAAGGCCATCGTCGGTGGCAACGCCTTCGCCCATGAGTCCGGGATCCACCAGGACGGCGTGATCAAACACCCGCTGACCTACGAGATCATGACCCCGCAGTCGGTCGGGCTGTCCGGCAGCCAGCTGACCATCGGCAAGCTGTCCGGTCGCAAGGGCCTTCAGGGCAAGCTCAGGGAGCTCGGCTACGAGCTGGAGGGCGACGCTCTGGACACCATCTATCGCCAGGCCATCGAGCTCGCCGACGCCAAGAAGGAGGTCACCGACGCGGACCTCATCGCGCTCGTCGAGCAGCGCAGCTCCGAGGTTCCTGCGAGCGTGGTGCTCGTCGGCTGGAGCGTGACGTCGTCGCATGGCGGGAACGCCACCGGGACCGTGACGCTCAGCGTCATCGGCGAGGAGCGCTCGTCCGAATCGACCGGCAACGGGCCGGTCAACGCGCTCTTCCGCGCGGTCGATGACGTCCTCCAGCCCACGCTGGGCTGGCACCCGACCCTGACCGAATACGAGATCAAGGCGGTGTCCGCCGGCGAGGACGCCCAGGGCCAGGTGCTGGTCCGCTGCCGCCGCTCGTCAGACGAGGGTCCGGGTGCGCTCGTCGTGTCCGGCCACGGCCTCTCGACGAACATCATCGAGGCGTCGCTGGACGCGTATCTGGTGGCGACGAACAAGCTGCACGGGGCGGAGATCAACGGGGTCGATGTCGCGTTCGTGACGCCGCGCACCGAGCAGGGGCTTCCGTGACGGACGACGGTCCGCGCCGCTATCGCGTGGTCACGATCCCCGGCGACGGAGTCGGGCCCGAGGTGGTCGAGGTGGCTCGGCGGGTCGTCAACGCCGCCGGGCGGCGGTTCGATTTCGCGATCGATTGGTCCGAGGTGCTCGCCGGAGGCGCGGCGATCGATGCGTACGGGGTGGCGATCCGGCCCGAGGACGTCGAGGTCTGCGGTGCAGCCGATGCGATCCTGCTGGGTGCCGTCGGTGGTCCGAAATGGTCCGACCCGGCGGCGCTCGTCCGCCCGGAACAGGCGCTGTTTGCGCTGCGTGGTGGGCTTGGTCTGTACGCCAACCTGCGCCCCGTGACCGTCCACCCGGCGCTCCGTGCCGCCTCCCCGGTCCGGGCCGAACTGCTCGACGGGGTGGACATGATCATCGTCCGCGAGCTGACCGGGAGCGTCTACTT
>JANOIS010000152.1:0-6594 GCA_031407755.1 Chloroflexota bacterium | reverse complement strand
CCGCCGTCGGATCGTGACCGGGACATCCACGACCCGAAGCCCGGCTCGGGCCGCACCCAGGAGCAGCTCGGGATTGTGGAACTGGTCCTCGGTGAACGCGATCTCGGCCAGCCTGGAGGCTCGGATAGCCCGGTAGCCGTTCGCGATGTCGCTCACATCGGTCCCGCCGAGCATATTGATGAGTCGCGTGTAGACGGTGATCCCCGCGTTTCGAACCCGAGACTCGCTCTCACCCTCGCCCATCCGCCGCGAGCCGACCACGAAATCCGCTTCGCCACGGACGATCGGTCCGACGAGGCGCTCCATCTGGCTCGGGTCATGCTGGCCGTCGGCATCCAGGGTCACGACGGCGTCGACGCCCACCCGTTCGGCCACAAGGTAGCCGGTCTGCAGGGCCGCGCCCTGGCCGCTGTTGACGGGGTGGCTCACGACATGGGCGCCATGGGCCCGGGCCACACTCGCGGTCCCGTCACGCGACCCGTCATCGATGACGAGGATGTGCGTACGGAGACCAGCCACCTCAGGGGGTATTTCGGCGAGCACTGCGGGCAGGCTGTCGACTTCCTCGAAAGCAGGCACGCAGACGAGGATGCCGCCCCATCGACCACCGCCCGGGGCGGCCTCCAGTTGGGCCGCCGACAGAGCCCGGACCAAGCGGCTGACCCGCTGATTGGCCCGGTCCGCCCGCCCCAGCGCGTAGAAGACCAGGCCGAACATGACCACCGTCGACACGACCAGAAGGGTCACCAGCCGACCCAGTGGCTCGCCCTCCAGGCCGAGGACGTCCTGTATCGGTCGCACGACATCCGGGAACGCCGCGACCGCAACGAGTCCGAACCCGATCGCCAGGAGCCCGAAGGCGGGCACCCGACTTCCCGAACCGCGTCGGCGCAACCGACCGGCCGCGACGAGGATCACCACGACGGCCACCGCGATACCGGCGAGGCGCAGGAGGCTGATGGGCATGCGCCGTCAGTCTAGCGCCGAGCTGGTCGTCGCCGGATCGAGTAACACTGGATCAGTGTCGGTCGATGGCCGTGCCCTGGTGCGTGCGGCGATCGCCAGGCCGACTCCCACGATGGGGAAGGCCACCGCGCTCACCCGAAGGAACAACAGCGGATTGTTGAAGGAGGCGGCGAGGACATAACCGAGGAACCCCGCCGTTAGGCCGGTGCCCAGCCAGCCAGCCACGCGATTCAGGGCGCGTGTGGTCGCGACCACGAACGCCAGCCCCAGGATCCCGACGACGATCCCACCCTCGGCGAAGTAGCGCAGCCACTCATTGTGCGGAGACTTCAGGACCGAATCCCCGTAGGCCACCGCCAGCTCCCGGTAGGCCAGGAAACCCTGCCCGATGAGCGGCTCATCGAGGAACATGCGCCCGGCGGCGTCCCACGCGCGCAATCGATACTCATCCGAGGCCACGAGGACAGTCCCCGGTACGGTCGGATTTCCAGCTACCTGGCTGCGGAGCGCGAGATACGAGGGAAGCAGGGCCACACCAACCACCAGCCCGACCGCCAGCGCGGCCACCCCGAAACGCCGCCGGATGCGCCACGTCGCAACGACCACGAACACGTACAGGGCGAGGATCGGCGAGCGGCTGTACGTCAGCGCGTGCACCGCCACCAGCGGTATCAGTGCCCCGACGGCGACAAGGCGGAGGCGCATCTCGCGGGCCAGGAGGGCGGCGGCCATCAGCACCGACGTCGGAACGATGAGCTGCGCGGACAGTGCGTTGGGCGACGGGATCGTCCCGTCGATCCGTGCCCCAAAGTCCTTCCAGAAGCCGACCCACGCGAATGGACCCGCCGAGACGGAGCCGGGTGCGAAGTACTCGGTCAGGCACACGATCGCCACGACGATGCTTACCATCGTCGCAGTCACGAGGGCCCGGATCTCGCCGCCACGGGCGGTCCAGGCGGCGGCCACCAGCAGGATGACCGGCGCGGCCGCATCACCGAGCCACGAACGCGCAGCGTGCCAGGCGATAGCCTGGTCGAATCGAACGAAGCTGTTGACAACCGCCAGCGCGGTTCCGCCCATGAGCAATACAGCGATCCACACGGCCCACTCGGGCCGCCATCGGAAGCGATCCCATGCGATCCTCGCGACGATCCCGATGGCCAGCGGGATGACCACGAGCTCACGATGCGAGATCGAACGAGCAAACGAATCAGGTTCGTAGAAGACGGACGTCGCGATCAGGACTACGAGCCCTGACAGGGGCGCGACGAGGGCCAGGATGCCTGCGCCGATGACCCACATCAGATACGTCCGTCCCTCGACATCGGCCGCGGTCCGGATGGCGAACCAGGCGATGACCATCACCATCTCGACGACGATCGCCACCTGCCAACGCGTCGCGACGTCCCGTGCCGTCGCCCATATGCTGCTGTAGAGCGAGGCGACCTCGCCGAAGACACGGGGCCTGAGCTCGGCTTCGGAGGTTTCTGGAATCACAGAACGCAGTCTAGCCAGCCCCGACCCTGGCCGGCGCACCGAGCACCTCGAAGAGCAGCAGTCGGTCCTCGTCGAATGATCGAATGAGGCGGAACCGCGGGTCGCCACGGATGGCGCTGACGTCCGTACCGAAGAGCAGGTAACCGCCCAGGTCACGCCCCAGCGGCCCCTCCGTGGCCACCAGCAAGTGGGTCACACGCTCGCGCTCAAGGTAGGTCGCGGCCCCTGGAGCCGCCGGCGTCCCGAATACGACCCGTGCACCAAGGCACAGGGCGGTCGACTCGGCCAGGAACTCCCGGTCCTCCAGGTACACGGCCCGGCCGTCCACGATGCCGACCCGTCCGGTCACGGCGGCGATCGATCCGTCCGTGTAGGCATTGGCCAGGATCCGGGCATCCAGTGGAAGGTGCTCCTTCAGCCAGCGAAATGCCGCATAACCCGTCGGACTGAGCGCTGCGTCTCGCTCCTCGGCCACGGCGCCAGGAACCGGCGATGCTGAAACGGCGCCGACGGTCAATACGGCCAGGGCAAGTCCCGCCGCGACGGCCTGAGCGCGGTTCCGTCCTGGCATCAGGGCGCGCCAGTACGGCGCCGTCAACCGCCCCACGACCCACAGTAGTGCGGTCATCGCCACGACCGGCACGAACAGCAGGTACGGCATCAGGCGACGGCCGGCCGTACGCTGAGGCACATACGTGTCCGACAACGCGAACAACAGCACGGATCCAGCCATGAGCACGGCCCCGAACACGGCCCATGTCAGGAGCCACCGCCGGCGTCGGCCATCGAGGAACGGCCACGCCAAAGCACACAAGATGACGAGCCCGACCAGCACCGCGAGACCGGACCGGGTCCGGCCATCGAGACCCGGCCAGACCACGAGGATCGATCGCGGGAGGAGCAGGGAGTCGGTGAACGCATCGGGTGGCGGGTGGCCTGCCAGCGCGGGTGCGACCGAGGCCGTATAGAAGTCCCAGGTCGGATCGTCGGTGAACGTCCATCCGACGGGGACCTCGCCCGGGCGACCTCGAGCCGACGCGGCGTCCGGGGCGGCCGTGTCAGGTCCCAGCATGTAGCCGAGCACGCCGTTGCCGCCGGTCAGTGCCAGGCTCGCGACGGTCGCAAGACCGGGGCCGCCCATCACCAGCACGGCTGCCATCATCGGCGCACGCGCAGCCCGAACCGACGGACGGCGCAGGCCGAGCCTGCCCCCTGACCGGCCCGGGGCAACGCACCACCGAGCGACACCGATCCCGACGAGCGCTGGCGCCATGACCAGGAAGACCTCCGCATGGCCGAGGAATACCGTAGCGCTGCCGACGAGCGCAAGCGCTAACGCCCGCGGACTACGCTCGGCCATGGCGCGGTCTGCAACCCACAGCGTGAACAGGGCCAGGACCAGCATCACCGTCTCCGGCCGATACCCATCGAACTTCTGCTCCAGCCGCACCGTGCCCATCAACAAGGTCGCCCCAAGCACAGCCGCCCAGCCCGATACCCAACGGCGGAACAGCAGCGCGGCGAAGAGCAGGCCCAGACCCAGCACCAGCATCCGGTACAGCTCGAGACGAGCGAGGATGTCGCCGGGCAGCAGCAGCAACGCCGCGGCCGTGTGCGCGGTGACAGGCAGATAGTCGGTCTGGAATGGTCGAAGTGCGCCCCACTCGGCGAGGTGTGTCGGGAACGCCCCGAGATCGGCGGTCGCTTGAGCGAGAGCGAGGTAGTACCAGGTAGTCGAACTGACCGGCAGCAGGTCCGGGCGGACACCCAGGTGGGACGGAACCACGACAAGACCGAACGCCAGCGCACTGCCGGACAGCGCGACGGCCCACCATCGACGCTGTCGTGGACGTCGCCACCCGGATCCTGGGCGGGGTCGATGGGCGATCAGCCCGACCATCGTCAGGATCAGAAGACTGATCAGGACAGATGCCATCGAAAGCGCCCCAAGTCTGGTCAGCACGGTGCACGTCACAAGGGACGCCAGTAGACTGACACCCGCCGCCCTTCCAACGCGCCCGAGCGGCGTCGTGGCGCCGGGCAGCACCAGCCACCCGAGCGCTGCGCCGGGGAGCAGGAACAGGAGGGCGGAAACGATCGTCGCCAGGGCCACGGAGGTCAGCAGGGCGATGGGGTCCATGGAGCCCCGATTGTCCCACGTACCGGGCGCGTGACCACCGACGAGGCGATCAGCCGCCGCGACGAGGAAACGTTCCCGAATGGATGGCGGCGCCTCGGGACCGTCCCGACGACGACGTGGGTCTTGCTGGGGATCCTCGCGGTTGCGATCGCCGTCCACGGGTGGCGGGCGCTGTTGCCGTTTTACGTGCGGGGCGACCTGCTGTATCACTGGGGCCTGACCAACACCATCCTGCTCGGCACATTCCCACCCGAGGGACCGTACCTCGGCCTGCCCGCCTACTACCCGCCCGGTTTCCACCTGGTCCTCGCCGCGATCGCCTCGATCCCCGGACTGGATCTGTCCGGGGCGACGATGCTCCTCGGCCTCCTGTGGCTCCCGGTGATCCCGCTCGGGGCCTACGTCCTGGCGCGACGACTCACCGGCCGGACCGACGTCGCGCTGGTGGCCGCAGCGTTGACCGCCTTCGCCGGAGGCCTCGACGTCTCTAACGACCGCCTATGGGTCAACTCGCTGTCGATGATCGGCCAGGTCGCCTACCCGATATACCCGCGAGACCTTGTCTTTGGCCTGTTGCCGTTTGCGATCCTGGCGTTCCTGCGTGCCTTGGACGGCGGAAACCGCTGGCCGGCCTGGGCGGGTGTGGCCGGGGTGCTGTTCGGGGTCTGCGGGCTGCTCCAGATCCAGCTGCTGCTGCCGATCCCATCGGCCCTCGCGACCTTCGTCGTGGTGATCGCGGCACGGAACCGATCAAGCTGGCGGGCAGCCGCCACATCCATCGCGGTGACCGGCCTCATCGCCATCGCCATCGTCGGACCGTGGCTGTCGTACCTGGCGCAGACCATCGCGCGCAATGGCGGCGTCTCGATCGAGTCGTCCGAGGAACTCCTGCCCCTCCAGATCGGGTTCTGGAACTACCCCATCCAGTTCGGGATCGTCCTGCCCCTGACGATCATCGGAGCAGGCATCGTGCTGCTCCGCCTGCGCCGCTCCGAGGGATATCGTCGGATTCCCGGGAGTGACCGCTCGAACCGCTATCCGGCGGAGGGCGGTGTCCTCGTCCTGGCCTGGTGGATCGTACCGTTCGTCCTGGCGGTGACCTACCAGTCAAGCTGGCCGCTGGAAGACGCCCTCCGACCCCAGCGAATGTGGCTGGTGGCCAGCCAGCCGGGACTGATCCTGGCCGCGATCGGCCTGGTCGCACTCGTCGACCGCGTCGTCGATCGGCACTCTTCCGCCGCGTTGCGCGCGGGCTGGGCGGTCCCCCTTATCGTCGGCGCCATCCTTGTCGCGTCCGTGCCGGCCAGCGTCGCCACCACGCGGCTCATGACGATCCTCTGGACACAACCGCAATACGCTCACCTGGAGTTCGCCCGAGACCGGGTGCCGGACTTTGGCCGGCTTCTTAACGTCCATGGCCCCCGTCCGACGGTGCTCACGTACGAGGACTGGTCATCACTCGTCTGGTATTCGACCGGGGCCGCGGTCGTGGCCGTCGAGCCGCCGGGCTACGCGAAGCTCGCGTTCGACCCCGAGAGATACACGGGGACCTCTCAGACGGAGCGCAGGCTGGATCTGGCCGGGGCCTTCGCCGGCGATGTGCGCTCGGTCATCGCCGCGGCCGACCGATACGGGGCCAACCAGGTCGTACTCGCACGGCGTGAGGGATCGATCGGGCTCATCAGCCAGCCGGCCACGATCGCCGCCAGCCTCGGTTCGTTGGATGGGCCCGCCGAAATCACTGAAGGAAACGGCTGGGACGCGCTCATCCTTGAGCCGGGCTCGTCATTGACCCTCGCGATCGACGACGTGGGCAGTCGGATCGATCTGGAACTGCGGATGGGCACGGCCGGCGTCGTCAGTCCGGATGGGATCCGGACGGACGGCCGTGTCCGTGTGCATGTGGGCAACGCGGCACCTGTCGATGTCACCGTCCCGGCCTCCGGCGGCGCCGATCTGTCGGTCGTGACGATCTCGGTCGACCGCGCGGC
>JANOIS010000143.1:0-5605 GCA_031407755.1 Chloroflexota bacterium | reverse complement strand
GCGGCGCGCATCGGTGATTACGACCGCGACACGGTCGTGCGGCTGTTCCGCGAATACGAATTCCGGACCCTCATCGAGCGCCTGCCGCCGATGGCCGGTGAATCGGCCGAGCAGCGCACCACGAGCCTGCGGGCCGTGACGGAAAGTGGGTACGTTCCCGCGGCCCGTGTCGCCGGTCGGCCCGAGGGTTGGGGTGCCGGGCGTGTCGCGACTCGGCCCCAGGGTGGCGAGCTCCAGCTCCGTCTGGACTTCGATGCGGTCAGCGGGCCGGCGGCGGGACATGTGACTGCCGCCAGCGCCCCGGCCGCACCTGACAGCCCGCCCGGTCCGACGGATGACCTGCCGACCGCGCTCGGGGCGGCCATCCTTGACCCCGGGCGGATCGAGGTTCGCGGACCGGACCGGATCGAGGAACTGGTGGTCTGGCTGACCGCCCAGCCGGTGGTCGGTGTGGCGCTCGTGGCGGACGACCCACGACCGCGCCGCGGGACATCTCTGGCTCTGGCCGTAGCGGCATCCGATGGCCGGGTGGTCGCGGCGGATGGCGAGGAGGCATCCGACGCCCTGCGGCGGCTGCTCGCCCGGACCGGGACGCCACTCGTCGGGCACGAGGTCAAGTCGGTGCTCGTCGCCGCCTTTGCGGACGACCCGGGCTCGGCGCCGCTCACGGTCGCCTTCGATACGCAGATCGCCGCGTACATCCTGAATGCCGCCCTGCGCAGCCAGACCATCGCGGACGTCGTGGCCGAGAACCTCGATCAGATCCTGCCACCGGCCATCGATCTGCCGCCGACGGCTCGGGCCGGTCTGGAGGCTTTGTGCGCCATCGCGGTCCGGGAGCCTCTGGCCCGCCGCCTGGAGGAGACTGGCCTGGAGCGCCTGTTCCGCGAGGTGGAGCTGCCGCTGATCCCCGTCCTCGCCCGGATGGAGGCGATCGGCGTGGCTCTCGACCTCGAGGCCCTCGCCGTTCTGGACCGGGAGTTCGGCGCCGAGATCACCAGGCTCGAGCAGGAGATCTACGTCGACGTCGGTCACGAGTTCAATCTCGGCAGCCCGAAGCAGCTCGAGCAGATCCTGTTCTTCGAGCTCGACCTGCCGAAGGGCAAGCGGACCAAGACCGGCTATTCGACCGACGCCTCGGTCCTCGAGGACCTGCGACCGGCACACCCGATGATCGACAAGCTCCTGGCCTGGCGTTCCTATACGAAGTTGCGATCGACCTACGTCGAGGCGTTGCCGACCCTGATGGCCGACGATGGCCGGCTGCACACGACGTTCCACCAGGCCGTCGCCGCCACGGGCCGGCTGTCGTCATCGGACCCGAACCTCCAGAACATCCCGATCCGGACCACGCTCGGCCGACGGATCCGGCGCGCGTTCGTGGCCGGCGACCCGTCGCTCGTCCTGCTCGCCGCCGATTATTCCCAGGTGGAGCTGCGTATCCTGGCCCACGTATCGGGCGACGAACATCTCAAGGATGCGTTCGCCCGAGGCGCCGACATCCATCGCGAGACGGCCGCGCGAGTGCTGCACAAGGCGCCGGAGGACATCACCCATGGCGAGCGGTCGATGGCCAAGATGGTCAACTTCGGTCTCGCCTACGGGATGAGCGACTTCGGGCTGGCCTCGCGGGCCAACATCCCCCGGGCGGAGGCCCAGGAATTCATCACCAGCTATTTCGCGGCCTATTCGGGGATCAGCTACTACATGATGGCGATCAAGGAACAGGCCAGGGCGCAGGGCTTCGTGGAGACGCTCCTGGGCCGCAAGCGCCAGATCCCCGAGTTGCGCGCCTCCAACGCGGCCCTCCGCGGGGCGGGGGAGCGGATGGCCATCAATATGCCGATCCAGGGCACCGCGGCGGACATCCAGAAGATCGCGATGAACCGGGTCGCCGAGCGCCTGGTCGAGACGGGGTCGCGCGCGCGGCTGCTGCTGAGCGTCCACGACGAGCTGCTGTTCGAGGTCCCGCGCGACGACGTCGAGCCGCTCGCCGCGCTCGTCCGCGAGACGATGGAAGGCGCGCTGCCGCTGTCCGTGCCGCTCATCGTCGATGTCAAGGTCGGCGATGACTGGGAATCGATGACGCCGCTCACGCGCGCCGACGAGATCGCCGCCGAGGCTGACGAACTGCCGATCGAGGCGCCGGTCGCGCCGATCGCCGGCTAGCCGCCCGATGCCCGAGCTCCCCGAGGTCGAGACGGTCGCGCGCGACCTGCGTCCGCGTCTTGTCAGCGCGCTGATCGTGGGTGCGCGATGCGCGTGGGCCCGCACGCTGCGCACCCACGAGCCGCTAGCGTTCGCCGAGGCCGTGGCCGGTCGGACGATCGTTGCCGTCGGGCGGCGGGCGAAGCTCGTGATCGTGGAGCTTTCTGGCGAGGCGGCCCTCACGATCCACCTCAAGATGACGGGCCAGCTGTTCGTCGTGCCGGGTTCGACGCCGGAGGATCCGTATGTCCGGCTGGTCCTCGAGCTCGCCGACGGTCGGGAGCTGCGGTTCCGGGACATCCGGAAGTTCGGCAGGGTCGGGCTGCACGGACGCGATCCGATCAGCGGTGAGCTTGTGGCGGAGGTGGGTGGCGCCGCGGTGTTCGCCGCCCTCGGCCCGGAGCCGCTGGCCGACGAATTCACGGTGCGCGAGTTCCGGCGTCGGTTGCGCCGGCGGAAGGGTCGGCTCAAGTCGCTCCTCCTCGATCAGTCGTTCGTGGCGGGGGTCGGCAACATCTACGCGGACGAGTCGCTGTGGCGGTCGCGGCTGCACCCGCTGCGCTCCGCGTCGTCGCTCAAGCCGCCGGACGAACGGCGGTTGTACGAAGCGATCCGCGGTGTCCTGTCCGAGGCCATCGAGTGGCGCGGTTCGTCGATCGACGACTACACGGCGCCCGACGGGGACGGGTCCATGCAGGAGCGGCTCGATGTGTACCAGCGCACCGGCGAGCCGTGTCGGCGCTGCGGGCGACCGATCCGGCGGGTCGTCGTCGGGGCTCGCTCGACGCATCTGTGTTCGTGGTGCCAGCGCCTCCCGGCCGCCGACCGCAAGGGTGCGACGGCCATCCTGCGCACGATGACCGGGGGATCGGTCCGACGTGGCCGGCGCTGGACGGAGCTGGCGGCCGGGGAGGGGAGTACCGGGCTGACCCCCGAGGAGCAGGGGCGCGCAACGGCCGGTGCCAGGACGGAGCGGACGAAGCGGGCGGCCGCCACGCGCAGAGCCGCGGCGCGGGCGTCGGTACCTCCGACGGGCGGCGGCTGATGTCCATCCTGCGACTCGCCGGCGTCACCCGCGAAGTCGGCACGTTCGTGATCCTCGACCAGATCGACGCGGCCGTGGCGCTCGGTGACCGGATCGGGCTTGTCGGGCCGAATGGGGCGGGCAAGACGACGTTGCTGCGCCTGGCGGCGGGCCGGGATGAGCCCGACCGAGGGAAGGTCGTGCGCAAGCGCGGGTTGTCGATCGGGCTGCTGGCCCAGGAGTCGCACTTCGATTCGGTGTTCATGGCCGCGCCCGATCTCCGAACGGCGGTGCGGACCGGCGCCGTTCACCTGGAGTCGATGGCGGAGCAGCTGGCGGCCCTTGAGCGCTCCGGGCACGTGACCGACCCGGCGTACGCCGATCTCCAGCATCGCTACGAGGTGCTGGGCGGGTACACGCTCGACCAGCGCGTGGACTCGGCCCTGAGCGGCCTCGGCTTCGCGCGGGACGAATGGGCCAAGCCGCCGGCCGGGCTGTCCGGGGGCGAGCAGACACGGGCCGCTCTGGCGCGCCTGGTCATCGCGGATCCCGATCTCCTGTTCCTTGACGAGCCGACCAATCACCTCGACCTCGATGCCCTCGAGTGGCTCGAGGGGCATCTTCGGCGCCGGGCGGGTTCGCTGCTGGTGGCATCGCACGACCGAGCGTTCCTTGACGCGACCGTCACCCGTGTCTGGGAGCTGCGCGATCGGCGCTTGACGGTGTTCCGTGGCGATTACGGTGCCTACCACCGCCAGCGCGAGGAACGTGACGCGCGCGCCGTGAAGGACGCCGATACCAACGCCGAGCAGATCGAGCGTGAACGGGAGCTCGTCCAGCGCTACCGCAGTCACCGCAAGTTCAGCAAGATGCACGAGCACGAAGCTCGACTCGAACGCCTCCAGGCTGATCGGCGCGAGGCCCCGAAGTCGATGCGCAAGCTGGCGCTGCCGCAGGCGGCGCTGGCCGGTAGCGGGCCAGAACGGTCGGGCGAGATCGTGGTCCGTGTGGAGGACTTCGCGGTGGGCTACCTGCCCGGTCGTGGCGCCGTGGACGCGGACGGCAACCCGGCCACCGAACCACGGATCGTGGCTCGCGTGCCGTTTCTCGCGGCACAGCGCGGCGATCGGATCGGGATCGTGGGGCCGAACGGTGCCGGCAAGACGACCCTTCTGCGGACGATCGCCGGGGATCTGCCGCCGCTCGATGGGACGATCGTCTTCGGCAACGCCGTTCAGCCGGGATACCTGGCCCAGCTGCGCGGTGCGGCCATCCCGGGCACGACCGTGCTCGACGCACTGCTCGACACGATCCCGGTCACACCCGGCGAGGCGCGCGCCTACCTTGCCCGTTTCCTCTTTCGTGGCGACGACGCGTTCAAGGAGGTCCGTTCGCTATCCGGCGGCGAGCGCTCGCGCCTGGAGCTCGCGCTGCTCGGGATCCAGCCGGCCAACCTGCTCCTCCTTGACGAACCGACCAACCATCTCGACATCCCGGCGCGCGAGGCGATCGAGACCTTCATGCGCGAATCGCCGGCGACGCTGATCGTCGTGTCACACGATCGGCGGCTGCTCGAGACGGTGTGCGATCGACTGTGGGTCGTGGGCGGCGGGCAGGCCGTGGCATTCGACGACGGGTATCGGGCCTGGCGTGCCGCGGTGGCGAGCGGGTGGACCGTTGCGGTCGCGGTCGAGGAGCAGTCGAAACGCATGCGGATGGGCCGGGGCGCATCCGGCTGGTCGACGTCCACGCGAGTGCCTGTCCTAGACGGCCGGCTCGATGCCGTCGGGGGCACCGACCGTGCGACGTCGGTCGCGACGGCCCCGGCGCCGGTTCGGGCCAGACGACGGGCCGAAAAGCTGTCCAAGGATGCGTACAAGCGTCAGAAGGTGGCACTCGACGCCGAGCTGACGCGGTTGGGACTGCGCAAGAATCACCTCGAACTCGCAATGGGGGACCCGGCGACCGGGGCGAACTTCGTCGAGATGCGGCGGGTCACGAGCGAACTGGCGGATGTCGACACGGCGCTCGCCGCGGCTGAGGATGCCTGGCTGGACATCGAGGAACGGGCGCCGTGAACCCGGCCGTTCGGATCGGCAACGCGGGCGCGATCGGGTGTGGCAAGTCCACGGTGGCGCGCTGGCTCGGGGAGCGGCCTGGGGTCGTCGTGGTCGATGCCGATCACGAAGCGCGGCTCGTGCTGGCAGCGGGGACGCCGGCCGTCGAGGCCGTCTATGCTCGGTTCGGGGCCGAACTGCGTCGCGCCAATGGCGAACACGATCCGCCCGAGCGCCGCCCGATCGAGTTCGCCATTGGCGCGACGCAGTTCGGCTCCGAACCGAGCATAGACGGCCTCGACGGCCGGCGTCCCCG
>JANOIS010000130.1:0-3990 GCA_031407755.1 Chloroflexota bacterium | reverse complement strand
GACATCAGCGAATTGATCTTGCCCTTGAAGATACGCCCGTCCCACAGCTCGAAGCCGGCGATATCGCGCGGGAAACTCACCATCGCAACCTCGTTGGTCGCCGGATCCACGCTCACCACGAGCAGGGCGTCGGTCAGGGCGTGGTCGCGCGTATCGGAGCTGTCGATGCCCACCAGCAGCACATTGATCCGCGATGCTGCGGTGGTCGGCGTCGACATCGGACTACGCGTGGACTCGCCGGCGCCACCCGGCGCGAGACTCGGGTTGTCCGTCGCGTCGGGCCCTAATGCGCCCACGAAGATCTGCGATCCGGCGCGGTAGAACGACCAGGCCAGCGACCCGGCGTAGGCGTGAACACCGGTCGTCACCATACCCAGCATCAGAAAGGCAGCCAAAGGTACCGGGCGTCGCCACGTCCCACGGCGGCCGACGCGCAACAGTGCATCCAGCATGGCCGCCATCCGCCACACGAACAACAGGCCGATGAGGCCAATGACCGTCAGAGCGGTGCTCGGTGCGAGGAGGCTCAGGGCAAGATCCGTGGCCCCGCCGCGAGCCTGCGTCGCCACCGCGACGAAGATCGCCAGGACCGGCACGGCGAAAAGCACAGCGCGCCGCCACCAACCCGCGTACCACTGGCCGAGGCCAGGCCACAGGAAGGAAAGGAACGTGGCGAGGGCTGGCGACCGCCGACGCTCCCTGCGGTGATCAGCGCTCAAGACGCATCGAGTCTAGCACGGCTGTGTTGACGTGCAGCCAGTCCGAATGGTGACGGGTCGCCGACGCGGGCCCCGCGCGACCGGCGGTGCACCCATGCACAGGACTCCTGCCGCCCGGTCAGTGGCTCGACCGCTGCATAGCGTCGACGCCGGTCGGTCGTCCATCCTCGAAAGCCTCATCCACCATCATCTGCGAGACTGCCACGATGTCCTACACCCACCCGCGCTCCGGCCGCTGGTCCCGAGCCATGGCGCCCTTGCTGCTCAGTATCCTCGCCACCAGCGTGCTCGGCTCGAGCTTCGCTTCCGCGGCCGGCGAGCCAGCCCCGATGGTCCTCCAGAATGTGACGCTCGAGGATGTCGTCAACAACCGGCGCGGGATCTGCAACGGTGGCTTCACGCACGTCATCAAGACGGCCTCGAGCGCGAGCAACGTGCGGAATTACCTCAACGCAGCCCAGACCTGCGGCCTCAAGGTCATCTTCCACTTCCCCGAGACGGTCAACCACTCGACCGGCACGGTCTATCCGTCACGGGTGGCCTCCTGGGTAGGGCTGGCCAAGGGTCATCCCGCATTCTTCGGATCCCTGACCGTCAAGGAGCCGTCCTGGAACCGCATCTCGGCCGCCGAGATCCGGTCGCTGTACTGGGCCTTCCGCAAGGCGGACCCCGCCCACCCGGTTCTGGCCATCTTCGGCGACATCCCCCATTTCAACGGCACCGCCAACCAGTATTCCAAGGGCATGGCGGATATCGCGATCTTCGACTGGTATCCGGTCGAGACGGCCAGTGGTGGCTGCTCGCGATCGGGCTCGTCATACATCGCCAACGGACCCAAGTGGTTCGGGCGGATCCGGACGGTGCTGGCCAGCGAGAGCCCGAACACGGTGCCCTGGCTGATGGTCCAGACCCACAAGTACCTCGCCCCGTCGTGCCACAAGAAACAACTCCCGACGGAGGCCCAGCTGCGTCGCCAGGTGCGTGACGGGCTGACCTACCTCAAGGCCGCGGGCATCGCCTTCCATGTGTTCCAGAACACGAACTACGATTCGGACCAGCGTCGGCACCCGTCCATGCTGAACTGGATGCGGACGATCGCCAACCAGGTCCACGCCGGCACGTTCTGACCGGGCGTCAGTCGGCGGCGGGCCACGTTCCGAGCGGTCGGGCCGGCGGAAAGTTCTTCTCGATCCATGCCCGACAAGCATCCAGCTTCAGCGCGAAGCCGGAACCGCCGATCGATGAGGCGTACGTCCGCGGACCAAAGACGACCTGCCGAGCGCCGTCAAGCTTGACGGTGGCGAACAGGTCGAACAGATCGGCGGCCCGCTCGACCGGGAGGTCCGTGCGAACCGTGTCGCTGGCGATATCGAGCAGCTTGGGCAGGTCATCGACGCCGCGCTTGCGGACCTTCTCGACCGCGGCCATCACCAGGATCTGCTGACGACGGGCACGACCAAAGTCGTTGTCGCCCTTGCGGCTTCGAGCGAAGATCAGGGCATCCGTCGGGCCGAGGTGACTGGTGCCCTTCGGCAATCCCCATCCGCGGGTGCGCCCGTTGACCCAGTAGTACGGGTCGTAGTAGGCCTTGTCCAGGGTCACATCGACGCCGCCGACGGCCCCCACGAGCTTCTGCACGCCGGTAAACCCGATCAGGACGTAGTTGTCCACCTCGATATCGAACGCACGGCTGACGGCGGCCTTCATGCCCGCGGCACCACGTCCGGTGGAGGCCTGGAGGTGCTGATAGAGCGCGTTGACCTTTGGGCTGTAGCTGCCCTTTTCCGGCAATGGAAAGCGCTGGGTGTCGCGTGGCACGCTGAATGCGGCACTCTGGCCCGTCGTCGGGTCAACGGACACGACCATGATCGCGTCCGTCCGATTGCCCGGATGCGAGGGGCGGTGGTCCGTGCCGAGGAGCAGCACGGTCAGGCGCCCGTCCGTCCCGAGCAACGGATCGGGACCGGGTGGCGTCGGGATCGGGCTGGCGCGGCGGGATGGCGAGGGACGAAACGGAGGGGTGGCCGGGGATGCCGTCGCTGGGGAAGATGTTGGTGTCGCGACCGCGCTCGCCGGGGCGGTTGGACGTGATGCCAGGATAGCCACCCCACCGCCGATGGAGCCCAGGAGGACGACGGTCGACACGACGGCCAGGATCAGGACAAGGCGGGGGGTGCGTCGTGACGGCGCGGCGGGGGGAGCCATGCCGGGACCCTAGCACACCGCACCGAACCCACCATCAGGACCTTCGTCCCAGGCACGATCCCTCCATCAGCGATGGACGGCGACCGCTCCGCTTTCCGCTCGGATCGCGTCGGCGACTTCGAGGATGGTCCGATCGATCGGTGTCGTCGGCACTTGACCGATCAACCGGCGCAGTTTCGTCACGTTCGGGATCCGACGGCGCATGTCCTCGAACCCGGCACCATATGCCTGCTCGTATGGCACGAAGACGACCTCGGACCGGCTCTCTGTCAGCTCGATGATGAGCTGAGCCAGAGCAACGATCGAGATTTCCTCCGGTTGCCCGATGTTGACGACCTCGCCGAGGCTGGAGTCCGTTTCCGCAAGAGCCGTGAGGGCGTCGACGACATCGAACACATTTGTGAAACACCTGGTCTGACTGCCATCTCCGAAGACCGTCAACGATTCGCCGTGGATGGCCTGCTGCACCAGTCGGGGAACGACCATGCCGTACGAGCCGGACTGCCGCGGCCCCGTCGTGTTGAACAGGCGGGCGACCGTCACGGGCAAGCCGAACTCTTCGCGATAGGCCAATGCCATGAACTCATCGGTCGCCTTCGACGCAGCGTAAAGCCAACGAGTGACCGATGTCGGGCCGTAGATCGCATCCTGCTCTTCGTCAAGACTGCTCGCGTCATTCTTGCCATAGACCTCGCTGGTTGATGCGAACATGGTCCGAATCCCAAGGGAAGCTGCCGCTTCGAAAACCGCCTCAGTCGGCATCAGTCGTCCGGATCGCAGGTGCCCTGGCAGCAGTCGGGCATCAGGCACAACGAGGGATCTTCGGGCTGCGCGATGATCGGCATCTGCCGGCACACGTAGCCGTTGCGGTCGCACTGCGCGTCGTCGCTGCACAGCGGAGCGCAGTACTCGAACGTGCCCATCTGTCCGGTGCACGCGATACCACCGGCGGGATCACACTGCGGATCGTTCATCACCACGCGGGTGCTCTGGTCGGGCAACGTGCACGGCTTGGTGCAGTAGCCGCCCGGAACCGTCGTATCGCAGCTCAACCCCTCGTCGGGCA
>JANOIS010000386.1:0-4732 GCA_031407755.1 Chloroflexota bacterium | reverse complement strand
CGCCACCGGCCGCCCGGCTTCCCCGCCGATCATGCCCGGATGGGACGATTCTCCTGTCCGCGAGCGGTTCAGCGGCCGCCACGGGGTCCCCGTGTGGGTGGATAACGACGTCAACCTGATGGCGTTGGGAGAGTATCGGGCCGGAGTGTCTCGGGGCCACGATGCAGCGATCTTCGTCAAGGTCGGGACGGGTATCGGTGCCGGCATCATCATCGACGGCAAACTGCACCGCGGTTCGCAGGGGAGCGCCGGCGATGTCGGTCACATCCAGGTGACCGACGACCCATCGATCGTCTGCCGATGCGGGAACCTGGGCTGCCTTGAAGCGCTGGCCGGCGGGGCGGCCCTCGCTCGCGACGGGATCAGAGCCGCCCGGGACGGGCAGAGCACGCTCCTGGCCCGTCTCTTCGAGGAGCGCGGCAGGATCGACGCGACCGAGGTCGGTTGGGCCGCGGCTCACGGCGACCCGGTGAGTCGCGACTTGATCACGACAGCCGGCCACCGGATCGGACGGATGGTGGCCACACTCGTCAATGCCCTGAATCCGTCCAGTGTCGTCATCGGCGGTGGTGTCAGCGGACTGGGCGACCCGCTGATCGCATCGGTCCGGGAGACCGTCTATGGCCGATCTCTGCCGCTCGCGACTCGCGATCTCGAGATCGTTCGTTCCAGTCTCGACGACCAGGCCGGCCGGATCGGCGCCGCGAGCATGGTCGTCGACGAGCTGTTTTCGCGGGTTCGCATCCCGATCTGGTTGCCGGCGGGATCCCCGGCCGGAATTGCCGAAGTGGTGCAGGCGGGAGGTACCCCGGGGAGGGCTTCCGCCTAGCGCCTTGATTAGTGTGTGGCCTGCAATCTTATGCACTTGACAAGCTGAAGTATGATTGCGGCAGTTCTACATCAGGAAGATATGAGGAGGAGGCTCAGGTCATGATCAGGCACCGTTTCCAGAACACCAGGCAGCGCAGCATGCGCACCACGACGGCGATCGGGCTGATCGCTGCAACCTTGGCGTTCGCGGCGTGTTCGCCAGGGGGATCGGCGCCGTCGGCGCCTGCCGCATCACAACCGGCCGGAAGCGGTGCCACAGGCACGACCGACCCGGATGCGGCGCTGGCAGAGCTTGCGACCAAGGTTCTCGCCACAGGACCATTCGGCGAGGAACCAACGTCCCCCACGGAGATCACGCTGACGCCGGAGGAGATCGACAAGGTCAAGGCCATGAACGCCACGGCGGCGATCATCATGCACATCCAGGGCGACTGGACGAAGGCGCAGGTCAACGGCCTGACCACGACGTTCGACATGCTCGGCATCAAGGTCGTCGCCAGTACGAACGGCGAGGGCAAGACGGAGAAGCAGGTCGCGGACATCGAGACGGCTCTCGTCCAGAAGCCGAGTGTCGTCGTGTCCATCCCGTGGAGTCCCGGCGACCAGGTTGCCGCGTATCGCAAGATCGTCGACTCCGGAGCCAAGCTGGTGTTTGCTGACAACGCGGTCGCAGGCTTTGTCGCCGGTACGGATTATGTCAGCACCGTGTCCGCAGACAACTACGGCAACGGCGCCGCCTCGGCGCATCTGATGGCCAAGGCGCTCAAGGAGAAGAACGGCGAGATCAAGGGCAAGATCGGTGTGGTCTGGTTCGACATCGACTTCTTCGTCACCAATCAGCGGCGCGACGCATTCCGCGCGACCATCAAGGAGAACTATCCGGGCATCGAGATCGTCGAGGACCAAGGGTTCCCGGCCGGGCCGGACCTCGCGGGCGGCGCCGAGACCGTCGCCTCGGCCATGCTCACCCGCAATCCCACGCTCGATGGCATCTGGGCCGTCTGGGACCAGCCCGCGGAAGGCGTCATCGCGGCCGCGCGATCGGCTGGCAGGAACGATCTCATCATCACCACGCAGGACCTCAGCCTGGCCAGCGCCCTCAGCATCAAGAACGGCGAGTTCATCTACGGCCTCGGGGCCCAGCGACCGTACGAGCAGGGTGTCGCTGAGGCGATGCTTGCCGCGTATGGCCTGCTCGGCAAGAAGGCTCCGCCCTATGTCGCGCTCAACGCGCTTGCGGTCACGAAGGACAACGTCCTCCAGGCCTGGACGGACGTCTACCACACCGACCCGCCCGCCGAGTTGACGGCCCCGTAAGGAACCTGGCCCCAACGCAGTCTGCAGGGCCTGCCCGAGCCATCCGGCCGGGCAGGCCCGGATCACAGGGAGGAGGAGTGCGCATGAGTGTCGCCGTCGCGCCAACCGGCCCCATCAAGCAGGCCGTGACGATGCGTGGCATCACCAAGTCCTTCGGCGGTGTGCCAGTACTCAAGGAGGTCGACTTCGATCTCCGTGCCGGCGAGATCCATGCGCTGGCTGGTGGCAACGGAGCCGGCAAGTCGACCCTGATGAAGATCCTCGTCGGCGTGTACACGCGCGACGGCGGGGCGTACGAGGTCGAGGGCCGCAAGGTCGACTTCCACTCCGTCGGGGATGCCCGAGCAGCCGGCGTCGGGATGGTCTTCCAGGAGTTCAGCCTGGTGCCCACGTTGAGCGTGGCGCAGAACGTGTTTCTGACCCGCGAGGCGCGGAGCCGCGGGGGGTTCATCGACGATCGCGAGATGGAGCGCAAGACAAAAGAGCTCTTCGCGACGATGAGCGTGGATGTCGATCCGCGCCGCCCGCTCGACGAGCTGCCCACCGCGTTCTGGCAGCTCACCGAGATCGCCAAGGCCCTCTCGCAGGACGCGCGCGTCCTGATCATGGATGAGCCGACCGCGGCCCAGGCCAAGACCGAGACCGTGGAGCTGTTCGAGCTCATGCGGCGGCTCAAGTCGCGGGGCATCTCCGTCGTGTACATCTCCCACCGCATGGAAGAGGTGTTCGACGTCTGCGACCGGATCACGGTCCTTCGCGATGGTCGCACGGTGATGGCCGAGGAACTCACGAAGGTGACGCCAGGTGAGGTCATCGACGAGATCATCGGACGCAAGCTCGAGCACGCCCTCGAGTACCAGGAGCGCCAGGTCGGCGAGGAGATCCTCCTCGAGGCGCGGGGCCTGACCACGGCGACCAAGCTCCGTGGCATCGACTTCGACCTTCGCCGGGGTGAGGTGCTTGGACTCGCCGGCCTGATGGGCAGCGGGCGCACGGAACTCGCTCGCGCGCTGTTCGGCATCGACCCTCTGGTCGCGGGGGAATTGCGACTCGCAGGCGAGCCGATCCAGATCGCCAGCCCACGTGATGCGATGGCGCACGGCATTGCCCTGATCCCAGAGGATCGCCGTGCCCAGGGGCTCATCCTCGACCACACGGTCAGGGAGAACTTCCTGCTGCCATTGCTCAGCCGGCTCAGCCGGGCCGGCTTCGTGGACGACACGGAGGGCGATCGCCAGACCGATTCGTACGTCTCCCGGCTGTCCATCAAGACGCGCTCGACGAAACAGCCGATCGGAACGCTGTCGGGCGGGAATCAGCAGAAGGTCGTGATCGCCAAGTGGCTCGGCATCGAACCGCGGATCCTGATCATGGATGAGCCGACCGCAGGGGTCGACATCGGGACCAAGGGGGAGATCGTCAGCATGATCCGGGCCTTCGCCGACCAGGGCAACAGCGTGATCATCATCTCGTCCGAGTTGCCCGAGTTGCTCGCCGTCAGCGACCGGGTGCTGATCCTGCGGGACGGCCAGGTCGAGCGCGAGCTCCAACGGGGCGACATCCACCAGGAGGAGGAACTCCACCATGCCGTCCAGGGCGTAGAGGTGCATTGATGAGCCAACCGACGATGTCCGCCCGACCAGGCCTGGCTTCGATCAGGACGTTCGACTGGCGGCAGAACATCATCTATATCGGGTTCGCGATCGTGTTCGTGGTCTTCGCGGTCACCCTCGGCGAAAAGGGGTTCCTGTCTCCCAACAATCTGCTCAACGTCTTTCGCCAGACCGCGATCATCTCGATCATGGCGGTCGCGATGACCTTCGTCATCGGCGCCGGCCACATCGATCTCTCCGTTGGGGCAACCGCCGGCCTGGCATCGGTGACGACCGCGCTGGCCCTCGGCGCATGGGGGCTGCCATTGCCGGTCGCCGTGCTCGTCGGTCTGTTGACCGGGCTGATCGCCGGGGTCTCCAATGGGTTCCTCGTCGCGTTCGTCGGTATCCCGTCATTCCTGGTGACCCTGGGCACGCTGGGCATCGTGAACGGAACCGCGCAATGGATGAGCGACACGGCGCCCATCCCCATCCAGGACGACACGTTCACCTACCTCTTCGGATCGGGCGATGTGGGTCCGATCCCGTCACTCCTGATCTGGACCGCGGTCATCTTCGTCGTCGGGCACGTCGTATTACGCAAGACGACGTACGGCCGTCGCGTGCTTGCCACGGGCGGGAACGTGGTGGCTGCCCGCTTCTCCGGGGTGGACACGCGCCTCATGACGTTCATGGTGATGACCGTGATGGGCGTGACTGCGGGGCTCGCCGGGATGTTGTTCGCGGGGCGCCTGCAGTCGGGGCGCTTCGAGTTCGGAGCGGGCGCGGAGCTCTCCGTCATCGCGGCCGTGATCCTGGGCGGGACGAGCCTGTTCGGCGGTCGGGCGACCGTCATCGGCACGCTGCTGGGGTCGCTGATGATCGGTCTCATCAACAACGGGCTCACCCTTGCGAGCCTGCCCACCAGCCAGCAGTTCATCGTTCGCGGCCTGATCATCATCCTCGCCGTCGCCCTGGCCAAGAAGAGGTAG
>JANOIS010000484.1:0-1993 GCA_031407755.1 Chloroflexota bacterium | reverse complement strand
GGATGCGACCCAGCAGGCGCTGGTCGCGATCTGGCGGGACCTGCCGCAACTTCGCGACCCGGCGCGCTTTGACGCTTGGTCGTACCGGCTTCTTGTGCGTGCCTGTTACGCGGAGGGACGCCGGTCGCGCACCTGGTCACCGAACCTGCGGATCCTGCCGGCTGACGAGCCGTCGGACTCCGGGGGGTTCGACGCGATCATCCAGCGGGACCAGCTCGAGTCGGCCATCCGACGCCTGTCGGTGGACCACCGGACCGTGCTGGTACTGCATCACTACGCCGACATCCCGCTCGAACGGGTGGCCCAGATCCTGGAGATCCCGATCGGCACCGTCTATTCCCGACTTCATCATGCGATGCGCGGCATGCGGGCGGCACTCGATGCCGAAGCGCGTCCGGCGGCAGCGGAGGCAACTCGATGACCACCGAACCCGAAGCTGGTACGCGCATCGTCCTGTCGTGGCTTCGCGAGGACGCACATGAGAACGCCGAGCGCGTGCTCCTTCTAGCCCTCGATGAGATCGACACCACCCCACAGCGTCGGTCCAGGCCGACTTGGAGGACAAACCCCATGAATACCTACGCGAAGCTGTTGGCTGCGGCTGCAGCGGTCCTCGTCGTGGCCGTCGTCGGCTACCAGTTCCTGCCGCGGAACGGGGGTATCGGCGGGCAGCCGACGATCGCGCCATCGCCGAGCCAGGCGCTGCTCGCCCTCGGCACCTTCACGGCCCAGGTTGGCGGCGGCTACACCGTCGACCTCGATGCGACTGGAGGGGCCTCCAGCGTGACCGGGAGCATGATCGTGTCCCATGAAACCAACGGCAGCTACACCGTCGATCTCGAGTGCACGCGGACCATCGATGGCTTGCTCTGGATCGGCGGTGACGTCACGGAGTCGACGAACAGCGACGCACCGGCGGGCACACGCGCCGCGATCGTCTTCAAGCGTGGATCCCCGGTGGAGGCGATCTTCGTGTGGCAGATGAATGATCCGCAGTCCGCCAGCTGCCAGGCGTTCTTCGACGACATGATCGCGATCGGGGTGGCGGGAGATCTCCCAGCAGGGCTGAAACCGATCGAGGGAACGGTCGAGCTCGGTCCGTAGCCGAACAAGGCATACGACGCCGGCGAGGGCGACCGCCCCGCCGGCGATTTTGCGTTCGCCGTGGCTGCTCTTGAACCAATTGCGTTCGGGATCCCTATAGCGCGATCGACCGCACAATCGGTCGACACCCAAGGCGAGGACAGTGGCGATCACCGAGCTGGTGCGACGGGCGAGGGAGGGGGCCCGGGACGCGTACGACGTCCTCGTCACCGAGTCCATCGACGCGAGCGGCCGCAGATTGACAAGGCCCGTCGGTTCTCCGACCCATACCAATTGACGAGCAGCGGACGATGCCGATGCCGTCACCAGGAGAGGCGCGGACACCGACCTCGTGATCCTCGCCCAGCACGGTGACAGGGAAGCCTTCGGGCTGGTCGCCGCCGACCTCGCGACGAGGTTCCTCGCCGTGTCGCGCAGGATCCTGCGCGACATCGATCTCGCCGAGGATGCGACGCAGCAGGCGCTGGTCGCGACCTGGCGGGACCTGCCGCAACTTCGCGACCCGGCGCGCTTCGACGCTTGGTCGTACCGAGGCAAGTGCGCTCAGTGGGGTTCCAGACCCGGGACGCAGAGCCATCCGGCGGCTCGTCCGGCATAGATCAGCTGCTCGGTGGTGAGGCCCGACCGCACACGCAGGTCAGCGAGGTGACGTTTCACGGTGCTGGGCCGGATACCCACGATCTCGGCGGCGTCTTGGACGAATCCACCCGCGGCGACGAAGGCTGCCAATACGTCCATCTGGCGCTGAGTCGCGGGCCGGGCAAGGGAGCCGCGCAGGTGGCCGTCCCTCATGCCAGCCGCCGCGCCGCGGCCAACCAGTCATCGCGGCCCTCGATCGGCATGTCGTAGGTTGCTAACGCGCGCCCAACACCTGTCGGGCGCGCCATTC
>JANOIS010000371.1:0-7198 GCA_031407755.1 Chloroflexota bacterium | reverse complement strand
CCATTCAGCACGGCCAGCCGATCCCCGCCCCAGCCCGCGGCCGCGGCGGTGGCATCGGCGTTGCGGACCCCTGCCTCGCGCAGCCAGGTGCGCATCTGGAATTCGCCGAAGGTGTCCTGGATGGCCTCCGTCCAGCCGGTGCCAAGGCTGGTGGCGACGGCTGGCAAGGCGACCGCGATCGGTGCTTCGCCGGCCTGGTACTTGGCCGGATGGAGGATCTGCTCGGTCGACTCGGGCAGGTCGGCGTACAGCGCGTCAACGGCTGCCCATCCGCCGGCCTGCTGGATCGGCAGCACGAAGGCCTGGCCCGCCGTATACGGGAAGAGGAGCCCATCGACGAGGATCGACGGGGTGCGGCCCAGGACTTCGAGGGCCGCGGGGTCCGAGCCGGCCGCCAGCACCTCGGCGAACTCGTCCGGCGTCAGGTTGGCTTGCGCCCAGATCGCCATCAGCAGGGTCGCGTCGCCCTCGTACAAGGCCGCCCTGGCGAGCGCTCGGTCGCTCTGATCGAGCAATTCCTTCTGCTCCGCGAACACGTCGAAGTTGGCGTCCTGGAGGGCGTGGTCGTACTCGTGGGCGAAGGTGATCTTGTCGGCGCCGTTGATCGCCCCGCTGCGGGACACGACAAAGAGCTGCTTCTCTTCGGGGTCGTAGAAGCCCGCGACCTGGCTGTCGATCAGTTCGAGGAACAGGGCCTTGAGCGAGTCCGCCTGGGGCATCAGCCCAAGTGCCTTGAACAGGCGCTCCGTGGCGGCGACGTACTCGGGCGGGTTGTCCTCGTCAAAGGACTTGGCATTGAACGCCTTGAGGGCGTCGCCATCGATCGTCTGGCGATCCACCTCGGTCGGCTGCAGGCCGCGGATGGCGAGGACGGCGGCCTCGATCTTGTCGTAGATCGCGGTGGTGTCGGCGCTGGGCGCCACGGCGCTGGGCGACGGTGGGCTGGTCTGCGCGGTGGTCGGCGTCGGCGTCGGGCTGGACGTATCCGAGCCACAGGCGACGACGAGGATGGCCGTGATGGCGGCGGCGGCAAGCAAACGGACGGGTGTTGATCGAGTCATGGGCGGGATTGTGGCAGGCATCGGTGGTGCGCCGGCCACCGGGTCGATGTCGCTTTCTTAATCGCTTGCCGTCTCGACCCTGAATCAGCGCGCCGTAGCGTAAGCGGTGGACGAACCGAGAGGTTCCATCCTCCCTCCCTCCGACCGGGGGTGCCGATTGGGCAGGCGCTCCCGGTCGTTCCATGTCCGGGTCGGTGGGCCAGCGCCATCGACCGGCTGATCGTCAGGGCTGCTTGCCGCGCGATTCGAGCAGGACGGTCGTCGTCTCGGACGGGAGGCTGGATGCGGTGACAGACAGTTTTGGCTGGGCCGCGGGTTCGGCACCCATCGCGTGGAAGAACTTGGTGAGGGCCTCGGCGCAGTCCGCGTCGTCGTCGCACACCGGCATCGGGATGACGATACGCGGCGTGAACTGGGCGATGAGTTCAGCCGCCCGCGTCGGGCTGAGGTTGCCGCCAAGCGGAACGCAGGCGATATCAACGGATCCGATATCGCCCAGCTTCTCCTCGGACAGGAGATGACCGATGTCACCGAGGTGGATGACGTGCACACCATCGATCTCGACCGCGAACGCCACACCCTTGCCGCGGTCCGTCCCGCGGGTGTCATCGCGATAGGTCCGGATCCCGGTCACGAGGACGTTCTTGACCTCGTACTCACCAGGACCATCCAGGACAAAGGCGGCCTCCAGGCTGGACGGCAGCATCGTCATCCCGTCGCGGGACCACGTGCCCTTGGCTTTCGTCCTGGACGATGGGGTGTCGTCGGAATGGCTGTAGGTGACGATGTCGCCGGTGATGCCGCGCCCGGTCGGCCCAACGACCGCCTGATAGGGGTCCGCCACAACGACGGCGTCCCTGCCCTTGAGCCGAACGCAGGTCCGGCCATACCACGTCATTTCCATCGCCCCGAGTCTGACACAACACCCTGCACCGTCGCTCATCTGGGTCCCGACCGCGCGTCTCGTGAGCCACGCCCGGCCCCGCGACCCGTGACCCGTGACCCACGTCCGGCGCCGAGCGCCGCGGACCCGTGCCTCAAGCGGTGAGCCACGCCCGGCGCCGGACGGCCCGGCGCGGCGCCGACGACCCGTGATCGCTGTGGTTGATCGATCAGGCGGTCAGCACGAGGAGGTGCCACCCCAAATCGTCGATCTGGGACCCAACGCCGCACGGCCAGCCCCCGATCGATCAATGGAAACGATCACGTACCGCCGGTCCGCCTGTCCGCCGTCCGGCTCCTGCCAGATAAGCGCCAGTAAAGTGACGGTAGCGTGACGGATAAGCGGCACGCGCTACAACGTAACGATGCAGGCCGATCCAACCTCCGCACAAGACGTCATTGGCAAGGCGATCCACGGAATCAGGGCAACGCTGCGTTGGTCACAACGAGAGTTGAGTCGCCGCTCGGGCGTGTCGCAATCGATGATCAGCGCGGTCGAGCGCAGTCTGGCCGGCGACCTGACCTTCGCGAGTGCGAGCCGGCTGCTGGAGGCGATGGGCGCGCGTCTCACGATCGGCGTCGACGCTCCGTATCTTGGCAGCCGCCGCGCGCAGACCGACGCGGCCCACGCCCGCCTGTCAGGTTCGGTTGCCCGGAGTCTGGTCGGGCTGGGCTGGAAGGTGGCCACGGAAGTCGAAGTCGGTGGCGATCGATCGCGTGGTTGGATCGACATCCTGGCCTATCACCCGGCCACGCGAATGTTGCTGGTCATCGAGCTCAAGACGGAGATCCACGACCTCGGCGCGATCGATCGAACCCTGGGCTGGTACCAACGGGAAGCCGTCGAGGCCGCGCGTCGGCTGGGTTGGAGCCCTTCGAGGATCCATGGCTCGCTCCTGCTCCTTGCGACCGCGGTCAATGACGAGAGTGTCCGATTCAACCGCGAGTCACTCGCCCGGATCTTTCCCGCCCGAGTCAACGAGCTATCGCGGTTGGTTCGGTCGGGGGTCGGCGTGGACATCCCCGGTCGATCGATGGCGATGGTCGATCCTCGATCACGCCGCCGAGACTGGCTGCGACCGACCACGGTCGATGGCCGACGCTCAAAGGCGCCCTACGCCGACTACGCCGACTTCATGCGAGCGATCGCCGCGTCGCGGCGCGGTTGAGCCGACTCGCGGTCCCGGGCCGCGACACCGTTGATCGCCTGCGTTGATCAATCTGGGCTTGGCCGTGCAGGGCTGAACGCCAGATCGACGAATCGGCGACACAGTCCCTCGTGATGATGGGCCTATCGATCAAGGACAGCGATCACCAGGGGCCCGGGGCGGGAGGCCGCGCCAGGGGTTCGCGCCGGGGCGGGAGGCCGCGCCGGGGCCCGGGGCGGGAGGCCATGCAGGGGCCCGGGGCGGGAGGCCGTGCAGGGGCGCGACAGACGCAGGCCGGGGGGGAGCCCGCCCGCCGACGCCGCAGTTCACGGACGGTCGAGGATCACCCGGCCGCGCTTGATGACGGTGCGCACGAGGTCGGCGCCCGGGTGGTACGGGATCCGGGCCGTGCTCGGGACGCGCCAGATGACGAGATCGGCGAGCTTGCCAGGCTCAAGGGACCCAACCTCGTCCTCGAGGCCAAGGGCGCGAGCCGCATTGATCGTGACAGCGGCGAGCACCTCGTCCGGCGACATGCCGAGGTTCACGCAGGCGAACGACATCGCCAGGGTCAGACTCGGGGTGGGTGACGTGCCGGGATTGAAGTCCGTGCCGATGGCCACCGGCACGCCGGCATCGATGAATGCCCGCGCCGGGGCGTGGTGCTTCTTCATGAGGAACCAAGTCGTGACCGGCAGGAGTGTGGCCACCACCGGCGTTCCGGCCTCGGCAACGGCGGCCAGCGCCGCGATCCCCTCCGCGGATGGCGAAGCGAGATGGTCCGCCGAGGCCGCGCCGAGCGATGCGGCAAGCTCCGCGCCCCCGGACGGGGTGATCTCGTCGGCGTGCAGCCGGGGCGCCAGGCCGAGCGAACGCGCCGCCTCCAGCACGCGTCTCGACTGGTCGGTGGTGAATACGCCGGCCTCACAGAACACATCGGCGAAGCGAGCCCGGCCGTGGGCGGCGATGCCCGGCAGCTGCTCGTCCACCAGGTAGCGAACGAACGCCTCCGTCCCGTTCGGTCGCGACCGAAACTCGGGAGGGACAGCGTGGGCGCCGAGCCACGTCGGCACGACATCGATCGGCCCCTCCTGCCCGAGTCGATACGCGACCTCGACGAGGCGCACCTCCGTCTCAAGGTCCAGGCCGTAGCCGGATTTCGCCTCCACGGTGGTCACGCCGTGGCCCAGCATCTCCTCCAGCCAGCGGCGGCCATGCGCAAGCAGTTCGGCTTCAGACGCGGCGCGCGTCGACGCGACCGTCGACAGGATCCCGCCGCCTGCCGCGAGGATGTCGAGGTATGACGCGCCTCGCTGGCGAAGGACGAGCTCATCCTCGCGGGAGCCGGCGAACAGGAGGTGGGTGTGCGGATCGATGAGCCCGGGGGTGACGGCTCCACCCGCAGCATCGATCCGGACGAAGCGGCCGAGCGGCAATCCCTCGGCCGCCACGGCTGATTCGACCGCTGCGCGCGGCCCGACCGCGATGATCCGCCCTTCCCAGCACGCGACGGCCGGCGCGTCGGGCCCGGCCGGATCATCGTCCCGGAGCCGACCGACCTCGCCCTGCGATGCCCCACGTCGGACACCCCCGGCGAGCGTGACCACCTCGCTGGCGCCGATCACCAGCAGTCCCGGCGTCGGCTCTCCGGTGCGGCCGCCTTCGATGACCCGAAACGGCGATCCTGTCACGAGTCGGCTCGATCGCCGGCCGGCGAGCCACCAGCCCCGGGCGGCGAGTCGGCAGCCCCGCGCGAGCCGACTCCACGCGACGGCGAGCCACGAGTCGCCGAGTCGCCACCGGCAGCGGCGAGACGTAGCTCGAGTGCCTGCAACGGCGAGAAGTCGCGCAGGCGGATATAGGCCGCCGCAGCGCGCAATCGATCATCGACGCCAGCGTCGACGGAGGCACCGGCGTGATCGGCCACATCCAGGAGCGAGGCCAGCGGCGCGAGCCCGATGAGCTCCGACTCAGCGAGTTCCACCCCGTCCTCGGCCGCGAGGTCACGGACGGTGTCCCACACCAGCCACAGCGGCGTCACCTTGAAATCCAGGAGATTCATCGAGACCTGGGCGCGGATCGGATGGCCGCGCTCGGGCTCGCGTATCTCGAAGCCATTGGCCTGGAGTCGACGCAGTCCACCGCCCGATTCCCGGACGCGGCGGGCGATGCGTCTGGCCAACTCGACGTCGTCAGAGTCGAGATTGATGTTGTAGGCGATGAGGAACGGCCGCGCCCCGACCGCCACGGCCCCCGCCGACGGATGCATGCGCGCCGGACCGAAGTCGGGGTCACGGCCACGCTGACCGATCTCCGTGCGCAGGCCCTCGTACTGCCCTCGACGGACATCGGCCAGCTTCTCGCGATCGGAGCGGAGTGCCGCGCGCGCATACAGGTAGACGGGCAACGCATGGCGGGTCGCGAGCCGCTCCCCGAATGAGCGGGCCAGGTCGATGCAGGCGTCCATCGTCGTGTCGGCCAGCGGGATGAACGGGATGACGTCGACCGCCCCGATACGCGGGTGCTCGCCCTCGTGAACGTCCATGTCGATGTCGTGGATCGCGCCGGCGACGAGTCGATCGAGCGCCTCGACCACGGCCTCGTGCTCGCCGGCCAGGGTGAACACCGAACGGTTATGGCTGGCATCACTGGTCCGATCCAGCAGCGACACGCCGGGCACGGACGTGATCGCCGCAGCGAGACGGTCGACCACGTCCAGGCGGCGACCCTCGGACACGTTGGGAACGGATTCGACCAGCACGCCCTGATGCTAGCGACCCGACCGGGGCCGCGACGGGCCGGCGCGCAGCCCCGCCCGACACGTGACGCCGGCCGAGGCCCGTGCGGGCCCTGGCCGGCGACGTGTCAGCGCCCGCCCGGAGCCCGTCAGTCGTTGGGCCGGGCGTTGCCACCTCCACGGCCAAAGTTGCAGATGTCACGCTCGTTGACGAACAGCGTGTTCGCCTGCTGCCTGACCCCATCGGCCTCGAAGAACAGCAGGCCGCAGGCAACGTCCGGCCCCGTGTAGCTGTTGCCCGACACCGTGTTCCCGCGGATGAACGCTCGTCCACCGAACCCGACCTGCACACCGTTCTGGGCGATGTAGCCGATCGGGCCGGCGCCGGTCACGACGTTGTCGCGGATCGTCGCATCCACGGATCCGTTGGCGAGGATCCCGGTCTTCTGGTAGCCGGTCACCTCGTTGCCAGTGATCGTCACCGCGAGGTCCACACCGTCCGTGGCGAACGGCGCGTTGCGGACCTCGATGCCATTGCCTTCCTGGCAACCACTCGGGCCCTGGTTGATATCGATCGCGTGGCTGGCCGTGACGGAGCCGGCGGCGCCGTCGAGCAGGATCCCGCGCAGTCGATCGGCGCCGGCGTCACACACGTCGGCGAGTTCGTACGTCGTGACCGTGAGGTTCGTGACGTGCGCGACCGCGCCGCCGTTGGCGACGATCGCCCCGCGGAAATGATCATCGGCCGGATCGAACGCAGAGATCGTGTAGCCGCCGCCATCCAATGTCCAGCCGCTGGGGACGAGGATGGTCTCGTCGGTGCTGCAGTCGCCGAGCAGGGTCCGGGTCGTCCCTGCGTCCTCGAAGGCGCAGCGGCCGAGATCGATGCCGAGGAGTACGGGGTCGTGGTCCGACGCCCGGTAGACGTGTGGCTGATAGAGGTCCTGCGGCTTGAACTCGGTGTTGTAGTCGATCACGGACGGCTCGTCGGCGTTGATGTGCCAGACATCCGCCTCCGTGACCTGGTGGACGAGGCTGGCCGTTGCCAGGCCGTGGTCCAGGACGCCGGCCTGCCCATCGAAGACGTAGGAGTAGGCGTTGTCCTCGTGCAGCGCGAGGAGATCGATCAGACCGCCATCGAGGAGGGCCAGGATCGGGTCTTCCATGGTGTACGAATTGGCGCAGATTCTGATTATTTTGGCCTCACAGTAGCGGTTTCTGGAGAGACCATTCTGATTGGCGCCCCCGGTGCGGATCTGGCCGATGCAGAGGATGCAGGTGCGGTCTACGTATTTACTCGAACCAACGGC
>JANOIS010000436.1:0-10787 GCA_031407755.1 Chloroflexota bacterium | reverse complement strand
TCGGCGATGGCCTTCAGCGTGTTCGTCGAAGCACTCAACCTGCGCCGCAGCAGCAAGCGACCGGTCGGGCTGCGCCCAGATCAGATCGAAGAAGGGCCGGCGGCGCCAGGCTGACCGTGAAGGGCGGCGAGCAGTCGCGTGCCGATCTGCACCGGCACCCACAGCGAGGCATGCGCCTGGGCGTACGTCCCGAGGTCGCCGTGGTAGTCGCTGCCGCCGGTCGCCTCGAGTCCCAGCTCCCTCGCCACTGCGCCGACGGCCTTGACGGTGGCCCCACCAAAGCTGCGGTAATGCACCTCGAGACCTCCCAGGCCCGCCGCCTGAAGCTCGCGCAATAGCGGGATGCGCTCGGGCGCCTCGCGAAAATGGGCGAGGACCGGGAGCCCTCCCGCTGCCCTGATCGCGCCGATCGCCGCCGCAGGTCCAAGGCCCTCGCGGCGGACATATCCGGGACCGCCATGCCCGATGATCCGGGTAAAGGCGTCCTCGACGCTGGCAGCGAACCCGGCGGCGACAAGCGCCCGGGCGATGGTCGGTCGGCCAAGCGCGTCGTTCGCGCCCACCTCGAGCGCCTCCACCTGGGGGTCGATCGGAAGACCGATCTCGCGCAGGAGCGCCACCGTCCGGGTGAAGCGGGTCCGGCGGGCACCTCGCTGCGTGGCCAGGGTCGACTCGAAGACATCGTCGTCGGGATCCATGCCGAACCCCAGGATGTGCAGTTCGCCCTCCCACAGGCCGAGATCCTGGGTCACCAGCGCATTGATCTCGATGCCCGGGATCAGCGTCAGGCCCGCCGGCAGCGCATCGGCGGCGATGAGCTCGCGATAGCCCGCCAGGGTGTCGTGATCGGTCAGGGCGAACGTGCGGACACCGGCCGCCGCGACGGCCGCAACGAGGACCGCCGGCGCGAGGACGCCATCCGAGCGCGTGGAATGGGCATGCAGATCGACCGATGACGGCTCGGGCGGGACGACAGCGCCATCCGGCAGCCCCGGGTCGTGTCGACGTCTGGGACGACGACCCGCTCGATCGGTCATGGCGCCGGGCTCAAACCTCGACGAGGCGCTGGATCCGCTCGAGCTGGAGGGCCCGTCCGGTCGCCGGGTCGATGTCCACCTGGACCGCGTTGAACACGACCGGCCCGGATCCGACCTCGAACCTGGTGGGCAGGGCGTTGATGAAGCGCGGCAGGACGGTCGCCGGGTCGAACCCGATGACGCTCCACACCGGCCCCGTCATGCCAAGATCCGTCTGGTAGGCCGTCCCGCCCGGCAAGATCCGCTCGTCGCCGGTCACGACATGGGTGTGCGTCCCGACGACCACGCTGACCCGGCCATCCAGATACAGACCCAGGGCGTTCTTCTCTGAGGTCAGTTCACAGTGGAAATCGACGAGGCGGATGGGCGGGAGCGGCTCGGGCGCGCTCATCTCGTCGAGCAGGGCGTCCGCATCGGTGAAGGGGTTCTCGATCGGCTGCATGAACGTTCGACCCTGGAGGTTGATGACGGCGACCTGGCTGCCATCGAGCGCGTCGTAGACCCCCCATCCCCGCCCTGGAACGCCATGCGTTCCGTAGTTGTGCGGACGGAGGACCCGATCGCTGGACTCGAGGTACGGGTAGATGTCGCGCTTGTCCCAGATGTGGTTGCCGCTGGTGATAACGTCGACGCCGGCGGCCAGGATGGTGTCCGCCGTGGCCGGGGTCAGGCCCATGCCGCCTGCGACGTTCTCGCCGTTGGCCGTCACGAAGTCGATCCCGCGCGCTTCACGGAGTTCGGGGAGCAATCGCTCCACGGCCAACCGCCCGGGCTTGCCGATGAGATCGCCGATCATCAGCACGCGACACGCTCCGCGCGGCCGGGGCGCATCACCGTTGGCCGGGTTACCCAGACGCGTGAGTCCGATCGGCCCGGCCGGGGCGGGCGTGGCGGCCGAAGGGTCTACTTCGCGTACTCCACGGCCCGCGTCTCGCGGATGACCGTGACCTTGATCTGGCCTGGGTAGGTCAGCTGCTCCTCGATCTTCTTGACGATGTCTCGAGCAAGTCGGGTCGCCGTCAGGTCGTCGATCTCCTCCGGGCGGACGAGGATGCGCACCTCACGTCCGGCCTGGACGGCAAACGAGCGCTCCACACCGGAGAAGCTCTCCGCGATCGCCTGAAGATCCTCGAGGCGCTTGACGTAGGTGTCCATAGCCTCGCCGCGGGCTCCCGGACGCGAAGCACTGATTGCATCGGCGACCTGGATGATCGGCGCCTCCAGGCAGGCGTATTCGACCTCCTGGTGATGCGCGGCGATCCCGTTGATCACCTTGAACGGCAGGTTGTGGCGCTGGGCGATCTGGGCACCGATGGCCGCGTGCGGCCCCTCGACCTCGTGATCGACGGCCTTGCCGATGTCATGGAGCAGGCCGCCCATCTTGGCGATCTGTATGTCGGCACCGATCTCCGCCGCGATGACCGCTGCGAGATTGCTCGTTTCGACCGAGTGGTTGAGCACGTTCTGACCGTAGCTCGTGCGGTACTTGAGCCGACCGAGCAGGCCGATGATCTCGGCCGGCAGACCCGGCACGCCGGCATCGTAGGCGGCCTGTTCGCCGGCCTGGCGCATGACGAGTTCGACGTCCGCGCGGGCCTTGGCCACGACTTCCTCGATGCGCCCGGGATGGATGCGGCCGTCGGCGATGAGCTTGGTCAGAGCGATCCGTGCGATCTCGCGGCGGACCGGGTCGAAGCCCGACAGGATCACCGTCTCGGGGGTGTCGTCGATGATCAGGTCGACACCGGTCGCCTGCTCGAGGGCCCGGATGTTACGACCTTCGCGGCCGATGATCCGGCCCTTCATCTCGTCCGATGGCAGATGCACGACCGAGACGGTGTGCTCGGCGGTGTGGTCCGCGGCCACGCGCTGCATGGCGGTCAGGACGATGTCACGGGCCTTGTCCTGGGCCTCCTCACGGGCTGCGCGCTCGATGGCGCGGGCGATCTTCACCGCATCGTGCTCGGCCTCGGCGCGGACGGCTTCGATGATCATCCCTTTGGCGTCCTCCGCCGACAGGCCGGACACCCGCTCGAGGGCCGCCACCTGATCCTGTGTGGCACGGGTGAGATCCTCCCTGGTCTTGTCCAGGTCACGCTCGCGCTCCATCAGCTTGCGATCGCGTTCTCCGAGCATCTCGCTGCGCTGATCGAGCTGTTCGTCACGCTGGACGAGGCGTCGCTCCTGCGCGCCGAGTTCACCACGCCGGACGCGGGCCTCTTCCTCGGCCTCGCGACCCAGCTTGAGCTTCTCGTCCTTGGCCTCGAGGATCAGCTCCTTCTGACGGGTCCGCGCCTCGGCCTCGATCCGGCGGGCCTCCGACTGCGCGGCCTTCATGCCCTGGGATGCCCACATGCTGCGAATCAATGCGCCGAGTATGGCTCCGCCGACGGCGGCCGCGAGGGCCACCGCCGCGATCACCGGTGTCTCCATCGGTTGTCCTCCCATCCGGACCGGGTTATGCGGCCGGACGTATCACGTTTGCAACGGCTCGATCGCGATTGGGAGGTGGTGAGGCCCCGATTCGGGTCAGTACCCCCTCGACGGGCCGCGATCGGCCAACACTCATGTTCGGAACGCCGGTATCGGCGGCGCCTGGAACGTGTATGCGTAGCCTACGGCCCGGACCACGGAGGGTCAACCGAGGTCGCGTGCGGTGCCGCGAGCGGGCCGTGCCGCGAGGGCGTGCGGTGCCGCGATGACGATGTATCGCCTTGATCGCTTCCGTCGATCAAAACGGGCATCAGCACGAGGGACTGGCTCTCCGGAACGACGATCCGGGGAAGCAGCTCCTCGTGCACGGCGCTCAAACGATCAATGCAACCGGTCACCAGTGCCGGGTAGAGGTTTCCCAGGCGGTCAGTGGCTCTTGCCCTTCGACGCGGCGTGGCTGGATGTCCGTGCGGCCTTGGCCGCATCGCGCTCGGAAAGCCGTGCCGCCTTGGCCGCGTCGCGCTCGGCCATCCGTGCGGCCTTCGCCGCGTCGCGCTCGGCCATCCGTGCCACCTTGGCCGCGTCGCGCTCGGCTTTGCGCTCGGCCTTGGCGGCGGCGCGGGCTTCTCGGTCCGCCTTGGCCGCCTCGCTGACGGCGCCACCGTGATTGCAGTTCTTGCCACCGATGGCTTCGGACTGCGCCACGAGCGACACCCACGCCCCGTGGGCGTTCGCGGCCAGGATGTCCGTCGCGACCGGCTCCGGCCCCGGGACCTCCACGCAGGGCGCCTTGTCATGGGCCACCTGACTGACGTACCCGCCGTGGTTGCAGTTGGTGCCGCCGGTCCGCCCGCTATGGGCTGCCTCGGTGACGGAGATCTGACCGTCGCCGTCAAGATCCGCGGCGACCTCGGCGGCGGCTGCGGCGGCCGGGTCCGCGGTGACCGCGGCTTCGCAGTCGTCATCGATGCCGTTGCCGTTCGTATCCTCGAATGACGTCGTCGTGTCGACCACGGCCGCGACCGTGGGTCCGGTCGCGACCAGCAGGTTGGCACCGGCGACGACGCCGCTGATCATGACCACCAAGAGCATCGCTCCCAGGCCGGCCAGCCACGTTGATCGTTGTCGTGTGAGCTTCATGTCATCGACTCCTGCCCCCGGAGTGATGGATGCGACCCGCAACGGGCCGCGATGGGTACATGCGGCAGTATCGACCGGATGGTCATGACGCGCCACCCGGACCTTGGTCCCGCGCCTGAGAGGTCTCGGATGGTCCGCTGCGATCAGGTCCGGTCAGGGTCGGTGTCAGGGGACAACGGCATCGTCGCCGGCGGCCATGGCCGCGACCTCCCGGCACGTCTCCGGATCAAAACCATGGCGGGCGAGGAGCGCGTATGCGCGCTGGCGACGCTGGCGGGGGTCGACGACGCGGGCCAGGGCGCGGGCGTGCTTCGCGACCAACCGTTCCGCCGCGACCCGATCCGGACTGCGGTCCGACATCTCGCCGGTCGCCTCCGCAACCTCCGCGGCCGCCGCTGCCAGGTCTCGCCGATCACCGAGCACGACGTCCACGGTCTCCCGGTCGATGCCCTTGAGCCGCAGTTCTTCGCGGATCGCCCGCTCCCCCCGCGGCCGGTCGCGGTCCCGCGACTCCACCCAGGCGCGGGCAAACGTCGCGTCGTCCAGCATGCCGAGCTCGGTCAGGCGGACGATGGCGCCCTCCACGAGGGTGTCCTGGTATCCGGCCCGACCGAGTCGGCGGCGCACCTCCGCGACCGAGCGCGAGCGGACCTCGAGGAAGCGGGCGGCCGCCTCAAGGACGACTGCCGGGTCATCGATCTCGGCGCGTCGTTCACGCTGCTCGGCGAGCGATTCGCGTCGCCGGGGACGGCCAGCCACCGGACCCTACACGGCCTCGGTGATGCCCTCGACCGGGATCACGACCTCAGAGATCTTGCCCCGGATACGACGGTCGATGTCCGCGGCGATCTCCGGACTGGACCTGAGGAAGTCCTTGGAGGCCTCGCGACCCTGACCGAGGCGCGTCTCCCCGAAGTTGAACCAGGCACCGGCCTTGGACACGACGTCCATCGCGACGCCGACGTCCAGCAGCCCGCCCTCCTTGGAAATGCCCTCGCCGTACATGATGTCGAACTCGGCCACTCGGAACGGCGCTGCGACCTTGTTCTTCACGACCTTGACCCGCGCCCGGTTGCCGACCGACTCCGTGCCGTTCTTGATCGTCTCGACCCGACGGATGTCCAGCCGGACCGAGGCATAGAACTTCAGGGCACGCCCACCCGGCGTCGTCTCCGGATTGCCGAACATCACCCCGATCTTCTCGCGCAACTGGTTGGTGAACACGAGGGCCGTGTTGGACCGCGACACCGCGCCGGTCAGCTTGCGCAGCGCCTGACTCATCAGGCGCGCCTGGATGCCCATGAAGCTGTCGCCCATCTCGCCCTCGATCTCCGCCCGCGGCACGAGTGCTGCGACCGAGTCGACCACGACGCAATCGATACCGCCGGAGCGGATCAGGGTCTCCGTGATCTCCAGCGCCTGCTCACCCGTGTCCGGCTGCGAGACGAGCAATTCATCGACATTGACGCCGCAGGCCCGGGCGTACCCCGGGTCAAGCGCGTGTTCCACATCGATGAAGGCCACGACGCCGCCGCGTGCCTGGGCTTCCGCCAGGACGTGCTGACAGACGGTCGTCTTGCCTGACGACTCCGGGCCGAAGATCTCCGTGATGCGACCGCGCGGTATGCCACCCACCCCGATCGCGAGGTCCAGGGCGATGGAGCCGGTCGGGATGAAGTCGACCGCCTGTCGCTCGGACGTGCCGAGCTTCATGATCGCCCCGCGACCGAACTGCTTCTCGATCGTGGCCAGCGCCGCCTCTACGGCCTTGCCTCGCTCGGCCAGTGTGCGTTCCGTTGTTCGCTCGTCCGTCATCGCCATCTGTTCGTCACGCTCCTCATCGATCGGCATGATCCAACAGCGGCTCGGGCCTGGGTGGCATCCGTCCGGTCGATCAGCCCTCTTCCGCGTCGTCCTCGACGACCCGCCGTTCCTTGCGCGGCTTTCGGATGACCTCCACGTTCTGCGGGGGCTCCGAGAGCGGCGACAGACTCGGCTGTGCGCTCTTGGCTTTCGGCTTCTTCTTGGCCTCTTTGCTGGGTCGATCTCGCGAGCCCATTGCTGCGCCTCCGACTTGTCATGCAGGGTACCGAGCGATCCTTCACGCGGACTGCTCCGCGACTTCACCGCCACTTATCCGACCCGCGCGTGAGCGTAGTGCGGACATGTCAGCGGGGAACGTTCCGGCCCGGATCGAGGCACGGATCCTCGCCATGAAGTCTAGGGTGAAGGTCAGGTTGTGACAAGTCGCGAGTCGATACGCCAGGAGCTCCTTCGCCCGGAACAGATGCGCGAGGTAAGCCCGCGAGAATCGACGGCACAGGAGGCATGGACAGTCGGCCTGAACAGGCTCCGGGTCGTCCAGGAAGCGCCGGTTGCGGATGTTCAGTCGATCGCCGGGCACCCACAGCTGCCCGTTGCGTGCCACCCGAGCCGGCAGCACGCTGTCGTACAGGTCCACCCCTCGATGGACGGCCTCCAGCAGATCCGCCGGTGAGCCGAGACCCATCAGGTAGCGCGGCCGCGGGTCATCGTCGAGCAGGCGTACCGCGACGTCCAGCGCGGCGTCCCGCTGCGCTGGCGTCTCGTCCCCGGCCAGACCGCCGATGCAGATGCCGTCGAACGGGAGCCCGGCGATGAACCGGGTCGAGGCCTCGCGCAACTCCGGGTCCAGGCCCCCCTGGACGATACCGAAGATCGCCTGATCCTCGCGTGTGTGGGCCGCGAACGACCGTTCCGCCCAGCGATGGGTGCGCGCGGTCGCGTCCGCGACGACGTCCCGTGGCGAACTCGGGAAGACCGGTTGATCGAAGGCGACCGCGATATCCGAGCCCAGCGCCTGTTGCACGGCGATCGCGTGCTCCGGGGTGAATCGATGGATGGAGCCGTCCAGGTGCGAACGAAACGTGACACCGTCGTCGTCCACGACCCGCAGGTCGCCCAGCGAGACGACCTGATAACCGCCCGAATCGGTCAGGATCGGGCCGTCCCAGTCCATGAATCGATGCAGACCGCCGAGTCGCTCGATGCGCTCGTGACCAGGGCGCAGGTACAGGTGGTAGGTGTTGGACAGGATGATCGTGGCCCCCGTCGCCTTGATCTCGTCCGGCGAGAGGGCCTTGACCGTGGCGTTCGTGCCGACCGGCATGAACTGCGGCGTGTCCAGCGCGCCGTGGGTCAGCGTCAGCACCCCGGTCCGTGCCCGCGTCGAGCCATCCATCGGGGGCGGCACGGTCACCTCGTAGTGCGCCGCCTTCGAGACGTACGGGGCGCTCACGCCTCGTCCGGGCCGGGTGGCGGTTCGTCCCACAGGCTCGGCATCCCGGACTCGGCGCGCCGCGGCGGCGGGATCTCGTAGCCGAGAGCGCTCAGATGCGACCGCCCCAGATCCGTCGCGATGCGGCCCTGCGGGGTGCGGTCGATGAACCCGAGGCGGAGCAGGAACGGCTCGTGCACGTCCTCGATGGTGTCCGTCTCCTCGGACAGGACGGCGGCCAGCGCGGCGACCCCGACGGGCCCGGACGCGAACTTCTGGACGATCGCGGCGAGGAGCTTGCGGTCCGCCGAGTCCAGCCCTTCGTCATCGATCTCCATCCGGCGCATGGCGTCGCGCGCAGTCGTCTCGTGGACGCGGCCGTCGCCGTGCACCTGCGCGTGGTCGCGGACGCGCTTGAGCAATCGATTCACAATCCTCGGCGTGCCGCGACCACGACGGGCGATGGCACGGATGGCGGCCGTATCGATCGGCACGTCCAGGATCACGGCGGAGCGCTGGACGATCTCGGCCAGTTCGTCGTCCGTGTAGAAATCGAGCCGAAAGGTGGCCCCGAAGCGGTCACGCAACGGGGAGCTGATGCGGCCCGCGCGGGTCGTGGCACCGACGATCGTGAATGGCTTGAGGCTCAGCCGCAGGCTCCTGGCGCTCGGACCCTTGCCGATCATCACGTCCAGCGCGTAGTCCTCCATCGCCGGATAGAGGATCTCCTCCACGGCCCGGTTGAGCCGGTGGACCTCGTCGATGAACAGGACGTCGCGCTCGTCCAGCGAGGTCAGGATCGCGGCGAGGTCGCCGGCGCGCTCGATCGCGGGCCCGCTCGTGTAGCGGACGTTGACCCCCAGCTCCCGAGCGACGATCGTGGCCAGGGTGGTCTTGCCGAGGCCGGGCGGGCCGTACAGGAGGATGTGATCCGCGGCCTCTCCCCTGCCCTTCGCCGCCTGGAGCAGAACCGACAGGTTCGATTTGACTTCCTGTTGACCGATGTATTCGGCCAGGGAGCGCGGTCGAAGCGACCCCTCCACGACGAGGTCCGCTTCGTCCTCGATATCGCTGGAAAGGATGCGGGAGACGTCGTCGACCATCGGACGAGATGGTAACACAAGCCGCGGCTATTTCGTACGGATGTTCTACATCGCGAGCCTTGTCGAAAAGCTACACACTAGGGGCCCGTAGTGGTCTCGGGGGGTTCCCCAGGACTCGGCGGCGCCGTGACCTTCGGGCCATTCTTGACCGCATCGATGGCGGCGGGCAGCGGCAGGTCGCCGTCCCGCGCGGTTGTGACGACATCGTCGTTTCCGATTGGCCACGCGTTGGTCACGAGGAACTCACCGGACGGCTGGCCCTCACTGTCACTCACGGGGATCATAAAGAACATGTAACGCTGACCCTCGACCAGCTCCGTGTCATCGGGATAGCTGAACGTGTCACAGCCGATGGTCCCTCCGCGCGCGATTGCATGCTCGGCATCCTCTCGAGCGCCACGAACGGTCCCCTTGACCTCGAGCGTGATCGCCCGCACGATGCTGGCCGACTTGACTTGGACTTCCTGGGGCGACGGGCGCTGACCGTCAGGCGTGTTCCACCGAGGCTCTCCGTACCCGCGGAAGACGCCGATGGCCGTGTCCGTTGTGCTTTGGCGGAGTTCACCGATTGTCTCCGGGCCCTGGCCCGCCGAGACCGTGAGCTGGTAGCACTGCGCAGCCGCAGGTGTCGCCGATGCGGTCGGCACACTTGACGCTGGCTTCGCCCCCGGAACCGCCGTGCAGGCCGTGATCAAGACCATGAACCCGAGGACCGTTGCCAGTCGCTGATGTTTCATATCGGTGCCCCCATTCATGGGTAGAACGCCAGGAGAGCGCGGATGTCCAGCGCCTGGGGTTTCCAGTAGGAAACCCCCTCGGTGATCTCGTTGGTCGGCGATGGCCGCACGTGGCACATCACCTGATAGTTCATGTCGCAGTGTTCCAGCCCGATGGTGTGTCCGATTTCGTGCGTGATGAGGATTCGGTCGTCGAAGCCCGTGACGCCATAGCAGCCATCGTCAGTCGTTCCGCAGGGATGGTCATACGCCTGATCCTTGATTTTGATGGTCTGGTCCAGGAACATCGCTGGCGTCCCGGCCGTGTAGCGAGAGTTGTCCACAGCGGCGGCCGCCGGTGGGTCCGGAATGTGGATAACTCGGGGGCTCGTTGCGGTCAGACGAGGCGATCTTCGTATGGGGCGTGGTCAGCCTGGCGCGCCGCTCAAGGTTAACCGGACTACGATGCCCCGATGCGTCTCTCCCGTCGCTCCGAGTACGGTCTGCGGGCCCTGGTCGATCTCGTCCGCCACGATGGTTCCGGGCCGGTGGCGCTCGCCGCGCTGGCCCAGCGCAACCAGCTCCCGTCGAAGTTCCTCGAGCAGATCATGGCCACCCTCAAGCACGGCGGCATCGTCCGGACGACGCTCGGCGCCCACGGCGGCTATGCGCTTGCGGCCGAGGCCTCGACGGTCACGATCGGGCGGGTCGTACGGCTGCTGGACGGAGCCCTCGCACCGCTTCCGTGCGTCTCGTTGCGCTACTACGGTCGCTGTTCGTGTCCGGACGAGGCCACGTGCCCGCTGCGTGACGTGATGATCGATGTCCGCGACGCGATGCTCGCGATCCTCGATCGGGAGACGCTCGGCGAGCTGGCCGCTCGCGAGGGCCGGGCCTCGATCGATCCGCGCGGGCTACACGCCGACGCGCTGGCCGGCCGGCGGCCTTGACCAGGATGGCGGGCGGCGTCACGAACTGAGGCTCCCGGGAGTCGTTGGCTCGACGCAGGTGATGCTCGAAGGGAGATCCGCTGAACCCTCGCCGACGTGCCCGGACAGCAGTCATCGCGCTGGTCACGCTGAGCATCGCCGGCTGCGCAGCG
>JANOIS010000426.1:0-2387 GCA_031407755.1 Chloroflexota bacterium | reverse complement strand
GCGGCGCTCGCCGGGGCCGCCGCGACCGTGGTCCTGGGTGGCGTGATGGCCGTGTCCGGCGGACTGCTCATCGTGGCCGTTGTGACCGGTTATGCCATCGGATCGTCGGTCGCCGGGCGATCGCGGGCCGTGTGGATCGCCGTGACGCTGGCCGTCGCCGGGATCGTGCTTGGTCAGGTCGGGCTATGGCTGTTCGCTCGGATGGAGGGCGGTGTGCTGACCCTCCCTGACTATCTCGCCCAGACATTCGGGATCCTCGTTCCCGCCCAGGTGGTCCTGGCCGCCGCGGCCGCCTGGCGGACCGCCCGATGAGCGACGAGATCACCTTCCGTCGCCCCACCCAGGACGACCACCCCACCCTGACGGAGGTCATCGACGAATGGTGGAGCGGACGACGGATGCGAGCGCTCCTGCCGCGTCTATGGCTCGAGCATTTCAGCGGCACGTCGTGGATCGCGACGCGATCCGATGGCCGGCTGGCGGGATTTCTTGTGGCGTTCGTCAGCCAGGACGACCCACTGACCGGCTACGTCCACATGATCGCCACTGACCCGAACCGCCGCCGCGCGGGCCTGGGTCGAGCGTTGTACGAGCGGGCCTTCGCCGATCTCGCCGCCCATGGCGCGCGCCGGGTCACGGCCGTCACGTGGCCCGGCAACCGGACCTCGGTCGCGTTCCATCGCGCTGTGGGATTTCGGATCGATGATGGCCCCGGCACCCAGCTCATCTACGGCACGCCGACCCATCCCCACCACGATGGCGATGGTGAGGACCGCGTGGTGTTCAGCCGAGACCTCGACGCCTGACCCGCGCCGGGTTCGCGATGTCCTGGCTGTCCGGCCGCCAGGGCCCAGGCGTGACCCTCAGCCCAGGTCCGCGAGAAGCCGACCGGGTGTGACCTGTTCGTGCAGGAGGCGACCAAACCGGGCCGTCCGTCCCGCCGGTGGCACCGCTTCCACCCACCGACGCAGGAGTGCCTCACCCTCGGCGTAGACAAAGACGTAGGTCCGCCACAGCGGATGCTCGAGGAACTCGAGGCGCTTGGCGGCCACACCTGGCGTGTATCCGCCGACGTCCTGGAGGTACGCGAGAACGTCGTTGTGGGTCGCGCCATCGGCGTGGCGCATGAACGCGGCGTTGCCCCGAATGGCAGCCATCGTCCGGCGTGGCTCGGCGAGGGCCACGGCCAGCTCGGCGGTCTCGCGCGCAAGGATCGGGTCGTCCGCCACGGCCAAAGCCGCCCGCTCGAACAACTCGACCAGCAGGTCCGCCCGCTCCTCGATCGGCGTGGCGAAGACGGTTCCAAAATTCGCCAGGCCCTCGCTGACGGGGCATTCGGGCGTGTTGACAAGCAGGACCGATGCCTCCAGGCGACCCAGACCATCAACCAGATCGACTTCCTTCCAGGCATGCTCGAGGTGGTGGCCCGGGTACGTCTCGTGGGCGACCGTCAGCACGAGGTCCGGCGCCCGGATCGGAAGGTCCGTGTTGATGTCCACCCGCGAACGCCGCCCACCGTCGAACCAGTTGTAGCCGGACCACGGCTGCGCGGTGACCAGCGAGACCGTGACGTCCTCGCCTGCCGGCAGGCCGAAATCGCCCGCCGCGCGCTCCCGAAACCGATCGACCAACCAATCGACGACCGCGGGGACCCGATCGACGGCGATCTCCAGCGTCTTGTCCCAGGCCGCGATCCGCTCGTTCAGCGGTCCATCACCGGGGAGCATCTGATCGATCCTGGTGCTGGCATCCGCGAACTCCGCATCGTCGCGACGCAGCGGCGCGAACCCCATCATCCGGGTCACCAGCGCCTCATACGGCAGCGGTTCGCCGGCGAGTCCGGCGGCATGGGCCTGGAGCGCCCCGAGCTGGGCGATCAGCCAGTCGCGCCGATCCGGCTCGACGATCTCGCGGGCGACGCGTTCCGTCAGTGCGACGGCGTCCTCGCGCAGGCGGGCCGGACCACGGAGCTGCTCCATGTCCACCCGGGCCTTCAGATCGGCCGGCCCGAAATAGCCGTCGACAAGACCCGGGATGTGCTGGTCGAGGCGCAGGGCGAGGAGCAGGTAGTCGGTGGCGATGGGGTCCGGGGCTGGAACGCGACGGGTGCCACCGACGGCCGGGACCATCACACGCTCGGTGGCGGTCACCGCTGCATGCGGTCGGGGCGGGGAGCGCGCCGCTCCCCGTGGTCCCGATGCGCATCAGCATCACGGCGCGCGGCATCCAGTCGATCGGTCAGGGCCGGGTCGGCGGGAAGACCGCTTCGGTCGGGGGCGCGGTCGGGGGCGCGGTCGCCGCCCACTCCGCCGACTCCGCCGACTCCGCCCACCCCGCCGGTCTCGCCCACGAACGGCATGCCCTGCCGCTCCACGGCATCGAGACTC
>JANOIS010000412.1:0-1894 GCA_031407755.1 Chloroflexota bacterium | reverse complement strand
GGGGAGGCCGGTCGCGAGGCGCTCGAGACGGACCTACTCGACCTCATCGCCCGCTTCAACCGCGCCGACGACGGCACGATGGTCGTGCCGAGCGAGCGCCGCCGCGCCACGGAATCCCAGGCAGTGGCCGCCGTCGTCGAGCCACGGACCGGCTAGCTGTAGCGGATCGGCTCCACGGCGAACGGAACGTGCTGGACGCGACCCCGCGTCCAGATGCTGGTCACGAGATCCGGCACCCACCAACGCAGGAAGTACAGCCGGCAGCCGAGGCAATAGCCCGTGACCGCGAGCAGTGTTTGCAGGCCCGCGACGGCCAGAGCGAAGACCCAGCCGACCACCGACGCACCGAGGAGGAACGCGACCAATGAGAGCGTCAGCGCGATGCTGCCGAGGACCTGTGCGAAGCGCGGCGGATACTCATGCTCGGGCTCGGTCTTGCCGATGCCGGCGACCTTCACGATCCGCCGCCAGACCGCGCCGTAGATCGAATACTTGAGCCCGAACGCCGCGGACGTCCCGATCGACAGGAGCACAACGAGGACGAGGATCGGTGCCTGGACCACGGTCGCGACGATCAGGAGCCCGGCCGACACACCCGCCCCGAAGCGATGGCCGCGCGGATCGATCATGCGGGCGGGCGGCAGCGCTGCGGCGGCTGCGGCGGCAACGGCGTTGGGCATCGGATCGGGCTCTCCTGTGTGTGACTGGCGAAGACCGCCTCAGTTCGGGACGATATCATATAATCCCGACTAGACAAGTAGGGATTGGCGGATGGGCGCGAAATGTCGGTCGAACGTCGGTGCGCGTTGCATGACTATGCATATTTGTGTATAGTCATCCACCCGATGACGACCGTCCATATGATCCCGTCGAGCCGCCCGAGTCGCCCGTCAGTGAGCGGGACCGCGCCCAATGGCGCAGGTACGTGCCTGTGAGCGCAGGACTCGAGTCACCCGCCGCGATCGAGGCGGGTGGGTGGTCGTCCGGGCTCCTCCCCCGCTCACGTCGAGGCGAGCAGCCCGACGGTGCGCCAGGGAAGATCCGCGTCGGGATCATCGGCGCCACCGGCTATGTCGGTGCGGAGCTGATCCGGCTGCTCAGTCGCCACCCGAACGTGGACATCGCAGGGCTCGCCGGGCGCAACCGCCACGACGACCCGATCGAGGGCTTCCACCCGCACCTCGCCACCACTGGCCTCACCGTCGGGACCGAGCTCCCCACGGACATCGATGCCGCGTTCCTGTCCCTCCCCCACGGCGCGGCCGCCGCGATGGTCCCAGCCATGGCCGCGAAGGGCATCGCGATCATCGACCTCGGGCCCGACTTCCGGCTGCGTGATCCGGCGGATTATCCGCGTTGGTACGGGTTCGAGCACCCCCACCCGGAGCTGCTCGATGTGGCGGTCTATGGACTGCCCGAGTTACACCGTGCCGAGATCCAGGCCCTGGCTAATGCGCCGGTCGCGATCGTCGGTTCGCCCGGCTGTTATCCCACCGCCACGCTGCTGGCGCTTGCTCCACTGGCCCGGGCCGGGCTGATCGGCGACCTCGTCGTCGATGCCAAGAGCGGTGTCAGCGGGGCCGGCCGCGATCCAAAGCCCGAGATGATGTTCGGCGAGGTCGACGGAAGCGTGCGGGCCTACGGCATCGGCGGCCACCGTCATGTCGCCGAGATCGAGCAGGAGCTGGCGGTCGCCGCGTCGAGCGTGGGCTTGAATCCAGGCGCGAACCCGGGAGCGATCGCAGTGGATTTTGTGCCCCACCTGGTGCCGATGAATCGCGGCATCCTGTCCACCAATCACGTCAGACCGACACGCCCGATCAGCGCCGACGAGCTCGCCGCGCTGTACGTGGCCGCGTACGCGAATGAGCCGTTCGTCCGGGTCGTGGCCGCG
>JANOIS010000384.1:0-3242 GCA_031407755.1 Chloroflexota bacterium | reverse complement strand
CCAGGCGAGCGGGACGAGGAGCAGGCCGAGATAGGTCATGACGCTCTGGTCGCGGAACAGGATCGGTCCGACCAGGGGGATCTCGACGAGCACCGGGATCGTGAAGCTCGGCAGCCTCGCGACGACCCCGGCGCCGGACAGTCCGTCGCCCAGGACCCGGGCCAGGCCGGTCCCCAGGAACGTCAGGGCCAGCCCGGAGATGACCTGATCCGCCCGGAAATGGATCGTCATCACGGCGTGGACCAGGCTCAGCAGCCCGCCGGCCAGCATGGCCACCACGAGTCCGACCCACGGGTCCCCGGTCGATGCCGCCACGGAGAAGCCGGCCACCGCACCGATGAGCATCATCCCCTCGACGCCCAGGTTCAAAACCCCGGCCCGCTCGGCGAAGATCTCGCCGACCGCGGCGAACAGCAGGATCGTGCCACTCGCGACGCCGGCCGCCAGGATCAGCGTGAAATCGATCACGTCGTCGCCGTGACGCGCCGGACGAATCGGATCCGGTAGCGGACGAGGACCTCGGCCGCGATCAGGCAGAACAGGATGACGCCCTGGATCATCGCCGGGACGCCCGACGGCTGGATCTCGCGGCCGGCCAGGATCAGGGCACCGAACAGGATCGAGGCGACGATCACGCGCAAGGGTCCGAAGCGCGCCAGGTACGCGATGATGATGGCCGTGAACCCGTATCCCGGGGAGATCCGGTCCTGCAGCCGGTGAACCACCCCGGACACCTCGCTCATGCCGGCGAGCCCGGCCAGCGCCCCGGAGATCGCGAAGACGACGATGACGTACCGCGCGATATCGATGCCGGCGTAGCGCGCCGCGCGCGGATTGTCACCCAGAAGCCGCATCTCATAGCCCCACCGGGTGCGTGACACGATGATGGACAGGATCAACGCCGCGACGATGGCGAAGACCAGCCCCAGATGCGTGGTCAGCCCGGCCAGCAGCGGGACGTCCTTCGCGAAGTCCGTCAGCCGTGGCAGCCAGGCTTCCCTGGGAAACGTGACGGTCTGCTGGAATCCACCCTCGCTCCACGGACCGAACACCCAGAACTGGATCCAGGCCAGCGCGATGTAGTTGAGCATCAGGGTGGTGATGATCTCGTTGACCCCCAGGCGTGCCTTGAGGACGCCCGGGATCAGGCCCCAGCAGGCCCCCGCGAGTGCCCCCGCGAGCATCATCGCGGGGATGACCACGACCGATGGCGTGCCCGGCGGCAGGATCGGCACAAGGACGACAGCGCTGGCGCCCCAGGCCCCCAGGAGGAACTGGCCCTCGGCCCCGATGTTCCACAGGCGCATCCGGAAGGCCAGGGCACAGGCGAGACCGGTCAGGATCAGGGGCGTGGCCTTGACCAGGGTGTCGGACAGGACACCGATGTCGCCGAACGCCGCGTCGATGATGTGGAGGTAGGCGCGGATCGGGTCGCCGCCGACGAAGGCCAGGACGATGGCGCCGATGGCCAGGGCGACGATGACCGCCCCCAGGGTCAGGACCGGCGACAACCAGCGAGGCGCCTCACCGCGGGGTTCGATCCGGATGGTCATGGATGCCCGGTACCCGTGGCGGAGGCGGACCCGTCCCCGCCGGTCATGTGCAGCCCGATCGCATCGATATCCGGAGCGCCGGGAGCATCGAACGATGCCGTGACACGACCCTCGTACAGCACCAGGATCCGATCGGCCAGGGACAGTAGCTCTTCGAGCTCCTCGGAGATGAGCAGCATGGCCGCCCCCTTGGCCCGCAGGTCGAGGAGTAGCTGGTGGATGCCTTCGATCGCGCCGACGTCCAGGCCGCGAGTCGGCTGGACCGCGACCAGCAGGGTCGGCGCGGAATCGATCTCACGGGCGAGGATGAGTCGCTGCAGATTGCCGCCGGACAGGATTCGCACCGGCGCATCGATGGTCGGGGCGGAGATCGCGTAGGCGCGCTGCAGCTGGGTGGCCTTGGATCGCGCCGCCTCGTCGTCGAGGAACGGGCCACGCGCGACCGGGGCGTGCCGGAACCGGCGCAGGATGAGGTTGTCCACGAGGGACAGATTGGGGGCGCTGCCAACGCCGGCCCGATCCTCGGGCACATGCGCGACACCCGACGCGATCGCCTCGCGCGCAGGACGGGCCGCGATGTCACGGCCGTTGACGACGACGCGGCCGGTACAGGTTCGAAGGCCCGTGATGACCTCGGCCAGTTCGGACTGCCCGTTGCCGGCCACGGCGGCGATGCCGACGATCTCGCCCGCGTGCACCTCGAGCGACACGCCCTGCAGCGCGGTCAGGCCGCGGTCGTTGCGGGCGGTCACGCCCTCCACGGACAGCACGACCCGACCCGGTTCGACAGCCACCCGCTGGAGTTGCTCGAGGACCGGTCGACCGACCATCAGCCGGGCGAGGTCGGAGCGGGTCACGCCGTGCGGATCGATACCGGCAGCGGTGACCTTGCCGCCGCGCATGACGGTGATCCGGTCCGCGATGGCGAGCACCTCGCCGAGCTTGTGGCTGATGAACACCACGCTGCGGCCGATCTCCGTCATGGATCGCAGCGTCATGAACAGATCCTCGGCCTCCTGCGGGGCGAGGACCGCGGTGGGCTCGTCGAGGATGAGCACGCGGGCTCCCTGGAACAGGAGCTTGATGATCTCGACCCGTTGCTGCTCGCCGACGGACAGTTGCCAGATCCGCGCACCGGGGTCCACGTGCAGCCGCATATCGGCGGCGAGCTCGGCCACCTGTGCCTCGGTCCTCTTGAGGTCCAGGCGGAACCGTGGTCGGTCCAGCCCGAGCAGGACGTTTTCGGCGACGGTCTGCGATGGGACGAGGGTGAAATGCTGGTGGACCATGCCGATACCGGCGGCGATGGCATCGCGCGGTGAGCGCAGCTCGATCGGCTGGCCGCCCACCCGGATCACGCCCTCATCGGGTCGATAGAGCCCGGCGAGCACGTTCATCAGCGTGCTCTTGCCGGCGCCATTCTCTCCGAGCAGGGCGTGGATCTCGCCCTGACGCAGGTCGAAGTCGACGTGGTCGTTGGCGCGGACGCCCGGAAACGACTTGACGATCCCGACCGCCTCGATCGCGAGTGGGATCGTCAGGCCAGGGGTCGCCAGCGGTGGAGGGCCGGTCATCGGCTCCATGGAAGGGGTCGACGCGCGGATGCCCGTGAGGCGGACGCCCGCGCGCGGTTCCCTAGCCGAGCGGCGGCAGTTCGACGGTGATGCCCTCGTTCCACCAGTACATGCA
>JANOIS010000367.1:0-3332 GCA_031407755.1 Chloroflexota bacterium | reverse complement strand
GGACGAACTCGAATGGCGCGGGATGCTGCACGCGACGACGCCCGGATTGGCGGCCCGACTGGCGTCGGCGGAGCCGATCGCCGGCTACAACGGGTTTGATCCCTCGGCCGATTCACTGCACGTGGGCCATCTCGTCCCGATCTTCGGACTCCTCCGCCTGCAGCGGCACGGAGGTCGTCCGGTCGCCCTGGTCGGGGGCGGGACCGGGATGATCGGCGATCCATCGGGGCGTTCGTCGGAGCGCAACCTGCTCGATCACGCGACGCTCGAGTCGAACGTGGTCGCATTGCGCGTTCAGTTGGGGCGGTTCCTCGATTTCTCGCCGGGGGCCGGCGGCGCGGTCATGGTCAATAACCTCGATTGGCTCGGTGGGGTGTCGTTGATCGATTTTCTGCGCGACACCGGCAAGCACTTCACGATCCCGTACATGCTGGCCAAGGACTCGGTCCAGGTGCGCCTGGAGCGCGGCTTGTCGTTCACCGAGTTCAGCTACATGCTGCTCCAGGCGTATGACTTCGCCCACCTTCATCGGGAGCTTGGGGTCGAGCTTCAGATGGGCGGTGCCGACCAATGGGGGAACATCACCGCGGGCCTCGAGCTGATTCGGCGGCTGGGTGGGGAGGGAGACGATATGCACCGGGCGCACGGGCTCGCCTACCGGTTGCTGCTCTCTCCGTCGGGGACGAAATTCGGGAAGAGCGAAGCCGGGGACTCGGTCTGGCTGGATCCGGTCCGCACGACGCCGTTGGCGTTCTATCAGTACTGGGTCAACACCGATGACCGCGATGTCGGGACCTACCTGCGCTGGTTCACCGAGCTCGGACGCGACGAGATCGAGGGGCTCGAGGCGGAAGCGACGCTTCGGCCGGAGGCGCGGGTGACGCAGCGGGCGATGGCCCGGGACATCACGGTCCGGACCCACGGCGAGGCGGCTGCGGCCGGGGCGATCCGCGACTCGGAGGCCATGTTCGCGGCCGGACCCATCGCCGACCCGGCCGTGCTGGCGTCGTTGCACGCATCGACGGGCGGGTTCACGTTCCCCTCAGCCGCACTGGCCGGGGGGGTGGCCACCCTCCTCGTGGATGCCGGGGTGTTCGCCTCGCGCGGCGAGGCACGCCGGATGATCGCGGCGGGCGGGGTCACGATCAACGGTTCGCGCGTGTCCGAGCCTGCGCTTGTTCCCGAACTCATCGCCGGGGAGTGGCTCGAGGTGCGCATCGGCAAGCGACGCCGCGAGATCGGGCGCCGCGAGGGCTGATCAGCGGGCGTGGCGGGCCCGTAGCGCCGCGACGACCTCCGCTGGCGCCAGGTCGCGTTCGGCGAGCAGGACCAGGGTATGGAACAGGAGGTCGGCGGTCTCGCCGGCGAGGGCCCGGCGTGTCTCCGGGCTCGACGCCACGGCGTCGTCCTTGGCCGCGAGCAGGACCTCCGTGGCCTCCTCGGTCACCTTGCGGGCCGTCGCGTCCACGCCGCCGTCAAGGAGCGACGTCGTATACGAGCCGGCAGGTCGTTCCGACGCCCTGGCAGCGATCGTCGACCACAACGTCTCGAGCCACGCGAAGCCCTGGGTCGACGGCTCGGCCGGTGCGCCCTCGGGATCGAAGCAGGAGCGGGTCGCGCGGTGGCATGTTGGTCCGAGCGGCTCGACGGTCACGAGCAGGGCGTCGCCATCGCAATCGAGCGCGAGCCCCCGCAACCGCAGAACGTTCCCACTCGTTTCGCCCTTGCGCCACAACCGATCACGCGAGCGCGAGTGGAAATGGACCTCGCCGGTCGAGACGGTTGCCTCCAGCGCCGCGGCGTCCATGAAGGCCAGCATCAGGACGCGCCCGTCAACCGCGTCCTGAACGACGGCCGGCACGAGCCCCGCGGCATCGAACCGGACGGCCGGCACCTCGACGGCCGGCGTCATGCCGCGACCTCCGGCACGAGCCGCACCGGCAGGCCGGCCTCGGCCATGGCCGCCTTGACCGACGCGATGGAGTGGATGCGCCGGTGAAAGATGGAGGCAGCCAGCACGGCATCGGCGCCCGCGGAGACCGCGGCCACGAAATCCGCCGGCCCGGCGGCCCCACCGGACGCGATGACGGGCACGGACACCCGGCTGCTGATGGCCCGCAGCAGATCCGTATCGAACCCCAGACCCGTGCCGTCTCGATCGATCGCGGTGATCAGCAGCTCACCGGCCCCGAGGTCCACGGCCCGGACCGCCCAATCCACGGCATCGAGCCCGGTCGTCTCGCGGCCGCCCTTGATCACGACCGTCCAGCGCGCCGGCCCGCCCGGCTCGGCCGCCGGGTCGCGCCGGGCGTCGATCGCCACCACCACCGCCTGGCGACCGAATCGGCTCGCGCAGCGGCTGACCAGGGTTGGGTCGGTCACGGCCGCGGTGTTGAGCGACACCTTGTCGGCGCCGGCCCGGAGCACGTCCCGCATCTCCTCGACGGCCCGGACCCCACCGCCCACGGTCAGCGGGATGAACGCCCGCCGAGCGGTCCGCTCGACGATGTCCAGCAACGTGGCACGCCGTTCCGGGGCGGCCGTGATGTCGAGGAACACGAGCTCGTCGGCACCTTCGCGGGCATAGCGCTCGGCCAGTTCGGGCGGGTCGCCCTCGTCGGTCAGGTCCACGAAGCGGGTGCCCTTGACGACGCGTCCATCGGCGACATCGAGACACGGGATCACGCGCCGACGGAGCATCAGGCCGGCACCCCGACAAGGTCGCCCGGCGAGGCCGCAGACACGAGCGCGACGAAATTCCCGAGCAGGCGCAGCCCATCCTCGCCGCTGCGCTCGGGGTGGAACTGGACGCCCAGGAGCGTGCCCCGGGCGATCGCCGCCGCGAACCGGCTACCGTGCTCGGTGGTGGCGATCACGATCTCGCCCGCCTCGACTGCCGGGAGACCGGCATAGGAATGCACGAAGTAGAAGTCGCTGCCGTCGGTGACGCCGTCGAACAACGGATGCGGTCGTCGCTGCTCGACCTGATTCCAGCCGATGTGCGGGAGGGTCGGCGCGTCCTCGAGCCGCACGGTCCGGCCGGCCAGGACACCGAGGGTCGTGGCACCGTCCTCATCGCTGCCCTCGAACAGCAGCTGCAGGCCGAGACAGATCCCGAGAAATGGGCGTCCGTCGGCGATCCAGTCGCGCAGCGGCTCCACCAGCCCGCGACGCTCCAGGCGCTCCATCGCCGGACCGGCGGCGCCGACGCCCGGGACGACCACCGCATCCGCGCCCTCGAGGCCACCCGGGCCGCGGGCCACCGTCACGTGGGCGCCCACCCGGGTGAGGCCCTGCTCGATGCTCACGAGGTTGCCGGCGCCGTAGTCGAT
>JANOIS010000360.1:0-11671 GCA_031407755.1 Chloroflexota bacterium | reverse complement strand
CCCGTTGTCCGGAACGGTGGGCGAGCCGTGGCGGCTTCGTATCTGCGAGACTGGGGGACCAACGCGTGGAGGTCCTTTCTTGAGCAAGCTGCTGGTCGCGATCATCCATCATGATGACGCCGAACCCGTCGCGGACGCGCTTCGCGCGGATGGTCACCGATTTACCCAGCTGCCCTCGGTCGGGGGATTTCTCGGGTCGGACAACGCGACCTTCCTGTTCGGTGTCGAGGACGCTGCAGAGGCGGACATCATCGAGATCTTCGAGCGGGTCTGTCACGGCCGCGACGTAGACGTGCCCCTCGTGCTGACCGAGCGTCTGGCCGACTGGCAGGCGCGCACCGTCAGCCATGGCGGCGCGACGATCCTCGTGGCGGACCTGGCGCGGATCGTCCGGATCTAGCGCCCGGCTTGGCGGCCTTCGGCGTCGGGAGTCCTCCGGCGGACCACTAGATGAACATTCATCGGGTAACTACGGTCGATATCTGGCGCCTGGACGCGTCAGCCAGAACGGCGTATTCATGGAGTGAATGTCTCGATACGGCGTTGGCACAGGTCACCCCGGACTGCCTTCTTGGACGGTCTATCGCGTTCGCCGGGCGATCCTCGCGAGAGCGCCCGCCCAGTCGGGGTCGAAGGGTTTGCCGGACTCGTCAAGGTCGATCGTGAGCGGGGCATGGTCGGACGGGACGGGTGGTCCCTTGCGGGCCTGACGGTCGATCTCGGCGTCGACAAGGCGACCCGCGACCGCCGACCCGACAAGCAGAAGGTCGATGCGCATCCCGAAGTTCTTGTGAAACATACCGGCGCGGTAGTCCCACCACGTGTAGCGGCCCGGCTCTTCGTGGCGGACGCGGTAGGTGTCCACCAGACCGCGGTCGATCAGCGCGCCGACCGCAGCTCGCTCGGGCTCGCTCACATGCGTGCCACCGTGCGCGGCGCGTGGATCCCAGACATCGATGTCCGCCGGCGCGACGTTGTAGTCCCCGCCGACGATGAGCGACCCGCCCCGTCCGGCCGTGATCTCGTCGTCCAGCCATCGACCCAGGCGCTCGAACCAGGCGAGCTTGCCCGTGTAGAACGGCGAACCGACGATCCGGCCGTTGGGTGCATACAGACTCGCGACACGCAGGCCATCCACGGTCGCCGCCACCATCCGAGCCTCATCGAACGGATCGAAGTCGTCCTCGTTCCCGGCCGTACCGCCGGGACCCGAGTCGCGCACGGGTCCGTCACCGAAGTTCGTGACCACATCACCGACAGCGAGCCCGTCGCGTGCCGCGATGGCGACCCCGTTCCAGCGGCCCTCGCCGTGATGGACCAGCTGGTACCCGGCCATCGCGAAGGCCATCACCGGCGCATCGGTGTCCCCGAGCTTGGTCTCCTGGATGAGCAGGATGTCCGGCGCGGCCCTGATCAGCCAGTTCTCGACGGCCTCCTGCCGAGCCTTCAGCGAGTTGACGTTCCAGGTCGCGATGCGCATGGTGCGACGTCCTCAGTACCGGCGGCCGCGCTGGCGAGCGAGGTCGAAGGTGGCGGTGTCGGCGACGGCCATGACGGCCATGGTGCCCGCCTGGACCGGGTCGCTGACCACGAGGTCCACGTGCTCCGTGATGGAGCCGACCATGTTCAGCGCGATGATCGGGATGCCGACGGCGCGCAGTTCGTCGGCGGCCACGCTGATATCGCCGCCCATGATCGATCCGGCCAGGACGAGCAGGCGGGCACGCGGCAGGTCGGCGACGGCCCGGACGGCAGCGGCGATGGCCGACTCGCCGACGAGCGGGATGGTGTCCACGGAGATGCGCTCACCGCGCAGGTTGTGGCGATCCGCCTCGCTGACCGCACCGAGCGCGACCTGGGCCACCTGGGCACCGCCCCCGACGACGATGATCCGCTTGCCGAAGATGCTGCCGAGAGCTCGGGTCAGGTGGACCTTGCGCACCGTGTCAAGACCGGTCAGCGCCGATTCGAGCGCCGTGTCGTCCACGCCTTCGACTTCCAGCTCGATCTCGACCAGGGCCGGATCGCCATCCATCTGGCGGACCGTCGCCAGCGTCCGGACCCGGCCGCCAAGCTTGGTTACGCGCCCGATCACGTCCGCGATGGCGTCTGGCGCATCGACGATATCGAACCGGATGGCCGCCGTCTCGGCGGCTCGACGCCTGGGCACGTCCTCGGGGACCTGCGTCAGCCGAGCCGGCCGCGCCCGGTGGCCCCGGGTCGGAGGTCGCCCACCGTCATCGATTCCGGCTCCATCCCGCCGGTCGGATCGTGCTCTTCGAACGCTAGGCCAAGCGCGCCGAACGCCTCGCGTGTGGCTGCCGTGTCCGAGGTCGTGAGCATGAGCGCGCCGTCGGTGTCCTCGGCCACACCCACGATCCCGGTGATGTTCACGCCGCGCTCGGCGAGAGCGGTCGCGACGCGGGCGAGCGATCCGGGCGAATCGGCGAGCTGAACCGTGAACCAGACCGTCACGCGGCACCTCCTGTTCGTGGAGGTCCGATGGTAACCGGTCGCGGTGTCCCGGCGACCCGCGGTCTGGCGCCGCCGGCCCCACCACGGCGGCGATGCTTCGAAATCGAAGGAGTCGTCCGGCCCGACCCACGGCGCGGCGCCATCCCGACTTACGGCGCGACGCCGCTACGCCCCGCGCGCGGCGCCCGGGGTTTACGCTCCGTGGCGTGCCTGCCCCACTCGGCAAGACGCCGACGAAGAAGATGCCCGAGATCCAGGTCTTTGGCATGGACGATTCATCCGCCACTCGCGCGGCGCAACGGTTCTTTCGCGAGCGCCGGATCGTGGTCCACTACTCGGATCTGCGCAAACGGCCCATGGCCGCCGGTGAACTGCGCCGGTTCGTGGAGCGGCTGGGCGCCCGACCGCTCCTGGATGAGGCATCGAAGGCGTACCGGGACGCGAACCTCGGATACCTGTCGATGACCGACGCGGAGATCGTCGGTCGCCTGCTGGCCGACCCGAGACTGCTCCGCCTGCCGCTGGTCCGCCACGGCAACGAGGTCACGGCCGGCAGTGACGACCCAGCGGAGTCGATCTGGGCGTCGTGGCTCAGGCGTCCGGCCGGTGGCCCGAGCGCCAGGCGCTGAACGCGATGAGCACACCGACGATGACGGCGAAAGCACCGATGATCGCCCAGCGGGAATCGTCCACCATGACGCTGGACCCGCGCAGCAGGCCCAGTCCCTGGCCGATGAAGATCAGGCCAGTCAGCCCGATCGCAACGGCTGTGATCATCCGTCCGCGCATGGATACCTCGCTGTGTTTCGTCCCCGGTGGCATCCTACCCGCATGACCGATGCACCGCCCGACGACCCACAGGCAGGCCGCGCGCGCCATGGCCGCGTGACCGTCCGTCCAGACGCCCCGTATGACGCGACGAAGCGCGCCCGACGCACCGAGGACGAGGCCCTCCTCCAGCGGCCGAGCCGGCCCGACTTCCTCGATTCAGACCCGTGGCGGTCGCTTCGGATCCTGTCCGAGTTCGTCGAGGGGTTCCATGCCCTGGCCGCCGTGGGCCCGGCTGTCAGCGTGTTCGGGTCTGCCCGCACGAAACCGGACCAGCCCGCCTACCAGCAGGCACGCGAGCTCGGATCGATGCTGGCGAAGCAGGGCTACGCCGTCATCACCGGCGGTGGGCCTGGGATCATGGAGGCGGCCAACCGCGGCTGCCAGGAGGGTGGGGGGCTGTCCGTCGGCTGCAATATCGAGCTGGCCCACGATCAGGGGATCAACCCCTACGTGGACCTTGGCGTGGAGTTCCGCTACTTCTTCGCGCGCAAGGTGATGTTCGTCAAGTACGCCGACGCGTTCGTCATCTTTCCGGGCGGATACGGGACGCTCGACGAACTGTTCGAGGCGCTCACCCTGATCCAGACCAGGAAGGTCCAGGACTTCCCGATCATCCTCATGGGCAGCGATTACTGGGGCGGGATGCTGGACTGGATCCGCGGATCATTGCTGACGCAGGCCGCTATCGATCCGGCAGACGTCGACCTCCTGCGCATCACCGACGACCCGGCCGAGGCCTGCCAGATCATCAGCGCCTACGTCGCTGGCCGCCGCGAGGCCGCCACCGAGACTGCACCTGCCACGCAGCCGCTCGCGGAGCACGAGGTCAGCCCGCAGGCCTCGCCGGAGCAGGCCGAGAGCTAGCCCGGGCGGTCACGCGCAGCGGGAGACGGATCAGCGGAGGGAGTCGAACAGTACCGTCCAGAGGTGCCCGTCCCGAAGCGTGAGTGCGATTCACGGCACTCGCACCGCCACCGATCCAGCGCGCCTGCGCCATCATGGACGCCGGACCGGCGTCTCGCGCAGGGTCTGGATGGTTGTCCAGGCGCGGGTGGCCAGTTGCAGGTTGAACCTGTCATCCGGATCGCCCGGATCGGACCCTGCCAGTTCCTTGATGCGGCTCATCCGGTACTTGAGCGTATTGCGGTGGATCGACAGGTCATGCGCCGTGGCGGCCAGGCTGCCGCCACGCTCCAAAAACCGGGTCAGCGTCGCGACGAGCTCCGTGCCACGCCGGGCATCGTAGTCGATGAGGACGCCCAGCCATTGGCGCACGTAGCGCTCGACGTCGCCCTGGTCGGGCAGCGCGGCGAGCATCCGATAGACCCCCAGGGCGCCGTATTCGCTGACCTGGTCCGCGGCGCTCGAGCGCCGCTGGAGGCGCAGCGCCAGGTCGGCCTCCCCGAACGAGCGAGGCAGCTCGGACGGTCGCTCGCACGGCTCACCGACGCCGATCCGACACCGGCCGCCACCGACCTCGCCGAGGATGGCCAGGCGCACAGCAGCCCAGTCGTGCTCGCCCGATACGACGAGCACGACTGCCGTCGAGCGAACGCCCAGCAGCAGATCCCGCTCGAGGAGCGCTCGACGGACCGCCTCGATGAACGGCTCGTGGTCGAGCGATCGGTCGTCGCCGTCGATGATCACGACGCGGTGAGGGAGTCCCAGGTCGTGACCCAGGACCTCCGCCCGGGACAGCGCGCTCTCGTCGTCGATCCCGGTGACCAGGTCCAGGACAAGGTCTCGCTGCGAGCGCTGTTCGGCCTCGGCCAGGCCGCGCAGCCGGGCCAGCTCGACTGACAGCACGGTCGCCCCATGTTCGAGGGCCATGACATCGGTGCTCGTGGCGCGACCGTCAGGATCGATGAGGGCGAGTACCCCGACGACGTCCGAGCGAGGCGTCGCCAATGCGATCAGCCGGTCGCCGTCGCGGACCGGGTGCGATTCCACCCGTAGCCGGCGGAGCAGTCGATCGCGCCTGCGCCAGGACGACTTCGGGTAGGGTTCGGGTCGTCCGGGACCGGCCCACGCCCGGAGGTTGCCGTAGCGGTCCTCGACGGCCACGGCGAATCCGGTTAGCTCATGGAGGGTGCGCGCCATCCCGAGCTGGCCTGCTCCGGCCATCGCCACCCGGGTCAACCGATCGTGGACCTTCATCCGGTGCTCGACGGTCGACACGGTCTGCTCCAATCGCGCGTTCGTGGCGACGAGCGCATCCGTGGCGGCGCGTTCCCGGGCGTGCAGCCGGGCGTTGGCCACAGCCACGCCCGTCAGCTGTACCAGGACCTGGAGCAGGAACTGGTCCTCCGTCGAAGGGCGGCGATCCGCCGACGCGATGACCTGACCCAGCGAACGGCCCGTGCCGCTGGGCAGTGGCAGGGCCCAGCCCCAGGCCCGACCACGCACCTCCACGGCGCCGCCGGCCGGTCCGACCTGGCCGATCGCGACGCCTTCGTCCGGGGCGTCGTCGCCATCGCGCAACCATGTCTCGTCCACGCGCCGGAACCGCTCGTCGAACACAAAGCCCTCGATCCGCCAGTCACCCAGTGACGGCGCCGAGGTCGCCGACAGACGCAGGACCTGGTTCTCGTCACCGCCGTCCATCATCAGCATGGACAGCAGGAGGAGCGCCCTCAGGTCCGAGAGTCGGTCCCGCAGGCTGACGACGTCCTCGAGATGGGCGCTACCGGCCACTCTTGCGCCGGCGTGCGGCCAGGAACTCATCCGGCTCCAGGAAGTACGGGTTCTCCAGGACCATTCCGCCCATGAGGACCTTGGGGTGGGTCTTGATCACATCCAGCGCGAGCTCGCCGCTGCACCGGGTCAGGTCGTAGAGACACAGGTTGATCTGCGGGTAGGCGGCCATGAACCGGTTCAGCTCTGACTCGTAGGTGGCGAGCTCGTTCACACCCGGCCGTCGCTTGTGCGCCCAGGTCATGTCGCCGATGTTGCGGACGAAGGTGTAGTCGCCCTCGGCCAGGCAGGTGGCCGCCTTGTCGTTCCAGAACGTGAGCATCCGATCGGGCAGGAAGCCGCCGTCGGCGAAATACGTCCCCTCGGAGTCGAGGACCTCCAGCTGTCCTTCGCGCACCAACGCTCCGACCTCAGCCACGACCCGCTCGAGCACGACCTCGGGGGAGCAGCTGTCGACGACGCACACGCACTTGTCACCGGCCCGCACCCCCTCAATGATGAACGGCAGGAGGATCTCGTCCCGCTCGGCCGGCGTCCGATAGAAGGCGCACGCGTGATCCCCGACCTCCAGCCGGAGCCCGGATCCGATCACCGCGCGCTGGTTTATGGCGTGCTCCTTGCTCCCCTGAGAGACGGTGCGGCCAGCAGTTGACGGAGACGCTGGCCCGACCGACACGCTACAAGCTTGCGCGAACGATGTCCGCGGCCTCGCCCATGTTCCGCAACTTAGCATAGGCCACGGTCCGGCTGAAGTATCCGAGCCCGCAATCGGGCGCGATGAGCAGTCGCTCCGGCGGCACCACCTCGAGCGCCCGGCGGATGTTGGCGACGATGGTGTCGACGGTCTCGACCTGGGTGTTCTTCGCGTCAACCACCCCCACGCCGAGGATCTTGTCAGTCGGGAAATCCTTGAAGGCGCTGAGCTCCGAGTAGCCCTTGTTGCAAAACTCCACGTGGACGACGTCCGCTGGGGTTGCTCGGAACAGATCCATCGACGCGGCGGCGGTGTCCGTGAAGACGTCGCGCTGCCCATCGACGCTGCCGTAGCAGATGTGCCAGAACTTGATCGCATCGACCCCGTCGAACAGGATCTTCTGGGCCTCGATCTGCCACATGTCCTGGGTGTATGGCGGCAGGACGTCGATGATCTGGACGGCCTCCAGGCCCTGCGACACGAGGTATTTGAGCTCCTGGTTGAGGGCCCGGGCGATGTCCATCGCCAGGGCGACCGTATCGCCCTTGTAGTACTGGTTGTCGAGGATGACGCTGCCCTGGGCCGGTCCCAGCAGGGCGATCTTGAACGGCCGGCTGGTGGCATTGCCCATGGCGTACACGACGCCCTCGAAGATGGGGCGCTGCCAGGTCACCTTGTCGTAGACGGTGCCCTTGTAGAACGGCCGGTACTTGGCCCCTTCGCCGGGTGGTCCGTACGGCCGGATGCCGCCAAGGTTCTCCGGGATGTAGTGGAAGATCGGCTCCAGCTGGAAGCCCGGCGCCTCCCATTCGTAGTACTGGACACCGTCAACCAGGATGTGCAGGCCGGCTGCCTCCTGTTCAGCGGCGCACAGTTTCGTCGCGTCCTCAAAGGCGACGCGCATGGCATGGCTTCGGTACGCGGGCTCGTGCAGGCTCCCGAAGACGCGTCCCTGGATCCAGTGAGGTCGAGGGAACGCCGACACCGCCGAGACCGGCAGCAGGACCTCTTCACCGCGAATCTGCATTGTCCATCCTCCGTGCTGTGATGACTTGCTCGACACCCTGCGCGGGCCGCGGGCCGCGGGCCTTATTCACGCTCGGGCGCCACCCCCAGCCCGGCTCACCTGGCCGCGACGGCCATGGAGCACCCGGTCGACCGCCGCGACGACCCGAGCAGGGGACACGGAGATCTCCGCTTCGAGGGGCAGCGCGACCGGGATCGGCACGTTGCCGCCGGACACCCGGACAACGGGACCGGCCAGGTCGTCGAACGCCTCATCGGCCAGGATCGCGGCGATCGCTGCGCCCCAGCCGAGCTGGCCCGGGTTCTCCTCGACGATCACGACATGGCCAGTCCGGCGAACTGAGGCGAGGATCGCCGCCGTGTCGAGGGGGATGAGCGTGCGCAGATCGATGACCTCGGCAGACACCCCGGCGTCAGCCAGCTCGCCAGCGGCCTTGAGACAGACCGCGACGGTGCTGGCCAGGGCGATCAGGGTCACGTCCTGTCCCTGGCGCTTGATCGCGGCCGTCCCGAGCGGGACGACCAGCTCGCCGATGGCCGCATCCGGCACCTCCTCCTTGGTCGCGTACAGGGCCTTATGCTCGAATACCAGGACCGGGTCGTCATCGCGGATCGCGGCGGTCAGCAGACCCAGCATGTCCGTCGGGGTCGCTGGCGCGACGATCTTCAGCCCCGGCACACACATGGCCCAGTTCTCGACCGCCTGGCTGTGCTGGCTGCCGAACCCGAGGCCCCCGCCGTTGGCTCCCCGGATGACCAGGGGCAGGCCGACCTGCCCGCCGGTCATGTACCGGATCTTGGGGATCTCGTTTGCCACGATGTCCCAACAGGTGGCATAGAAGTCGGAGAACATGATCTCGGCGACCGGTCGCAGGCCGGCCATCGCCGCGCCAAGGGCCGCTCCGGTGATCGCCTGCTCGGAGATCGGCGTATCCCAGACCCGTGCGGGTCCGAACCGCTCGCGCAGACCACTGGTCGCCTTGAACACGCCGCCCGAGGCCACGTCCTCGCCGATGAGCACGACGCGCTCATCGCGGGCCATCTCGGCGCCGAGGGCCGCGGCGACCGCGGACCGGTAGGTCAGTTCCGCCATCGCGATGTCCCGTCGCTCCAGGTATCGGTCCAGGCCGTGGCGGGATCGGGAAACGGGGCATCAAGCGCGGTCGTCGTGAGCGTGTCGATGGCAGCCTGGACCCGCTGGGCGATGTCCTCGAGGTCGTTCTGCGGGACACCCGCCGCGACCAGGGCGGCGTGCTCGCGGACGAGCGGCTCCTGTTCGCGGGCGGCGGACACCTCGTCCGCGGAGCGGTAGGCACCGGGATCGGCCACGGAGTGCCCGGTCAGGCGATAGGTGTCGGCCTCGATGAGGCTCGGGCCGGCGCCCCCACGAGCGCGCTGGACGGCCTCGCCGACTACCGAGCGTACGGCGTGCACGTCGTTCCCGTCGACGACGATCCGGTCGAGACCGTACGCAGCGGCGCGGTCGGCGGCCGGCCGCTCGACCGGGATGACACTGGCGATCGGGGTGTACTCCATGTACCGGTTGTTCTCGCAGACAAAAACCACCGGCAACCGCCAGACCGCTGCCAGGTTGAGAGCCTCATGGAACGCCCCGATGTTCACGGCGCCGTCGCCGAAGAAGCACACGGTCACGCGGTCCGTTCGTCCGATCAGGTTCGCCCAGGCGAGACCACAGGCGATGGGCAGGTGGGCGCCAACGATCGCGTACGAGCCGTAATAGCCGTGCGCCACGCTGGTGATGTGCATCGAGCCGCCCTTGCCCTCGCAGATGCCGCCCGCGCGGCCGAGCAGCTCAAGCATCACGGCCAGTGGCGAGGCTCCCCTGGCCAGGGCGTGAGCATGTCCCCGGTAGGTCCCGATGGACTGGTCGTCCGGGCGCAGGACCGAGGCGGCGCCCACGGCGATCGCCTCATGGCCGATGCCCAGGTGGGCGGGTCCACGAATCTTGCCCTGGCGGTACAGGATGTCGACCTGGGTCTCGAACCGCCGGAAGAACAGCATCTGTTCGTACAACGCCAGCGACAAGGTCAGTGTTTGCGCCCGCGCGGCGTCCTCGCCCGGATCGCCTATCACAGGTCGACGCCGGGGCGACGCGGCTGCAGGCACTCACATGGCGATCCGGTGACCATCTCGTGACGTTAGCCGTCGGACGTCGCCACGAACTTCGTCCCGGCAGGACCAAGTTCGGTCGTCCCGTTGGCCGCCCGGGACAAGGCCCGCCTCCGCTAGGTCTGATTCCTGAGGACGTTGTTGACGACGTCCCGGTCTGGCGCGATCCGGTCAGCTACGACCGTGGGTCGTGATAGGCGCAGATCGAGACCGTTCGACGATCGCTCGCCGAGCACCTCACGCACAAGCGCAGCGCCGCCGACGCCTGGATCGGCCGTTGGTCGCCGCCCAGGACGACAGGGGCCCGCCGCCCGCCGCCCAGGACGACAGGGGCCCGCCGCCCGCCGCCCGCCGCCCGCCGCCTTGGCCGCCGCCCGGGCCCGCCCGGGCCCACACCTGGTCCGCCAGATGTCGTCCCACAGAACGTTAGGCGGGCTGTCCGCGCTCCTGGAGCCGGCGCGCACCCGGAACGACGACACGCGCACGCACGATCAGGCGGATACGTGGCCGCTCCGAGGACGCACGAAGGGCCCATAGCGCGCCTAGTGATGCTGGCTGGTGTCATCTGGCGGGATCGGTCGGCGCGTGAGCTTCGGCGAAGTCTCGTCGGCCAGCCCGGGGATGGACGCATCGGTCGTGGCCGCCGTCGTTGCCGAATACGACGGTGGGTCGTCGCTGACGAAGATCCGGGAGGGATCACGGTTCAGGCGCCCGGCTCGACTCCCATCTGTCAACGACGTGTCCGGGAATCACAGCTAGCCGGGGATCGCGATCTCGATCTGGTCGCCCACGATCCGAACGGGGTAGTAACGGAGGCGGCGGACGCGGGTCAGCCGCCGCGCCTCCGCCTTCTTTCCGGGCGGATCCACCCTGGGGTCCCGACCGGCCGGCGACCAGGCCGGGTGTGAGACGCCATCGGGGTCCAGGCCACCGGTCGTCGGCATCCGGGCCGGGTCGCCGCTGACCAGATCGAACCGCCCTTCGTGGAGCGGGCAGGCGACGATGCAGCCGTCCAGCTCGCCGATCGACAGCGGGGCCCCCATATGCGGGCAACGATCGTCCGTGGCGAACACCCCGCGCTCCGTATTGGCGAGCAGGACATCGAGGTCCCCGTGGCTGACCCGGCGCATCGATCCGGGCGGCAGCTCGGCGACGGCGAGCACCGCGCGAAAGTCCGGGTCGGTGGCGTTGACGCCAGGCGCAAGCAGACGTGGCGGAAAGGGAGCAGGGATCAGGGACATGAACCCCATCGTAGCCCCCGAAACCCGCCGCCGCCTGCGCGGCCCTGTGCGGCGCGTCGTGGGATCAGTCAGTGGCGGGTCCGGTTGGACGGAGCGTGACCCCGCCCTCGGTCGGGCCGGTCGCGCCCGTCGCCGGAGCCTCGGAACCCGAGCGCAGTGGGTGTTCGATCATGACCACCGCGGCGAGTCCCGCGATGACCGCGGCCGCGACCCCGATCCAGAACGTCTCGGCGACGCCCAGGCTGAACGCCTGACGGATTCCGGCAACGACGTTGTCGATGAACGGCTCCACCGCGGGAGCGACCCCAGGCGGGAGGCTCGCCAGGATCGTCGCCCCAAGGTCACCGACGCCGGTCAGGCGGTTGAAGTCGAGCGCGCCGCTGGCCGTCGCCTGACCAAAGCCCGTGACGACATCGGCTGGCACACCGGCCGTCGTCATGGACGGGCCGATCTTGTCGAGGAAGGTCGAGCCAAAGATCGTGCCCACGATCGCGAGGGCGACGGACCCGCCGATCTGACGAAAGAACGTCAGGTTGGATGTGGCCACGCCGAGCTGTCGGAACGGGACGGCGTTCTGGAC
>JANOIS010000336.1:0-3184 GCA_031407755.1 Chloroflexota bacterium | reverse complement strand
GAGATCGAGCACGCGGATGCGAAGGAACTTGCGGCGTTGTACGAGCGAAGCGAGCCGTGGTGGCGGGCCTACGAGCGGGAACCCGACCTGATCCGCGCCTGGGGTGGCGGGGTGGATCAGTACTACGCCGACGTCGAACGCCTGATGAAGGCGGCTCTCGGCGACCTGTCGTCCGATGACCGCGCGCTGGCGGTCGTTGCCTCGGTCATCGGGCCGCCGACGTTCTTCGCCCTGAGGGCACGCGGTCTGTCATCCGAGGAGGCGGTCGGTTTGAGCCTGGAACTTGCCTTGCCCTGGCTCGAACAGCGCCGGGACGAGCTGGCGGCGCGGCGATGACCTGTGCGCCCCCCCGAGGCGGCTGGCCTCTAATCGGGCGCCGACCCTTAGCCGTAGCCGAGGGCAATTCTGGTTCGCGTTCCGATACGCAGTCAGACGATCGAGGCCCCATCTCCCACGTGCGCGCACGGGAGGACTGCTACGTCGAAGACAGCAGGGCTAGTGTGCTCCGCGTGGGATCGCGGGCTCCGCGGCCACGCTCGGCGACCTCCGAGTGTTGGTCTGGACCGCCCAGGACTCGTTCAGTTAGCAGGTCTTTAGCGTTGTGGCAGGCCCGTGCGACGAGATTCGCAGCCTGGAGCGGCGATCCTGAACGGGAAGCAGGGCTGGAGCCGACACGCAGATTCGAACTGCGGACCTGCTGTTTACGAAACAGCTGCTCTACCACTGAGCTATGTCGGCGCGAGCGGCAGTATAGGCGATGAGTTCAGGACAGCAGCTCTTCGTGCTCAGTGGGCGCGCAGTAGGATCCTCGGTCCGGAGCCGCACAGCGGTTGAATAGCTGAAAACTGGGCCGCAGGTCATGCCGCTCGATCTGTCGACCCCGGGGTACGCTAGAACATCCGCTCTAATACTGGCCCCGTTTCCGCCGCGTTTAACCCGGGCTCCCTCGAAGCGATTCCGAATGCGAGCGTCGGTCCCACGCCATTGAGCATCTAGCTCATCATCCACGGAACTGGCGCAGATTCGGTGCTGTCCGATCGGCAGCCGCTGCGCTGGGATCTTGGACGGCCGCCTCGGCGCGGACACCCGGCCGATCCAAGGACCTTTCCCTCGTGGCTCGAAGGTGGAGCGTGCGGCTGGATTCCGGCGTGCTACATTTCGGGGCCCAGACGATCGCGAGGAGCGAGAGAGGGTGCGATGAGTTCGATCTTGCCGGTCATCGGCGATGGGACCGTCCGGGGCTGCTGCCCTCTCGATTGCCAGGACACATGCTCGTGGGTCGCGCATGTGCAGGACGGCCGCGTCGTGAAGGTCGAGGGCGCCAAGGACCATCCGTTTACCCGCGGCTCCCTCTGCGCGAAGGTCAACGATTATCAGGAGCGGACATACGCACCTGATCGCCTGCTGCAGCCCTCTCGTCGCGTCGGGCAGAAGGGCGAGGGCGCGTTCCAGCCGATCTCCTGGGACACCGCCCTGGACCTCATCGCCGAACGGTTCCAACGGATCATCGCCGAAGACGGCGCCGAAGCGATCCTGCCTGTCAACTATCTGGGCTCGATGGGCATCGTTCAACGCCGGGCCCTGATGCGGGTCTTTCATGCTCTCGGTACTTCGCGCTTCCACGGCAGTGTCTGCGGCGCTGCCGGGAACGTCCTCGAGGAGGAAGGCCACCCGCGTGGTTTCGATCCGGAAGAAAGCGTCGAGGCGGGCTTCATCCTCATGTGGGGTAGCAACCTCCTCTCGACGGCGCACCATGCCTGGCACTTCATCGACCAGGCCCGGAAGCTCAACGGCGCCCGCATCGTCGCGATCGACCCGATCCGAACCCGGACGGCCCGGGCGTGCGACGAGCACATCTCGATCCGGCCTGGGACCGACGCTGTCCTCGCCGCCGGGATCGCGAACGTCATGCTCGCCGAGGGCCTGGCCGACCTGGAGTTTGCCGCGGCCGTTGCCGACGATTTCGACGCGTACCGCGCGAGCGTCGCGACATGGAATCCGGAGCGTGTCGAGTCGGTGACGGACGTGCCAGCGGCTGACGTGGTCCGGATCGCGCGCGAGTTCGCCACTGCGAGGCCTGCGCTTATCCGCTGCGGCGTGTCGCCCCAACAGGCTGTGGGTGGCGAGGCAACCGTGCGTGCCCTGTCGGCACTCGCGATCCTCGGCGGCCATTGGCGCTTGCCGGGCGGCGGGCTGTTCATCGAGACGAGCCCCGTCATGGACGAAGGCGCGGCGGGCCGACGCGACCTGCTTCCGCGTCAGACGCGGAGCCTCGACATGGCGCGCCTGGGCGAACACCTCACGAGCGAGACGCTGGCGCCGCCGATCCGGGCGCTCGTCGTGTGGGGCATGAACCCGGCCGTCACCCAGCCCGACGCGGGAGTCGTCCGCCGTGGCCTGGCTCGCGATGATCTGTTCACCGTCGTCCTCGAACATTTTCTTACGGACACGGCGCGGTACGCGGACGTCCTTCTCCCGTCCACCACGCAGCTTGAGCACTTCGACGTTGTCGGCTCCTGGGGGCACCACTACATCTCGCTCAACGAGCCGGCGGTGCAGCCTTTGGGAGACTCGCTATCTCACGGCGAGATCGCGCGGCGGCTTGCGCGGCGGCTCGGCCTGACCCACCCAGCACTCTACGAGTCGGATGAACAGATCGCGGCTTCGGCGTTGCCGGACGGCGTGACGATCGAGAACCTGCGCGAGCGAGGGTGGGTCAAGAGCTCGCCCGCGCGACCCACGTTCGATCCCCTCCCGAATGCGCGTGGTCGGTCAAAGCTCCGGCTCACGGAGGAGGTCTCTGTGCCGCCCCGCCCTGACGTCGGGTGGCTCCAATTATTGACGCCGAAATCGCACTACTTCCTCAACTCGACCTTCGGCAACATGCAACGGCAGCGGGCAGCGATGAAGCGGCCGACACTCGGGATCCATCCCGTGGATGCGGCCGCGCGCGATCTTGTCGAAGGGCAGGAAGTCGAGGTTCGCAATGAGCGCGGTTCGCTCAAGGCCTGGGTGGCCGTTACAGACACCGTCCACCAGGGTGTCGTGGCGCTGCCTGGGAAGTGGTGGGGCCACCCCTCGGAGACCTCCGCCGTTGCGAACCTATTGTCGCCATCTGCGTGGGCGCCGCATGGGCAGCCCGCCTACAACGAGACATTCGTGGAGGTGGTTTGAGCCATCGCTT
>JANOIS010000308.1:0-2095 GCA_031407755.1 Chloroflexota bacterium | reverse complement strand
GCACGATCGATCCGCCGACCTGATGGCCGGGATCCTGGCCTTCGTCGTCGCGCAGTTCGGCGAGGCCGCCCTGGAGACGTGCTACCGGGCGATCATGGAGCCGTACCTTCAGGAGCGCTACATGCCGTTCGACGTGCGCGTGACGCCGTACGAGGAGACTCTCGATCGGAATCTGTACATCGCCCTCGAGGCGATGCGCGGCCATCTGGTCGGCCCCGGCCGGCGCGGCGACATCGAGCTCGTGGAAGAGGACGATCGTTGGGTCATCCGGTTCGATCCCTGTGCGTCCGGTGGCCGGATCCTGCGCGGTGATCCAGAAGAGGGCACGCGGTCGCGGGTCCTGGCCCCGTACGAGTTCGGGGTCATCGAAGAGCCCCGGCCGTGGACCTGGAATGAGACCGGGGTGTGCCACTACTGCGCCCACTGCAACCTGGCCCTGTCGACCATCCCGGCCGAACGCTGGGGACACCCGGTCCGGACCGTGGAGCCGCCACTGTGGCGGGGTGAGGACGACCCGGCCACGATGCGCAAATGCCAGTGGACGGTCTGGAAGACGTTGGAGGCGATCCCGGAACGGGAGTACGAGCGCATCGGACGGACGAAGCCGGCCCTCCCGGTCATGCAGCCAGGGCCCAACCATCCACGGTCGGAAGGGAAGCGGCCATGAGCTTCGAGGGCCGACGCGCCATCGTGACCGGTGCCGGGAGCGGCATCGGCCAGGCGACCGCGCTGCACCTCCTCGCGCAAGGCGCACGCGTGGCCGGCGTGGACATCAACGCCACCGGCCTGGAGCCGGTCCGAGCCGCCGGTGGGCAGGCCATGACGGTCGACCTGGCGGACGTCGCGCGACGCGCCTCGGTGTGGACGGCGGCTACATCATGTCGGCCTGAGCGACAGGTCCTGCCTGGCGACGGTCAGCCCGGGGCGGCGTCGAGCCGGTCGACGAGCGCCGCCCCGACCTCGGACGTGCTCAGGGTCCCGCCCATGTCCGGAGTCAAGTCGCCAGCCAGGATGACCTCTCCGATCGCCGTCTCGATGCGCGCTGCTGGCCCCGGGTAGCCCAGGTGTCGGAGCATCAGGGCGCCGGTCCAGACCTGGCCGATCGGGTTCGCGATCCCGCGGCCGACGATATCCGGCGCGGAGCCGTGCACCGGCTCGAACAGGGACGGGTTGACCCCGGTCGGATCGATGTTGGCCGACGGGGCGATCCCGATGCTGCCCATCAGCGCGGCCGACAGGTCGGTCAGTAGGTCGCCGAACAGGTTGCTCCCGACGATGACGTCGAAGCGGCCAGGTTCGCGCACGAGGCGCGCGAGCAGGGCATCGAGGTGCATCGATTCGACGGCGACGTCCGGGTAATCGGCGGCGACGTCTCGGACGACCTGGTCCCAGAACGGCATGGCGTGGACGATCCCGTTCGACTTCGTGGCGCTCGTCAACCGGCCACGCCGGGTCCGGGCCAGTTCCAGGGCGTGCCGGACCACGGCCGTCGTCCCGACCCTCGTGAAGACGTTGACCTGGATCGCGATCTCCCGATCGCCCTCGTGGATCCGGCCGCCCACGTCGGAATACTCGCCCTCCGTGTTCTCGCGGACGACGACGACATCGAAGCCGGCCGGGTCGCGGAGTGGCGTCGGCATGCCCGCCAGGAAACGCGCCGGACGGACGTTGACGGCCAGGCCCAGCCCCTTGCGGATGCGCAGCAGGAGGCCCCACAACGAGACGGTATCCGGGACTCGCGACGGGTCCCCGACCGCGCCCAGGAAGATCGCGTCGAAGGTGCGCAGGGTGTCGAGCCCGTCGGGCGGCATCATCGCCCCGGTCTCCAGGTAGAAGTCGCAGCTCCACGGGAACCCGACGGCCTCGATCCGCGCGATGCCGCGGGTCGCGGCCGTGAGGACCTCCAGGGCGACCGGCACGACCTCGCGGCCGATCCCGTCGCCGGGGATCACGGCGAGGCGACACGTGGGGAGATCAGGGCCGGCTGCGAGGAAGTCATCCATGGGCCGCCATGCTAGCGGTCGGCGGCCGCGCCGCGTCCGTTCGAAACCGAACCACACCCGCGCAGCCACCGACACCCGCGCAGCCACCGACT
>JANOIS010000285.1:0-2108 GCA_031407755.1 Chloroflexota bacterium | reverse complement strand
CTTGGCGGAGGCCAGGAGGACCTCCTCCCGCGGGATGGCCAGAACGTTCTCCAGCTCGTCCATGATCGTCTCCGGGTCGGCGGACGGGAGGTCGATCTTGTTGAGGACCGGGATGAGCGTGAGGTTCTCGCGCATGGCCAGATGGACGTTGGCCAGCGTCTGCGCCTCGATGCCCTGGGTTGCGTCAACGACGAGGATCGCCCCCTCGCAGGCCTGCAGGCTGTGGCTGACCTCATAGGCGAAGTCGACGTGCCCTGGCGTGTCGATCAGGTTGAGGCCGTAGGTCTTGCCATCGTTGGCCACGTAATCCAGGCGCACCGCCCGGGCCTTGATGGTGATGCCCTTTTCGCGCTCCAGGTCCATGGAGTCCAGGACCTGGCTCGTCATCTGACGCGCGTCGATGGTGTGCGTCAGCTCCAGCAGTCGATCGGCAAGCGTGGACTTGCCGTGATCGATGTGGGCGATGATGCTGAAATTGCGCAGGCGGTCCTGGGGGATGGTCACGAGGCCGGAGTGTATCCGACGCGGTCGGCCGCAAGGGATCAGGGCAGACGGATCCCCTCGCGGTGAGCCCCGATGTAGGCCAGGAGCGGCTCGGCGAGGTCGCCCGCGCGATCGAAGTACGCGGTGTCCAGCGCCTCGAGCCGGACATCGCGAGCCTCGTCGTCCCGCGCCATCGCGTCCTCGACGGAGCCAGCCGTGAGATGGCCATCGATGGCGAGCGTCGCGATCGCGGATGCGACCAGCTCCACGACGTCCGACTCGCCGATGTCCGCCACGGCCCGGGCCGTGTCCGGCACCTGCGGAGCGGCGTAGCGCAGCCAGCTGTCGAACCCGCCGCTATTGACTTCGCGCTCGAGCGCCTCCACGGCGAGCACCACCCGCTCGGGCCAGGTCAGGGCATCGGGCCCGATGCGCGCTCCCTTCGCCTGGATCGCCTGCTCGATGGCGAGGACGATCGAATCGGTCCGGAACGCGCCATCCATCGCGAGGAGTGCCTCGATCGACTGGCCGGCGTAGACATCGAGCCAACGGGGTTCGGCCATCGTCGTCCTCCGACTCGATAGCGCGTGTTCGCGAGGATGATAGGAGTCTCGAGGCAGCCCGGCTGCGATCCTCCGACGATGCACGACGAGCACGGCGTCGAGGCAGACATCGAGCACTACGGGAACGGGCGCGTCAAGTTCTCCGGCTTCCGGATCGGCGATGACATGCACGGCGCGTGGACGTGGCATCGAATGGACGGGTCACTGATGCGGACGGGCCAGTTCGAGTAAGGCACGCAGGTCGGCGTGTGGCGGACCTACGACCGTGCCGGCCACCTCGTCAAGGAGACCGACTTCTCGAAGGGCTGACGCGGAGCGTCCTGCGCGGGGCAGTGCCTCTGCTGGATGCGTTACTGCGATGAACGCCTCGCGGATCGCGACCCAGACTGCCGATCGTGTCGATCTGGGCATCGGATCAAGCACGCCTGTGACGGATGTGCGTCTGACAGTTGCACGAAGGCAGTTGCCCGAGGGCCTGGCTCCGGTCGCGGCGCCCCCGTGCGCCGTCAGGCCTGGGTCACCGCGAGCGCGGTAACACCGATGACGATCGTCGCGACGCCGGCCGTCTGAAGCCGGGAGAGTCGCTCCCCGAAGAGGAGGAAGGCCGCCACTGCGGCGATGGCCGCGAACTGCGATCCGAGCACGGCCACGATGGCGATGCTGTCCGTGGCACCCCATGCCGACAGGGTGGAGCCCAGGATCTCCGCCGTCCCGGACAACACCACCAGCGGCAGGGCTGCGCGGGTCACGGTGAGACGGCGTTGGGCGAGCAGTGGCAGCGCCACGACCACGATGCCGATGAACCTGGACGCAAGCGCGACCCAGATCGGCGCGATCAGGACAGCTGCCTTGCCTGAGGCCACAAGTCCGATCCCGAAGATCGCGGCCGCAGCCACGGACAGCAGCACGGCCTGGCGCGTGTCCGTGTGCGCGGGCGCAGCCGAAGCGGCGAATGATCCAGCCTCCGCAGGTGGCCCATCCAGGGCATCGGCGGCGAGTTCGATGTCGCCCGCAGGAACGTCCGGGCGGGCGGGATCCATGGAGGATAGGACGACACCGACC
>JANOIS010000282.1:0-1996 GCA_031407755.1 Chloroflexota bacterium | reverse complement strand
GACCCAGAAGCCGTCGATGAAGTTCCGATGGCTGGCACCCAGCCCGGCTCGAACGCGCACGACCGCGGCCTCGAAACCCGTGTGGAGATCCTCGTTATCCGCGCTCAGCGTGGCGTACGTGATCTTGATGCGCGGCTTGGCGTCGGAGGTCATGGGCAGGCTCCCTGTGGCGGAACGGTTGCGGTCGCGCGGCGCGCCCGGGACAGTACCGTTCAGTCTAGCGCGACGCCCATCGCGGCCACGACCTCAGCCTGTCGCGCTGGGCTGCCATCCGGGGGTCCCTGTAGCCAAACCTGTCTCCGCTCATTGAGCAGGCGGGCAGTCGAGGACGACGATGAAGCGGCCCAGAAAGATGTCGAAGTCGTTGAAACCTGGGGGAACTGCACCTTCCGTTTCGAACACCAGGTCGTCACACGAAAAGCGGTCCCGAACTGGACCAGACGCATACTCGACACGCTCCACGGTGACACCCTCGATATCGCGTTGCGTTATGACCGAGAACTCCGCTCCGTCTGTCCCGACCGGATTGGCATACACGTACAGCGCTCTATCAGCGTCGATACGGGACCAGATGGATGCGCTTTTCCCGAAGCCGTGCTCGGCAGGCATCGCGACGATACCAAGCGCACCGAGGCTCTCGACGATCCACGACTCAGTAGGGTTCAGAGGAGGTGGCGTGTCGCCCAGGCTGGACGGCTCAGGCTCGGACGATGGCAGCGACGACTGGGCTGACGGACGTGGGGCAGGTGAGCAGGCGACCGCGAGGGTGGCACTGAGGAGCGCCGCGCAGCAGGCGCGGCGGAGCGCGCTGGGTCGGTACAGCCCCATGCTGAAAGCCGCGGTTCCGGCTCTGGTGCTAGCGACAAGGAGCCAACCGTCCATCCGAGACCCTCCCTTCGGACCTGCACCAGCTTCGCCAACGGCACGCTTCCGGCCGACAAGGACCGGGCAGCAAACGATGACCGTCGTGCGCGCGGGGTCGTGCCGACTCGATCATGAGGCGGTCGCCTGGTGCCACGTGAATTGGATCATCCACCAACCGAGAGGGGGGAGAGAGAGAGTTATCCACATTCTCGGGCCCGGAGGTGCTCCGGAAGGAGCGCGTCGCGTCAGTCCAACGCGGCGACCACGTCCGCCAGCGAGGCCGCCACGGCGTCCGGACGTCGGCGGCCGCGCCCCGTGGCAGGCTCATCCAGATGGTGCGCCGAGGTCTTGCCGGTGAGAACGAGGATCCCACGTAAGCCTACCCGTTGCGCCGCGCGCACGTCCGCATTGGGGTCGTCGCCGACCATCGCGATGGCATCCGCCGGCACGCGCCGACCGAGATCCTGGCGGAGTCCGGCGAGCGCCTGGCGGAACACCTGGGGCGAGGGCTTGCCGAGGACCGTGGCCCGGATCCCGGTTGCGTACTCCAGGCCGACGACCGCCGCGCCGGCGTCCAGGGTCGGGCCCCTGGGCGTCAGCCACCACGGGTTGCGGTGCATGGCGAGGAACGCCGCGCCGCCGCGGATCAGCCGGAAGGCCGTGTCCAGGTTCCGGTACGACAGGTCGTCGCCGCCATCGCCGAGGACGACCGCCGCGATATCGCCAGGCGCCGACTCCGCTGCGGCCTCGCTCGACACCAGCCGCTGCCCATCGAACTCGCGCAGGGCATCGGGCGCGGCGATGACATAGATCGGCCGGCCCGCGAACTGCGTCGCCGTGTAGACCGCCGAGGCAGACGAGGCCGTGATGATCCGTTCCGGGTCCAGTGAGGTCCCTCTCGCCCCGAAGCGTGAAGCGAGCGTCGTCCGGTGGGCGAGCGAGAAGTTGGTGACGACTCGGTAGGGCACGCCCCGGGCATCCAGACGGGCCAGTGCCTCCACGGAGCCCGGGATCGGGTCGCCCTTGAGGATCAGGACGCCGTCGACATCGAGGACGAACCCCTCCACGCCGCGGAGCGCGGCGCGCAGCCTGGCAAGGTCGGTCGGTGGCATCGCCCGATGGTAGGCTGCGG
>JANOIS010000238.1:0-4984 GCA_031407755.1 Chloroflexota bacterium | reverse complement strand
GATCATCACCCGCGCGGCGTCTGAGCGGATCGCGCGTTTCGCCTTCGAGTACGCCGTGGCCAACAGCCGGCGCAAGGTCACGGCGGTGCACAAGGCCAACATCATGAAGCTGTCCGATGGCCTGTTCCTCGAGAGCTGCCGAACGGTCGCCGCCGACTACGTGGGCCGGATCGAGTTCGAGGACCGCATCGTCGACAACATGTGCATGCAGCTCGTCCAGAAGCCGGAGCTGTACGACGTCCTGGTCCTCCCCAACCTGTACGGCGACATCGTCAGCGACCTTGCGGCGGGCCTGGTCGGCGGGCTTGGTGTCGCGCCCGGCGCCAACATCGGGGTTGATGCGGCCGTCTTCGAGCCGGTCCATGGGTCCGCTCCCAAGTACGCCGGCCTGGACAAGGCCAACCCCACAGCCCTGATCCTGAGCGGTGCCCTGATGCTCCGTCACCTCGGCCACCCGGACGCCGCGGAGCGTGTCGAGACGGCGTTGCGCGACGTGATCGCGGAGGGCAAGGCGACGACCTACGACCTTGGCGGACCGGCCGGGACGCGCGCATTCGCGGACGCCATCATCGAGCGCCTTGTCGGCGTGGGCGCCGCCCGGTGACGGGCTGGCCAGCCAGCCTGCGCGTCCCGCGAAAGCCCGCCGGGACGGCCCACAACGGCCTGGGCGCCACGAACCGGCTGGATCGGTGGTGGGTCGCGCCGGGCGTGCAGGGCGTGGTCTTCACGATCTGTGCCACGTACCTCGGCATCAGCGGCATCCTGCTCACCCCGCTGTTCGGGACGCCGTACCAGGTGGACGGTCTCCTCTCGCCGCTCTTCTCTCCGCTGTTCAGCCCCGACTGGCTGCCGACCTGGCTCAGTCCCGGCCTGTTCATCCTGTGGATCCCGCTCGGTTTTCGGGCGACCTGCTACTACTACCGCAAGGCGTACTACCGCTTCTACTTCGCCGATCCGCCGGGTTGCGCGGTGGGTGAGCCGGCGGTCCACAAGCGCTATGCGATGGAAACGCGTCTGCCGTTCATCCTCCAGAACCTCCATCGGTTCTTCCTGTACCTCGCCTTCTTCCCGCTGTTCTTCCTGTGGCTCGATGCAGCGCTGGCGGTCGTCCACGGTGGCCGGATCACGGTCGGACTGGGAATCGGGATCCTGTTCGTCAACGCGTTCCTGCTGACCGGCTACTCGCTGTCCTGCCACTCGCTCCGCCACCTTGTCGGGGGACGGCTCGATTGCTTCTCGTGCGATCGCCGGACGAAGGTCCGCTACAGCCTGTGGCAACGTCTTACGTCGATGAACGTCCGTCATATGTCGTGGGCCTGGGCGAGCCTCATCTCGGTCACCCTGGCGGACGTCTACATTCGGCTGCTCGCGCTCGGCGTGATCGTCGACCCGGCGATCCGGTTCTGAGCGCGACTTCGAGCGTGGCCAAGTCCCAGCAACCCCAGCAGCGTCCCCATGACGTCCTGGTCATCGGCGCGGGTGGGGCCGGCCTCCGAGCGGCGATCGCGGCGAAGGAGGCCGGGGCGGACGTCGGGCTGGTCTGCAAGTCCCTGCTCGGCAAGGCCCATACGGTCATGGCCGAGGGTGGCGTGGCGGCCGCCCTGGCCCATGTCGCCGCCGCTGACTCGTGGCAGGTCCACTTCCGTGACACGATGGTCGGCGGCAAGTATCTGAACAACCCGCGGATGGCCGAGCTGCACGCGCAGGAAGCGCCGGACCGTGTTCGCGAGCTCGAGCGCTGGGGCGCGGTGTTCGATCGGACGGCCGATGGTCGGATCCTGCAGCGGCCGTTCGGCGGGCACTCGCATCCGCGCCTCGCCCATGTCGGTGACCGGACCGGCCTCGAGATGATCCGGACGCTGCAGGACCGCGCGGTTGCGGCCGGCATCGAGGTCTACATGGAGTGCACGATCACCCGGCTGATCACCGGTCCTGCGGGCGTGACCGGCGCCTATGGCTACTGGCGCGCGACGGGTCGCCCGATCGTCTTCCCGGCCAAGGCCGTCGTCCTGGCCACCGGCGGCATCGGCAAGGCCTACGAGGTGACCTCGAACTCATGGGAGTACAGCGGGGATGGCCAGGCCCTCGCCTACGCCGCCGGTGCGGACCTGATCGATATGGAGTTCGTCCAGTTCCATCCGACCGGGATGGTCTGGCCGCCGGGCGTCCGCGGGCTCCTCGTGACGGAGGCGGTTCGCGGCGAGGGTGGCATCCTGCGCAACGCCGACGGCGATCGATTCATGTGGAAATACCTGCCCGAGGAGCGGCGCGCCGAGTACGCCGCGACGGATGAGGAAGCCGCGCGCTGGGTGACGGCCCTGTCGCAGGGCCAGGAGACGGATGCGCGTCGCCCGCCAGAGCTGTCCACCCGGGACAACGTCGCGCGGGCGATCTACACGGAGGTCCGTGAGGGCCGTGGCTCGCCGCATGGTGGTGTCTTCCTCGACATCAGCTACCTGCCGGCGGATCACGTCCGGCGCAAGCTGCCCTCCATGTACGAGCAGTTCAAGGAGCTCGCCGACGTCGACATCACCAGTGGCCCGATGGAAGTCGGGCCGACGACCCACTACGTCATGGGCGGGATCCGGGTGGACCCGGAGACCGGGGCGACGACCGTGCCCGGACTGTTCGCCGCGGGCGAGGTGGCCGGCGGCATGCACGGAGCCAATCGGCTGGGCGGGAACTCGCTGTCCGACCTGCTGGTCTTCGGGGCCCGGGCCGGGGTCGGGGCCGCGGCCCGTGCTGCCGCCCAGGATGGGGAGCCACACCTGGACCCGGTCCAGGTCCGGGAGGCCGCCCGCGACCTCGAAGTGCCACTCGAGCGCGAAGACGGCGAGGATCCGTACGCCATCCAGCGCGACCTGCAACCGATGATGCAGCGCCTCGTCGGGATCTTCCGGACCGAGGAGGACCTGACCCAGGCGGTCCGCGAGCTGGCCGAGTTGCGCCGCCGCTGGCAAGCCGTCAAGGCGACCGGCGGTCGGGTGTTCAATCCCGGCTGGGATCTCGTCTTCGAGCTCGGCAACATGCTGACCGTGTCGGAGGCGATCGCCCGTAGCGCGCTCCAGCGCACGGAGAGCCGCGGCGCCCACAGCCGCCTCGACTACCCCGAGACGGACGATACGCACTGGGGCGAGCGCAACAGCGTCGTTACCCGGGGCGTCGATGGCACCATGGACGTCTTTACCAGCCCACTTCCCGCGATGGCCAACGCGTTGCGTGGCCTCATCGCCGCCGACCACTGACGCGGAGGATCCAGATGCCCAACGCACAGCTTCGAGTCTTCCGCGGCGAACCGGGCACGGACGGGCATTTCGATGATTTCGAGGTGCCGATCGAGGAAGGGATGGTCATCCTCGACGCCCTCCACTGGATCCAGGGTCACCAGGCCCCGGACCTTGCCGTGCGCTGGAACTGCAAGGCCGCGAAATGTGGTTCGTGCAGCGCCGAGGTCGATGGTCGGCCGAGGCTGACCTGCAAGACTCGTCTGTCCGATTTCGATCTGGAGCAGCCGATCACGGTCGAGCCGATGCGCGCGTTCCCGCTCATCCGCGATCTGGTCACGGACGTTTCGTGGAACTACGAGGTCAACAAGACGATCCAGCCGTTCACGCCGCCGGACGATGTCCCCCAGGAGGACTGGCGCTGGCAGCAGGAGGACATCAACCGGGTCCAGGAGTACCGCAAGTGCATCGAGTGTTTCCTGTGTCAGGACGTCTGTCATGTCCTGCGCAACCACGAGACCGAGAAGCCGTTCATGGGGCCTCGCTTCCTCGTGCGGGCCGCCGGGCTGGAGATGCACCCGATCGATCAGGCTGATCGGCGTGAGTACCTCAAGGACAGCGGCGGGATCGGCTATTGCAACATCACCAAGTGCTGCACCGAGGTCTGTCCGGAGCACATCAAGATCACCGATAACGCCATCATCCCGCTCAAGGAACGGGTCGCCGACAAGTACTACGACCCGTTGCAGTGGGCCTGGCGGAAGCTCCGTGGCGAGGGTGACGGCGGGTCGGGCGCGCGAGTCGAGCTGCCCGTGCTGCAGGGCGGCGCCGTTCCGCGCGACCAGGAACCGGATTGACGGACACGTTGTTCCCGGATCTCGCGGCGCCTGCCGATGCGCCGGCGCCGGAGCCGGGTGCGCCCCGTGGCTTCCTGATCCGGACCGACGGCGCGGCGCGCGGTAACCCGGGCCCGGCGTCGCTCGGGGCGGCCCTGTTCGACCTTCGGCGAGCGGATGCGCGTGATCATCGAGCGACGCCGGATGCTTCCATCTCGGAATACCTCGGGGTCCAGACCAACAACGTCGCTGAGTACACGGGAACGCTCCGGGCTCTCGAACTGGCCCGTGAGCTCGGCGCCAGCGAGGTGCACCTGCTGCTCGATTCGAAGCTCATCGTCGAGCAGCTCAGTGGTCGGTGGCGGGTCAAGGACGCGAAGCTCATCCCGCTGTGGGCGGCTTCGCGGGCGGTCCTTGGCGGGTTCTCGCGCTGGACCGCCGCACATGTGCCGCGGGCCCAGAACAGCGTGGCTGATGCCCTGGCCAACGAGGCCATCGATCGGGCCCATGCCGGAGGACCGGCGTCGGTGGTACGCCGACCGGGGTAGACTCGGGTCGTCAGCGAGGCGGTCGGATGGTCGCGCGGAACCGCCGGAGCGATCCGGTGCGTCCCGTGAGGAAAGTCCGAGCTCCCCAGCGCAGGGTGGCGGGTAACGCCCGTCCGTCGCGAGACGAGGACCAGTGCCACAGTGACGATGCCGCCGCCCGGCTTTCGGGCCGGATGGCGGAGTGAAACGCGGCAAACTCCACCCGGAGCAAGGCCAAATAGGAGGGCGCAACCCGGACCGGGTGACCGGATCGGGGGAGAGGTGCGCTGCCCAGCCCTCGGGTCGGCCGCATGAGCCGTCGGGTAACCGGCGGCCCCAGATGGATGGCCATCCCCGTCGCGCGCTTCGGCGCGGGGCGGGACAGAACTCGGCTTAG
>JANOIS010000228.1:0-19183 GCA_031407755.1 Chloroflexota bacterium | reverse complement strand
CGAGCCTACGAAGCAGCCGGCCACGCTCGTCTGTGCAAGAAACGTGCCTCAGGCTGACATTGGGATCCACGCCCCGCCTCGCGGCGGCCGCCCACGGCGATGTCAGTCCCAGACACCATTTCGGCACAGCCGTGCACGGTCCGCCCGGCGATGTCAGCTCGGAGCAAACTCAAGCGCACACGGCGGTTGCTCCAACGGTGTGCGTCGACCCTTTGGGCATGCTCCGCGCCCGCCCACGGCGTCTGCCCGGCTCGGCGCCCGGGATGCGTTTGTCCGGGCAAGATCGGCCTCTGCGGTCTCGCGGCTCGAGAAGTCTGCCTCGCGCGTCCGACATCACCGCCCATTGGGTCACTGCTTGAACGGCTGAGCACGGTCGAGGTCGGGGCTCGGGCAGTTCGCGCGATCAGGCGAGCAGTTCGAGCGGCGCGTCCGACGGAACAAGTTCGCACCAACGATCGAGTCGAGCGTGGTCGGTGATGACAGAGAGGTTGGATCAACGATTCTTCGCTTGACGCAGCGAGGTCGCTCGCAGATTGGGTCCACTGGCTGCTCGTCGTCTCGGCCCCAGGTGTCGTCTGCTCGGACGGTTGAGGAAATGCAGGACGTTAGGGCCTGCCAGGGCCTGCTTTGTCGGGGTCACGATGGTGGGCGATACTGGGTTCGAACCAGTGACCTCACGGATGTGAACCGTGCGCTCTGACCAGCTGAGCTAATCGCCCCGGGCCGTCCTCACGCGACAGCCCGCCGATGATACCTGATGACCTCTCAGACCTTCAGTCCGGGCCAATGCGCGGTCACGGCATCCTGGTCCATGGCGTCGACGACGACCAGTTTCTGGCGGCTGATAGCACCGGCCACGATCCGGACGTCGCGTCGGGCGATGCCAAGTTCGTCCGCGATCAGCCCGATGAGGGCGTTGTTTGCGGCGCCATCGACCGCCGGGGCGCTGACTCGTGCTCGCAGGATGCCGTCCACTACGCCATCGACACGGTCGCTCGCCGCTCTCGGGGTGAGTCGAACAGCGAACCGGACGTCGGGGGGATTCAAGGCGTTCAGAAAGCGCGCCACAGGAAGCCGAGGATGATCAGGACGATGAACCCGGACCAATCGATCATGCCGGACTGGGGCAGCATCCGACGGACCGGCGCAAGGATCGGCTCGGTAGCCTGGAACAGGAGGGTCGAGATCTTGTTCCTGCCGGTCGGGTCCACCCACGACATGATCATCCGCCCGAAGATCAGCGCCCACAGCGCCATGAACAGGAACTGGAGGAAGTTTGCAAGGAATTGTCCGCCCATCGGGGGGAGTCTACCGCACGACGGAACGGCGGCGGCGCGGGTGACCGGTTGGCGGCGCGGTGGGCCTGCGCCGGCGCGGGCGGCCGGGTCGGATGGGGCGGCCGGGGTGGAGCGAGGCGCGGCGTCACGCTGGATCCTCCCCTGCCACACCGACATCCGCTCGGTCCCCGAACAGCGCCCGACCGACCCGAACGATCGTCGCCCCTTCCTCCACCGCGACCTCGAAGTCGTCGGACATGCCCATCGACAGCTCGGGCCCTGACGCGGACCAGTGTGTTCGCAGCTCGTCGGACAGGCGTCGCAGCGCCGTAAACGTCGCCCGAGCCTCTGTCGCGGACGCCGCGAACCGTCCGACGGTCATCAACCCCCCGACCGCGAGGTTGCCAAGGCCGACGAGTTCAGCCATCGCCTCCGTCGCGGCAGACGGCCCGAAACCGGCCTTGGCCGGATCCCCGTCGACGTTGACCTGGACGAGCACGGGGTAACGGACGCCCGGGACGACCTCGCCGGCGAGTCGATCCAGCCGCCGCGCCAGGTCCAGCGAATCCACGGTCTGGATCCGAGCGAATACTTCCAGCGCCCGGCGGGCCTTGTTCGACTGGAGCGGCCCGATCAGTTCCCAGGTCGCGCCGGGCACATCGGACGCCTTGGCCACCCCCTCCTGGACCCGATTCTCCCCGAGCACCGTGAGCCCGGCGGCGACGGCGGCGCGCAGGCGCTCGGCCGGCACCGTCTTGGACACCGCGATCAGGCTGACCGAGCCCGGATCGCGCCCCACACGCCCGCACGCCGTCGCGATGCGCGCGACAACGCGCTGACGGGCGGCAACAAAGGCCTGGACGTCCTCCGTCGGATCGCCGCCGCCGCCCCCAGGAGGCGGCACAGCTGAATCGACTACTTGCGCCGGAGGAAGCTCGGGATCTCGAGGTCGTCCGCGTCGTACGTCGTGGCGCGTCGCGGGGCCGGTACCTCACCCACGGTCCGCTCGACGCGTGGTCCCGCGACCACGGCCGCCGCCTGATCGTCGTGAGCCGGCGAGCCGTTCTGGCGCCCTTCGCTGGCCTGCTGACGCTGACGCTGGAGCTCCTCGAGGAAGTCGCGCTCATGCGACTGGCGACCAGCCGCCGCGCCGTCCATGACACCCGTCGCGTCGCGACTCGCGGTCTGGCGCTTCTTGCCGCCATCGAAGCCGGTCGCGATGACGGTGACCATGACCTCCTCGCCGAGCCGTTCGTTGAAGGTCGTGCCAAAGATGATGTTGGCCTCGGGGTCCGCCGCTTCCTTGATCGTCTCCGCGGCCTCGTTGACCTCATGCAGCGAGAGATTCGAGGACCCGGTGATGTTCCACAGGATGCCCTGCGCCCCATGGATATCGAGTTCCAGGAGCGGACTCGCGATGGCCTGCTGAGCAGCTTCCACCGCACGGTTCTCGCCGGACGCCCGACCGATGCCCATGAGCGCCGACCCGGCGTCCTTCATGATCGCCCGGACATCGGCGAAGTCCTGGTTGATGAGCCCTGGCATCGTGATGATGTCGCTGATGCCCTGGACGCCCTGGCGGAGTACGTCGTCCACGACACGGAACGCATCGAGGATGCTCGTGTTCTTCTGGACGACGTCCTTCAATCGATCATTGGGGATCGTGATCAGCGCATCCACCTGGGCCTTGAGCTCCTCGGCCGCCTTCTCCGCGACGAGCTTGCGCCGATTGCCCTCGAAGGTGAACGGCTTCGTGACGACGCCGATCGTCAGGGCGCCCGAGTCCTTGGCGATCTGGGCCACGACCGGCGCCGCCCCGGAACCGGTGCCGCCACCGAGTCCAGCGGTGATGAAGACCATGTCCGAGTCGGCGAGGGCCGCGGCGATCTTCTCGGAGTCCTCTTCCGCCGAACGCTGACCCATCGACGCATCGCCGCCGGCGCCAAGGCCACGGGTGACCTTGTCACCGATCCTGATCTTGTGCGGCGCGTCCGATTGCAGCAGCGCCTGCGCATCCGTGTTGCACGCGATGAACTCCACGCCCATCATCTCCGCCCGGATCATCCGGTTGACGGCGTTGCTGCCGCCACCACCGACACCGATGACGCGAATCAGGGCGAAGTTCTCGGAATCTGAACGCAGCGGCATCGGATTCTCCTCCGGGCGACCCTCGGGGGCCATGGTTTCCGAGTCAGTTTTCAAGCGGTTGACGGCCCGTACCCGGGGGCTACCGGGCGGCTGGGGTCCGCGGGTCCGGGGAGTATAGCGCCGGTCCGGCGGGTGTGGATAACATTCGGCGGTCGCGGAACGCAAGAACCGACATGGGCGGTGCCGACGCGCACCGCGGCTCAGCCGGCGAGGAAGCTCAGCGAACGGCCCTCTACGGGAAGATGCTCCGCAACGCATCGCGGATGCGACCGAGGCCGCCCATCGCCGGCGCCGACTCGTAACGCAGCGGCTCCCCGCCGGCGAGCGTCGTCGCGCCCCAGTGGAGCAGGCCCACGGCCGTGCTGTAGCCGGGCGTCAGCAACGTATCCACGAGACCCCCGATGTTCGATGGCCCAGCGATCCGGACCGGCATCTCGAGGACCTCGCGGCCGAGCTCGGCGATGCCGGACAGCTGCGAAGCGCCCCCGGTCAGGATGATCCCGGCCGGCAGCTGCCGAACACCGCCGGCGCGGATCTCGTTACGCAGCAGTTCGAAGGTCTCGCGCATCCGCGCCTCGATGATCTGGCTGACCTCCAGCCGGCTGACCGTCCGACCGGCGTCATCGCCAAGGACGCTGACGCTGATCTCCTCATCGTCCGTCACCGAGCGCAGGTCCGCCGAACCGTGTCGGATCTTGAGCTCCTCGGCGACGGCCAGGGAGGTCTTGAGGCCGATCGCGACATCGTTGGTGACGTTGTTGCCACCCACCGGCAGGACCCGGGTATGAAACGGCGAACCCTCGGCGAACAGGGCCAGATCGATCGTCCCGGCGCCGATATCCGCGACCGCGACCCCGAGTTCCTTCTCCGTCTCGTTGAGAACGGCGTCCGCGGACGCCAGCGAGTTGACGACGAGCTCGTCGATCTTCACCCCGGCAGCGGCCACGCATTTGGACAGGTTCTGGACGGCAGTCGCGGCGGCCGTGACGATGTGCGTCTCGACCTCAAGCCGCAGCGCGCTCATCCCGAGCGGGTCCTTGACGCCCTCCTGGCCATCCACGCTGAAGCCGCGGCGCTCGACATGCAGCACCTCGCGATTGGACGGGATGGGCACCGCCCGGGCGACCTCGATGGCGCGATTGATGTCCTCGCGGCTGACCTCGCGATGATGCCCGGTGACCGCCACCTGGCCTGGCGAATTGAGGCTCTCCACGTGCTGCCCACCGACGCCGACGAAGGCGCGATCGATCTTCCAGCCGGACAGGCGCTCGGCTCGCTCGACCGCGTCCGCGATGGACCGGACGGTCTGATCGATGTTGATGACCACGCCCTTCTTGAGGCCCGACGCGGTCACGGTGCCATGACCCATGATCGTCAATCGCCCGTCGCGACTCACCTCGCCGATGAGGGCGCAGACCTTGCTCGTGCCGACGTCGATGCCGACCAGGACCGCTTCTCGTTCCACCGTGTTCGTTCGTCTCCCGTTGCGTCAGAGGTCTACAGGAAGTGGCGCCGGATGAGCGCCACATTGTTGAAGATACGCAGCCCGAACGTGATGAGCGCCACCAGGTACAGATCCAGACCGAGCCGATCGCCGATGAACGTCAACAGGACCGCGATGATCGCGTTGACCAGGAACCCGCTGATGAAGATCCGATTGTCGTAGACACCATCGAGTTCTGCGCGGACGGCCCCCAGCACCGAATCGAGCGCGGCAAGGATAGCCACGGCCGAATAGCGGCTGAGCTCGAAGCCGACGTTGATGTTGAGGACGAGCCCTGCGAGGACGCCCACGAGGAGCCCGAGCAGGGGTAACAGCACGTGGTCGACGTCCTCGCTCTGCGTGGTTTCGGCAAGGCTATCACGGCGCGGGGGTCGCGCTTGGCTGCGCCGATGGAGATGGTGTCGGGCGGAGCGTGTACGTGCCATCCGTCCCGGACGCCAGGATGATCCGCTCGAGCACCGGCTCGCGCCCGATGAGCAGGCTGCGCAGCAGGCGGACCTGGTCGGGAATGAGCTCGGTGGTCCGCAGGCTCGGCGTGTAGAAGCCAAAGACCGCGGCCCAGCTCGTCGGCCGTGCCCGCAGCATGAACCCGTTGGCGTCGGTCAGCTGCACGGCCAGGCCGTCCGCCTCACTGCCGACATCGACCGGTTCGACCGATGCCAGACGGGTGGCTGCGTCGAGATCGACCGACTCCAATCGACGCCCGATGGACAGCCCGGCCGACGCGGCCCGCCGATCCTCGACGACCGGCAGGGTCGCCGCATCCGGCGGCGCGTCCTCGCCAAGCCTCGAGAACAGGTGGCCATCGACATCGACGAGATAGCGCCGCGCCCCGATCCGCCAGACCAGGATCGCCACTCGCTCCTCGATCCGGGCGATCAGCGTGCCCGGCAACTGCACGCTCACGTCCGCCGACCGGACCGTCGGCAGCTCGCGGATGCGCGCCTCGAGCGGCGCGGTCGTGAGGCTGAACATGTTCTCGCCGCGGGCCGTGGCGATGGCCGCCTCGATGTCGCCGGTCGGGGTGAACACGGCGCCCTCGACGCGCAAGGTGTCGTAGGCAAAGGCCGATGCCGAGGCGACCCCGTAGATCCCGGCGGAACACAGGAGCATCGCCAACATCGCGCCGGCCCGAACCGGGGACAGCCCAGCCGAGGCACGGCGCACGGCTCGGGTTCGGCGCATCGGCGCGACGGTGAGTGGCCGGCGCGCCGTCGGACGAGCGGTCGTGTGGCGGCGCACCGGCGGACGGTCGGTCATCGCGGCAGGTCGGCGGCGTCAAGGTGTGTGGCTGGACGCTGTCCATGGCGCTCTAGGGCGAGTTCGACGAGTTTCGTGCACACGTCGGCGAAGGTGTGACCGCCGTCCGCCGGCATCGTGGGGAACAGGCTGATCGGCGTGAACCCCGGAATGGTGTTGATCTCGGACACGACGATCCGCTCGCCCGCGACCAGAAAATCGATCCGTGCGAAGCCCTCGGCCCCGATCGAGCGGTACACGTCGCGCGCCAGCTTGTGGAGGACGGCCCGTTCCGCGGCGCTCACCTCCGCCCGGGTCGAGGTCTGGGACAGGCCCGGGGTGTACTTGGCGGCGTAGTCGTAGAACTCGCGGCCGCTCACGATCTCGCCTGGCCCAAACGTCTCGAGGTTCGCGTGGTCGTTGCCGATGATGGCAACCTCGAGGTCGCGCGCGCCGGCGAGGTACGTCTCGACGAGGGCCAGGGTGTCGTAGCGGAAGGCGAAGTCCAGGGCCGGGCCGATCTCGGCCGGGACATGGACCAGGGTCATGCCGATGGAGCTGCCCAGGCGAGCGGGCTTGACCATGAGCCGCGGGTCCGTGGCGCCGGCGGCGAAGGCCCCCACCTCGCGCTCGACGCCGTCGGGATCGGCGGCCCAGCGCCGGGCCGAGACCTCGCGCCAGTCCATGACCGGGAGTCCGAGCCCGCGGCACATCCGCTTGAACAGCGCCTTGTCCATCCCGAGCGCGGACGCTGCCACACCGGCGCCCGTGTACGGCAGGCCGACCGCGTCGAGGATGGCCTGGATCGTGCCGTCCTCGCCGAACGGGCCGTGCAGCGCGATGAATACGACCGGGGCGGGGTCCGCCTGCGCCATGGCACCCATCGCGTCGCCGATCGTCAGCGGGCCGCGCGCGCCGAGCGCAGCGGGGTCGTCGTAGACCGACGCAGGCCGATCGTCGCGGCGATGATCGCGGGGCAGCCACCACCAGGCCCCGCCGAGGTCGATCAGGACCTGGGTCACCGTGGCGCCGGCGTTGGTCAGGGCTGCGGCGACGGCCGTGCCGGACACGATCGATACGTCGTGTTCCGCCGAAGGCCCACCGAACAGGACGATGACCGGCCGGTCGATCGTCGTCGTCACGTGCCGGTCTCAGGCCACGGCCAGCCATCCCAGTCGCCGAGAAACTCGATCTCGAACGCGAGCTCCGTCCCGTGGCGCCCCGCGACGACCGCCCGGACGTGATCGGCCAGGTGGCGCACGTCGGCGGCCGTGCCCTTCTGGTCGTTGACGATGAAGTTGGCGTGCTTCTCGGACACGACCGCGCCGCCGATCCGATGACCCTTGAGGCCGGCCTCGTCGATCAGCCGCCCGGCCGAATCATCGGGCGGGTTGCGGAACACGCTGCCGGCAGAGGGCAGACCCAGGGGCTGGTGCGCCTGGCGCCAGCGGCGGATGTCGTCGAGCCGGGTCTTGATGACATCGGGGTCTGCGGCGGCGAGTCGGAAGGTCGCGGCCAGGATGATCTCCGCGGGGCCGTCCCCGGAGCGGTGCTTGAACCGGCTGTCGCGGTAGGCCAGCCCGAGGTCCGCCGCCGGCACGATCGTCTCGTGACCCTCGCCGTCCAGGACGCGGACGCTTTCCAGGACGCCTGCCACATCCGATTCATGAGCACCGGCGTTGGCCCACACCGCCCCACCCACCGAGCCTGGGATGGCCAGCCCGAACTCGAGACCGGTCAGCCCAGCCTTCTGGGTCTCGGTCGCCGCCCTGGCCATCGGTACGCCGGCATCTGCCGTGTAGTGGTCACCCTCGATCCGGGAGCCTTCTGCCCGGTTCTGGATGACCAGGCCGCGCACCCCGCGGTCGCTGATGACCGTGTCACTCCCCCGCCCCAGCACGAGGTGCGGGACGGCGCGCGTGCGCGCGAACCGGACGAGGCCGCGCAGTTCGTGGATGTTGTGGATGCTCGCGAACAGGTCCGCCGGGCCACCGACGCGCATCGTCGTGAAGCGCGCGAGCGGATCGTCGCGCGAGGTCTTGACCCCGATCCGCCGCTGGATCGCGGTCCCGGTCTCGATCGCATCGAAATCGGTCGTGGCGGTCATGGCCGTAGGCCGCGGGCACGGCGTTCGATCGCGGCCGGGGCTGGCAGCGGCGAGTGGGTCGCAGCCGCAAGGACCAGGTCCGCGACGGCATCGGCGGCAGCCGGCCGGCCAAGGTCTCGGGCGGCAGCGGCCATCGCGAGGTGGGCGGCCGGATCGTCGAGCAGTGCGGCCGCATCGAGCAGTGCGGCCGCATCGAACGCCTCGTCCTCGACCATTCGTGCCGCCCCGGCATCGACGAGCTGGCGGGCGTTCGCGCGCTGATGTCCCCCGGCGTGCGGGTAGGGCACCACGACCATCGGCAGGGCAAGGGCGGTCACCTCGGCCAGCGTTGATGAGCCCGCCCGGCCCACGACCAGATCCGCCGCAGCCAACGCGTTCAGCATGTCGTCGCGCAGGAACGGATGGGGCCGGTAGCGCTCGCGCCGATCGGCCGGCAGGGCCTCCCGGTCGACGAGGGCCGCGGCATACCCGTCATCGCCCGTCACGTGGATGACCGTGACCCGTTCCACGAGCTGGGGCAAGGCCTCGGCGACCGCGCGATTGAAGCGACGGACCGCCTGCGAACCGCCAAAGATGAGCAGCACTCGCTCGGCCGGAGCGATCCGGAGGCGTTCCCGAGCCGCCACCCGATCGACATCGCGGGTGTCACGGATGGGGGTACCGGTGACGAAGCACGGCCGGCCAGGACCGCTGCGGCCGAGTGCCGCACACGTCGCCCCGAACGAGACCGCCAGAACATCGGCGAGACGGGCCGTCGCCCGAACCGCCCGACCCGGGATCACGTTGCCGTCCCAGAGCACGACCGGGATGCCGAGTGGGGCCGCCGCGAGCAGGACGGGGATCGCCACATACCCGCCGGTCGTGAACACGGCGGCGGGACGTTCCGCGGCGAGGATCGCGGCCGCCTGCGGCACGGACGCAGCCAGACGCAACGGGTCAAGGACCGCGTGGACGTTCATCTCGACCGAGCGCAGCGACCGCACCGCCAGCCGGCGCAGGGGGAATCCGGCCGCCGGGACAAGCCCACGCTCGAGGCCGCGATGGCCGCCGAGCCAGACGACGTCAGCGGCGTCCGGCCGAGCGCGCAGCGAGCGGGCGACGGCCAGCGCCGGGTAGATGTGCCCGCCCGTCCCGCCGGCGGCGATCAGCAGTCGCATCGTCGTTCCAGGTTCCCTTCTCGATGGTCTCGCGCGAGATCGACAGCAGGATGCCGATCGCCGCGAAACTGATGATGAGCGACGAGCCACCGGCACTGATGAACGGGAGGGTGATGCCCGTGATCGGCACGAGGGTGACAACGACCGCGATGTTGATGAACGCCTGGATGCACAGCCAGCCGGTGATCCCCGCGGCGAGCAGGGCTCCGAACGTATCCGGCGCCGCGAGCGCGACGCGGATACCAGCGTAGGCCAGCATGACAAAGAGCAACACGACCACGCTCGCGCCGAGCAAGCCGAACTCCTCGCCGATGATGGCGAAGATGAAGTCGTTGAAGGCATTGGGGACGAACAAACCACCGGCCATCCGACTTTCGCCGAGGCCCGATCCGAACAATCCACCCATGCCCAGCGCCAGCAGGCCCTGGACCGTGTGATAGCCGTCTCCGAGCGGGTCGGACCATGGGTTGAGCCAGGTTCTGATCCGGTCCATCTGGTACCCCTGCAGCCCCGCAAACACGACGGCGCTGGCGGCCAGCCCGGCCATCGAGCCGAGATGGAACAGGTTGGCGCCGGCGATGAAGAACACCGTCAGGGCGGTCAGCGTGATGACGATGGTCGTACCGAGATCGGGCTCCCGGAACACCAGGGCGATGACCGGCACCGCGATGATCAGGAACGGGATGGTGCCGCTCCAGAAACCACGAACCTTCGTGCCCCGCCTGGCCAGCCAATGAGCGAGATAGATGATCAGCGCGAGCTTGGCGATCTCGGCCGGGTGGATCGCCGGCAGTGGCCCCAGCTGCAGCCAACGCGCGGACCCGCCGACCACCCGCCCGAGACCCGGCACGAACACGAGGACCAGCAAGACGACCCCGACGATGTAGCCCGGCACGGACACGAGCCGGAGATAGCGATAGTCGACGCGCATCATCACGGCCATCGCCACCAGGCCAAGGACCGCCCACTGGATCTGTGGGCCGACCGTCGCAAACGTGTCGGCGTCCGCCGACAGGTAGCCCTTCATCGCCGACGACGAGTAGACCATCAGGATGCCGATGGCCGCGAGCGCCACGACGAGCACGAGGATCATGTAGTCCGGCTGATGCCGCTCGCGCTGGAGGACCCGGGTCGGATCCTTGACCGGGGTTCGGTTGGCCGTACGCCGGACGGCCGATTCCGGCGTCCGAGCGGAGGGAACATCGGGCGCGGTCCGGCCCCGACCGAGGCGCGCGATGGGCGGCGCGAGGTTCATGCGTCCCTCCGGGCTTGATCTCGTGCGTCGGCCAGGGCGGCCACCGCGGTCCTGAACGCCCGTCCGCGGGCGGCGTAGTCGGTGAACATGTCGAAACTCGCCGCGGCCGGGCTGAGCAGCACGGTCGCCGGACCGCGGGTCGCGCCCGTGGGGGCTCCCAGGGCTGCGCGCGCGAGGGCATCGGCCCGGGCGACGGCGTCGTCCATGGACATGGCACGTTCCACCGTGGCCAGACCCGCCGATCGGAACCGCCGCTCGAGATCCGGGCCACTCTCGCCGATGACGACCGCCGCGGCCGCGCGCTCCGCCACGACCGGAGCGAGCGCATCGAGGTCCACGCCCTTGTCCCGGCCGCCGGCGATCAGGACCAACGGCGCTTCGAACGACAGGAGCGCCGCGATGACCGCATCCGGTTGCGTCCCCTGCGAGTCGTTGACAAAGCGAACGCCATCGATGACGGCGACCGTCTCGAGCCGATGCTCGACGCCGGTGAACGCGCCGGCGGCGGCGCGGATGGAGGCCGGCTCGATCCCGAACAGGAGCCCGACGGCCACCGCCGCCAGGGCATTGCTGATGTTGTGCGCGCCGGGCACCGCCAGCTCCCCGACTGGCATGATCCGCCCACCGAGTCCGGTGGCCGCGACCCCACCACCGGCCTTTGCCAGGCGGGCCACGTCCGCCGCGACGATCCAGCCATCGACCAAGCCCAGACCGCCCGGCAGGGGCCGCTCACGCCGGTAGTGAACGACCGGCACGGTCGCCCCGTCGGCGTACGCGGCAACGATCGGATCCTCCGCGTTGAGCACGAGTGCGCCATCCGCCTCCACGAGTTCGGCCAGGCGACGCTTGACCGCCCGGTACGCCTCGACCGACCCATGGCGGTCCAGATGGTCGGACGTCACGTTGGTGTAGACCGCCACGGTGGTGCCCCGTGACAGCGTCGGCAACTGCAGCTCGGACAACTCGTAGACCACCCGGTGGTCCGGGGTCAGGTCCGGCAGCCGCTCCACGAGTGGCACGCCGATGTTGCCGCCCAGGACGGCCGGATGCGCCGGGTCCGCGGCCAGGATCGCGGCCGCCAGCGACGAGGTCGTGGTCTTGCCCTTGGTGCCGGTCACCCCGATCGTGGGGGCCACGCACAGGCGCAGGAACAGGTCCGGCTCCGAGACCAGGGCGGGTACGGAGCGGTCGCCACCCGCCCGCGCCGCGACAAGCGCCGCCAGGGCCGCCCGCAGCCGCGGCTCCGTCGTCGGGTAGTCCGGATTGATCGATGGCGACGTCGTGACCAGTGCCGCTCCGCTCAGGACCGTCCTGGGATCCACGTCCGGCCCGAGGGCCAGTGCCACCGACCGTCCCTCCAGCGCCGTGATGGCATCGACGAGCGCTTCGGCCGGTCGGCCGTCGTAGATCGTCACGGCCGCTCCGCTATCGGCCAGGAACCGAGCCAGGGCGATGCCGCTCCGGGCGAAGCCGAGGACCGTGATCGGTCGGTCGCGCAAGGCCCCGGCGCGGATGTCCGCCATCGTCAGGCGCTCGGGATCGATCAGGGGGGTGGTCGTCATCGCGACCCTCACGGCGACCGATCCAGGGACGCGAGAAACAGCGTCACACCCAGCAGGGCGGCCAGGATCCCCACGATCCAGAACCGGATGGTGATCTTCTCCTCGTCCCAGCCGCCCAGCTCGAAATGGTGGTGGAGGGGACTCATCCGCAGGAGGCGCCGCCCACCGGTCGCCTTGAAGTACGCGACCTGGAGGATGACCGAGCCCGTCTCGAGCACAAAGATGATGCCGATCAGTGGAAGCACGAGGATCTGGCCGGTGATCAACGCGGTGACCGCCAGGGTGGCACCCAGGGACAACGCCCCCGAGTCGCCGATGAAGATCTGGGCCGGGTGGACGTTGAACCATAGAAACCCCAGCAACGCCCCGATGATCAGGGCGCACAGCAGCGCGAGGTTGGTCTGGGTCGGCTGGTTGAGCAACGCGATGAGCATGAACGCGACGAAGGCGATCGCCAGTGTGCCGCCGGACAGGCCGTCAAGGCCGTCAGTCAGGTTCACGCCGTTCGCCGCGGCCACGATCGCGAATGCCGCGAACCCGACATACAGCCCCGGATCCACGCTCACCGGGCCAACGAACGGGACCGCGATGGCGGTGATGTCGTAGGTGTCCTGGATCTGCCATGCCGCCACGAACGCGACGACCGTCAGCCAGATGAGCTTCTGGCGGGCGCGGATCCCCTCCCCGGTCCTGGCATTCAGATAGTCATCGAAGGCTCCCAGCGCACCGACGCCGGCAAGGGCCGCGAGTGGGGCGAACGTCGCGGCGTCCGGTGGACGCAGGAACAGGTAGATGGCGAGCACGACCACGACGATGAGCAGACCACCCATCGTCGGTGTGCCTTCCTTGACGTAATGGCTCTCCGGGCCTTCCTGACGGATACGCTTCCCGAAGCCGGCGGCCTGGAGCAGCCGGATGTAGGGCGGCATGAGGATCACGACCAGGGCGAACGCCAGGAGCAGGCCCTGGATGAGTTCGACCGGCGGCATCAGCGCGCGTCCTCGCCGGATTCGGATCGAAGCCGATCCACGAGCCGGTCCAGGCCGATCCCCCGCGACCCCTTGACCAGCACGACATCCCCGTCGCGCAGCCGTGGGCGCAGCGCCTCAAGCGCATCGTCCGCGTCGGCGACGTGGTGGATCCGGGAAGGGTCGAGGCCCGCGGCTCGCGCGCTCTCGGCGATCCCGCCGGCGCCCGCCCCAACGACGATGAGCAACTCCGCCGTCCGACCGGCAAGCGCGCCGACCAGCGCGTGTCCTGCCTCGTGTGCCTCGCCCAGTTCGAGCATCTGGCCGAGGACCGCCACCCGGCGACCCGGCAGCCCGGCCAGCAGGTCGAGCGCCGCCGTCACTGAGCCCGGCGAGGCGTTGTAGCTGTCGTCGATGAGCGTCGCGCCGTTCAGCCGAACCAGCTCCACCCGGTGCTCGGCACCCCAGCCGCGGGCGAGGGCGGCCACGATCACGTCGAGCGACTCGCCGGCCGCCAACCCGACCGCGGACGCAGCCAGGGCGTTGTGCACGGACAGCCGGCCGAGCCCCGGGATGGTCACGGTCCGCTCACCGGCCGGAGCGCGCAACCGGAACCGCATCCCGTCCAGACCGTGGCTCACGACCTCGTCCGCGGCCACATCGGCGCTTGGCGCAAAGCCGTAGCGCAGCACCGCGGCCACCGTCCGCCGATCCATCCGGCGCACGATCGGATCGTCCTCGTTGAGGATCGCCGTGCCACTGGCGGGGAGGGCCTCCAGCAACTCGCCCTTGGCCGCCTCGATCGCCTCGAGCGAGCCGATCCGCGACAGGTGGACGGCCTGGACGGCGGTGACGACACCGATGGACGGCCGTGCCATGGCGGCTAGCTCGGCGATCTCGCCGCCGACGTACATCCCCATCTCGAGCACCGCGGCCTGGTGCTCGAGGCCCAGCCGGAGCAGGGTCAGCGGCAGGCCGATCTCGTTGTTCTGGTTGCCCTCGGTCCGAAGGGTCCGGCGGGTGGCGCTGAGTACGGTCGCGACGGCTTCCTTGGTCGAGGTCTTGGCGATGCTGCCGGTGATGCCGACCACGAGCGGGTCGAACCGGCGACGCCAGCCGGCGGCCAGCGCACCGAGGGCGGCCCCCGCATCGGCAACCCGGACGACCGTGACGTTGCCGAGGTCGGCAGGTTCGACCACGGGCCGGGTGACGATGACGGCGGCCGCTCCCCGGCTGATCGCCTCCGACAGATGGTCGTGGCCGTCCGTCCGCTCACCGGGAAGCGCGACGAACACCTGTTCAGGCTCGACCAGCCGCGAATCGACGGCCGCCCCGCGGATCTGCCGGGAGGAACGAGCGAGCAGCCGACCGCCGGTCAGCTGGACCAGGTCGGATGCGGTGAGGCTCGGCACGATACCGGCGGACGGCGCCGGAGTCGATGGTTCGACGTCGGTCACGTCGGCCAGTGTCGCATGGCGTCCGGTCACCGGTCGGCAGCGGGGTCGGCGGCCGGATCGGCGCCGGCGGCATTCTCCGCGGCGCGATCGGTGGCGCGGGCCGGACGCGCCGCCAGCAGATCCGGGGTATTGATCGCGTTCGTGGCGATCCGCCGAAACAGCTCGAACGACATGACCGGCATCTCGAGCTGGCCGACCCGGGCCACCGTCGGCGTGCCCTCCTCGATACGCACCGCGACAACGAGGTCTGGGGCACCGGTTTCGCGTGCGATATAGCCGACGAAGGTGTAGTTGAACAGGTTGACCTTCCAGTTGCCTTTGGCCGCATCCCAGATCTGGGCCGTACCCGTCTTGCCCCCGACGTAAAACCCGGGGACCTGGGTGCGGTCGCGGTAGAACGGGACCTCATCGATGACGTTGTCCATGACCCGGACCAGATCGCGCGCGACCTTCGGCTCCACGACGCGAGCACCCAGCGCGACCTCGACATCGCGCGGTCCAACGGCCTGGACGACGTGCGGCTGGATCAGCATGCCCCCATTGAGCAGCGCGGCGAACGCCGTTGCCAGCTGGATCGGTGTGACCGCCACGCCCTGCCCGAACGAGGCGTTGGCCAGGTCGATCTCGCGCCACGGCGTGATCGCCGGGTCGCGGACGTAGTTGCGGCCGGAGGTTTCGCCGGCGACATCGATGCCGGTCAGCTCCCCGTACCCGAGCTTCTTCCACGTCGCGTACAGCATCGCGGCGGCCTTGTCGGTCGAGTCGGCGAGGCCAAGCGCGACCTTCGCGGCGATGACGTTGCGCGAGTAGGCGATGCCGTCCTCGAACGAAAGCCAGCCCTTGCTCTTGCGATCGGCGTTATCGATCTTGGTGCGCCCACCATCGAGCCTGAGCGTGCCGGCATCCTTGATCCGGGTCGTGCGCTTGACCGTGCCCGCCTCGAGGGCGGTCGTCGCCGTCATCATCTTGAACACCGAGCCCGGCTCGTAGACGTTGGAGACGACCGGGTCGATGAACCGCCCGGGGTCCGTCGCCGCGACCGCGCGATAGTCGTTGGCATCGTACGAGGGGTACGTGGCCTCCGCGTAGACCTCGCCGGTATAGGGATCCATGATCACGCCAGACACGCTCTTCGCCTCGTCGGCGATCCAGGCGTGGAGCAGTTCCTGCTCGAGGGCCAGCTGCAGGCTCGCATCGATCGTGAGGCGAAGATCCTCGCCGACCTCGCCCGGCTCCTGGACTACCGCGGTCTCGGGCATCGACCGGCCGTTGACATCGCGCTGGGCGAGCAGGATCCGGGGCGACCCGGCCAAGGCGTCCTGGTAGTGCTGCTCGATGCCGTACTGGCCGGCACTCTCGCGGTTGACAAAGCCGAGGAGGTGCGCCGCGAGGCTCGAATCCGGTCCACCGCCCGCCTGCGGATAGACCCGCTCCGGCTCCGCCTCCAGCCCGATGTGGTTGAGCTGGCCGGCCCGCGATGCGATTCGGATGCGCTCCGCGAGTTCCGGCTTGAGGCCGCGCGCGAGGACCACATATGGCTTGCGGCTCTCCAGCCGTTCGCGCAGGGCCGTCGTCGCGGCCTCATCGAGGTCAAGGAGCTTGACCAGTGCGGTCGCCGTCCGCTCCAGACTGGTCGGGGTGAACTGGTCGGCGGCGGCGACCAGCCGGTCCCGGCCGACGGTCGTGGCCAGCAGGACGGTGCCCGTCCGATCGTAGATATCGCCGCGACGACTCGGAACCTCGATGCGGATCGAGGTCTGGGCCACGGCCTTGGCCGTGAGTTCCTCGCCGCGCAGGACCTGCCAGTAGGCCGATCGGGCGATGAGCGCCATCGAACCCACGGCGAAGACCGCCATGAGGAACAGGAGGCGGCGACGGGAATCGGTGCGACCAAGCATCGCGTCTGGCTCAGTCGATCAACGCGGCGGGATGACGATGGGTTCGCGCAGCTGCCCGAGACCGGCATCAAGCGCCATCTTGCGGACGGCCGGCTCGCGCCCGAGTCGACTCAGGTCGGAGGTCAGGTCCTGACGGCTCGCCTCGAGGCGTTCCGAGTCCACCTGAAGCCTCCCGATGTCATAGGTCGTGGCCGACACCCGGACCTCCTGAGCGAGCGAAAAGAACGCGAGCATGAACGCGACCACGATCGCGCCGAGGATGAGTGCGGTTCGACTCGTTCCGCGTCGAGCGCGGACGGCCGTGCGCGCCCGACGACGCGGCAGCACCTCGGCCGGTGCCGCGGCCGCTCGTGGTCGACGCGGGAGATCGATGATGCGCGGGCGGGCGCCCTCGTAGACGGCCATGCCCTCAGTCGCCGAGTGCGAAGCGGAAACGCGGCGCCCGCGGATCGAGGAAGGTCAACGGATCCGACGGGGCGGACGATCCCCACTCGTCAAGCTCGAAACCCGCGGTGTCGATATGGTGCGTCCGGTCCTGGCGTTCGCGGACCTCGTGCTGGCGGCGGCCGTACGTCTTGCGGCGGCTCGACTGGTGTCGCTTGCTCATGTGGGACGCTCCTCCTTCCAGATCGATCGGCTTGGGCGATTCAGGCGGCGAGGCGCTCGGCGGCCCGCAGGCGGGCGCTCCGGGCGCGCGGATTGGCCTCGATCTCGGTCGCTGACGGGGTCAGCGACGGTCGCGTCACGAGACGGATGCGGGGGTTCCGGCCACAGATGCAGACCGGGTACTCGGGGGGACACACGCAACCCCGTCGCTCGGCGGCGAAGAAGCGCTTGACGATGCGGTCTTCCAGGGAGTGGTAGCTGAGGACCACGAGGCGACCGCCAGGGCGCAGCAGATCGAGCGCAGCGGTCAGGCCCGCTCGGAGGGCATCGAGTTCTTCGTTGACCGCGATGCGGAGTGCCTGGAACACGCGCGTCGCGGGATGGGTCCGGCGCGGCTGGCGCGGGTTGGGCGGCAGGATGCGTTCGATGAGGGCGGCGAGGTCCTCGGCCGTTTCGATCGGCGCCGATCCCCGGGTCTCGACGATGGCGCGCGCGATCCGGCCGGCCTTCGGCTCCTCCCCGTAACGGCCGAACAGCGCGGCGAGGTCCGCGGCGTCCAGCGTCGCGAGCAGGTCGGCGGCCGGCCTGCCACGGCTCGTGTCGAAACGCATGTCGAGCGGGCCGCCGGCGCGGAATCCGAACCCTCGGGTGGTGTCCGCGAGCTGGTAGCTGGATAGGCCGAGATCGAACAGCGCGCCATCGACGGCTCCGAATCCGGCTGCCGTCGCGACTTCGGCGAGATCCCTGAAGTTCGACTGGCGGAGGACGAGACGATCGCCGAATCGAGGACGAAGACGCTGCTCGACTCTGGCGACGGCTGTCGCGTCCGCATCGAGACCGAGGAGGCGACCATCGGGGCTGGTCGCCTCCAGGATCCGCTCGGTGTGCCCACCGCCGCCGAGGGTGGCATCGATCTGGAGGCAGCCCGGGGCGAGCTGGAGCATCGAAATGACCTCCTCCGCCAGCACCGGAATGTGCCCTGCCTCCATCTGTTCCTCCACCGTTCAACGATCGGATCCCGAGCGGATCCTGAAAGCGCATATGGTCGGGAGCTAGATCCCCAGGCCCTCGAAGGCCTTGGCCAGCTCCTGCGGGTCATCGAGGGCCTGGCCGTACGTGTCCCACGTGGCCGGGACCCAGATCTCCGCGTGATCTCGTGAGCCGACGACGACCGCCTCGCTCTCAAGGCTGATCTCGCCGCGCAGGAAAGCCGGGACGAGGATTCGTCCCTGTCGATCGAGTTCGACCTCCGCCGCGCCGGCGAAGATATGGCGCTGGAAGCGCCTGGCGGCCTGATCCGTGACAGGCAATGCCGCGACCCTGGCCGCGAGAGCCGCCCAACCCTGTTCGGTGTGGATGGCCAGGCAGTCGTCCAGCCAGCGTGAGACGACGGCTCCGGCGCCCAGCTGGACGCGGAACTTCGCAGGGACGGCGATCCGTCCCTTGTCGTCCACCGAGTGCCGGTACTCGCCGGTGAACACCCTTGGGGGGCTCCTTTTTGGTCTGGGTCAGTTGTTCGGTGGCCGAACCGCTGGTTCCCCACTTTTCACCACTTTGGGCCACTTCAGGGCATTGTGGGCCGTCAGAGGGCCGGAGTCAAGCCATTTCTGAGCAGCCAGCGGACATGGGAATCTGGACAGAGGCGGCCACTCAACCTGCCCGCGTGTCAAGGGCCATCAGGAACTGGACGGCCGCGGTCACGAGATCTGGACGGGACCGCCGTCAGTGATTCCCTGGTGGAATAGAGACTGGGCTCACGCCGCGAGGATCGAGTCGAGTGGACCGGCGACGTTAGCGAGCGCCGAGACGCTCCCGAAGCCGCGGTCGGTGAAGGGCGTCCGGGGAGCGCTCCCGGCCGATTCCGTCGCCACCGCTTCGGTCGGCCGGCTCATCCACCACGCCCACGTCATCGTCACCGAGGACCGCTTGAACCGGCGGATCGAGGCGCTCGACGGCCGCAGCGCGGCGCTCGACGGCCGCAGCGCGGCGCTCGACGGCCGCAGCG
>JANOIS010000190.1:0-25547 GCA_031407755.1 Chloroflexota bacterium | reverse complement strand
CCGTCGTGCCCGGTGTTCATGGCCTGGAGCATGTCCAGAGCTTCACCGGATCGGCATTCCCCGACGATGATCCGGTCGGGTCGCATCCGCAGCGCGTTGCGCACGAGCTCCCGGATCGGGATGGCGCCCTTGCCCTCGATGTTGGGCGGACGCGATTCGAGCGTGACGACGTGTTCCTGCCGGAGCTGGAGCTCGGCGGCGTCCTCGATCGTCACGATCCGCTCGTCGTTCGGGATGAACGACGACAGCACGTTGAGCGTCGTGGTCTTGCCGGAGCCGGTGCCGCCGGATACGAAGATGTTCAGGCGAGCCTCCACACATGCACGAAGGAAGTCGAACATGTCTGCGGTCGCGGTGCCGAAACGGATGAGGTCGTCCACCGTGAAGGGTGAGGCGGAGAACTTCCGGATGGTGACGACCGGACCAACCAATGACAGCGGAGGGATGATGGCGTTGACACGAGATCCGTCCGTCAGGCGCGCGTCGACCATGGGCGACGACTCGTCGACGCGGCGACCGATCGGGGCGATGATGCGGTCGATGATGCGCATGACGTGGTCGTCGTTCTGGAACACCACATTGGTCAGTTCCAGCTTGCCGGAGCGCTCGATGTAGACCTGACGAGGGCCGTTGACCATGATCTCCGTGATCGACTCGTCGCGCAGCAGCGGCTCCAGCGGACCGAGCCCGATGATCTCGTCCGTGATCTGCTCGAGCATCCGGACTCGCTCGGCGCGAGTCAGGGCGAGGCCTTCCTCGTCGATGACCTTGCCGAAGATGTCCTCGATCTGGCGACGGACCTCGACCTGGTTGGAGAGGTCGAGCTTGGGGTCCAGGTCCTGGATGACCCGGTTCTGGATCCGGAACTTGACGTCGCGGAACGATTCCCGGACCGGCGTCTGCGACTGCAGTCGCGGCGCGGACGGCATCGTCGGCGGTCCACCGGCCGGTGCCGGCACGTTGGCGCCCGGTGCGCCACCCGCCGGTGTTTCGCCGGGAGCACCCGGACGGGCACTCTCGATCCGCTTCAGCAGGGACATGATCCAAACCCCTTTCGCCCCATGGGCCGACTGTGATACGCGTGGGTCGGCACGTTCAGCGCCATGCGAACAACGATTTCTTCTGAGCGGGCTTGCGCGTGTCCGCGCCGGTCGCGACAGGCGACCGCTCGCCCGTGACCGACTTGGCCAGGCGCAGGATGTCCTGCGAGACCTGGGCTTCCCGATTGCTGAGAAAGAACGGTACGCCACGGTTGAGCGCGTAGACAACGCTCCGGCCGTCGCTGACTATCGTCTCGTCCACCTTCCGCCCGATCGATTGCTCGACGTCCGCCACCCGGATCCCGAGCGCCGAATCGGCGCGGTTGAGGACGAGTCGGACCTTGCCCTCCTCGTAGCCGAGCTGGTCCGCCACCTCCAGGAAGAGGCGCATATTCTTGATGCTCGTGATCTCCAGGCTCAGCATCGTCAGGATGATGTCCGCCGCGTCCAGGATGGCCAGGGTCGTGTCGTTGAAGAAGGCGGTGCAGTCGACGACCACGAGATCGTGGGTCTTGCGCAGCGTCTCGATGACGCGCCGGATCCCGGCCGGCGTGATGAGCTCGGCCATCTCCGGCGACGGTGGGGCCAGCAGGACCCGGATCCCTGCGGAGTGATTGATGACGAACGTGTCGATCGACTCGACCTCATGTCCCGCCTGCTCCAGTTCCGGTACGAGGTCCGCGATCGACTTGTTCTTGGGATTCAGGTTGAGCAGCACACCCACGTCGCCGAACTGGAATGAGCCGTCCACCAGGACGACCTTCTGCCCAAGCTCGGTGGCCGCCGCAACGGCCATGTTGACCGCGACCGTGGTGCGTCCCACACCCCCCTTGGGGCTGAACAGGGCGACGACCCGGCCGGGTTCCGTGCGCTCACCGTCGGCGTTGGTGCTGCCGCCACCGGTCGGCGCCGTGGCTGGAGCGGCAGCCGGGAACCGGCTCTGCTTGTCCCGATCGCGGCTGTAGACCTGGCGGATGGATGCGGTCAGTTCGTCGCTGCTGAACGGCTTGACCAGGAACTCGCGAGCGCCGGCCAGCATGGATCGGCGCAGGTAGTCCGCCTCGCCCTGAACGGACATCATCACGACGGACGTCATCGGCAGGGTGCTGGACAGGAGCTCCGTGGCGGCGATCCCGTCCATGCCCGGCATGTTGATGTCCATCAGGACCACGTCCGGATTCATGGACGTCGCCAGGGTGATCGCCTCGGCGCCGGACGCCGCGGATCCGACCACGTCGATGTCACCCTCGAAGCCAAGCAGCTTCGTGAGGTGGTCGCGGGTCTCCGGGATGTCGTCGACGATCAGGACGCGGATCTTGTCAGCCATCGAAATCAGCCTGGCTCTCGTTCCTGTGATGCTTGTTGGTCAGGGTTGTGGATGGGTGTCGCTGCGTCCCCTGACGTCGACGGGCGCGGGACCCGCGTGGTCCATCGCGCCCGTGACGCCTGGTGCTGGGTGGTCCTCCGCGACCAGCCGGACGAGTGCGCGATCAGGTCTATGGCCCCGGCGCGGGCAGGATGGTCTCCACCAGTTCCGGAGGAAGCACGCCGTAGATGTCCACCAGGATCTTCAGGATGATGCCGGTCGTGGCATCCGGGACCGGGCCGTTGGGGAACGGCTGGCCGGTCGCCGGATCGATGAAGTCCTCAGGCGAGCGCAGGACGAGCGACATGGAGCCGTCCAGCTGCGCGAACTTGATGATCTCGGCCTGCTGGATATCTGCGGACAGGATGACGATCTGCTGCTGACCGGTCAGCGCGGTGCCGGTTTCACCGGCGGGTGCCCCTTCGGCCTGCTGCGGGGGCGGGGGGAGGAGGGTCCCCATGACCTGGAGGCCCTGGATCAGCGCCTTGACGCTGGTGCTGTTGAGGCCGGCCACGACGGTGAACGAGTCGTCCACCGGGTTGATCGTGATGACCGGGAACTTGTCACCCTGGAAGCCGACGACCATATCCACGTAGTCGCCCGTCCTGATGAGGGTGCCGACGCCAGTGACCTGGTCGACCTGGACGGACAGGCAGCGCTTCGTGGGCGGACAGCTGATGTCCTGGACCTGGCCCTCGCGGCCACCGGTAAGGGTCCGTAGCGTGATCGCGGCCCCCGTGACGACCGGCTGGCGCGCGATCTTGCCGACGACCTGCGACACGTCGCCAAAGGCGTCCGTATCGCGGCCGACGAGCGGGATCACCTTGACGGTGACCTGATCGGCGGTGATGCGGGTGCCGAGCGGGATGTCCGCCGTCGCGATCACGGTTGGCGCGTCGGTCGGCGGCGTGTTCGCCGGTGACGTTCCGGAGCCGCCCTGCATGAGCAGCAGGATGCCGACGAACGCGACGATCGCGAGGAAGACCCCGACGAGCAGGACCAGTCGATTTGAGCGCTTCAAGTTGTCTCTCCCGGCGGATTGGTGTGACAGGTGGCACCACTGTAGCACCGCCTGAATCCGGCGCGACTATACCAATGGGCTAGGACCCTGTAGGTAGGAAACTGCAGGAATCCGCGCGTGCCGCAAGGTTGCGTGCAAGGTTGCCGATCCGCGCTCACTCGCCGGCACCCGCGCGACGACAACGAAAACGCCCGTCGGACCGGAGTCCGACGGGCCTGCTGCCGGGAACAAGCTACCTGGAGTTGGCTGGCGGTCAGATGGCGCTGCCGACGACGCTCAGCTTGTCGCTGATCTGGCTGCCGAGATAGATAAGGGAGATGATGGCGACGATGGCGATGAGGGCGAGAATGAGTGCATATTCTGCGAGTCCTTGACCTGCTTCTGGATCTCGATCCAGGAGCAGGGCGATTCGTGAGATCACGTTGGTTCACCTCCTTTCCTCGAAAACTACCCCCACGGTAATCCGAGCCGGAGTCATGTCAATAGGACGGAAGGCCCGTGGCCGGGAGCACCACATTGAATAAAGACCGCCCCGCCACGAGGCGAGGCGGTCTTCAGGCGCGTCAGTTAGATCGAGTTTCCGACGGTGCTGAGGGCGCCGCTGATGCGGGTACCCAGGAAGATGAGGGCGATGATCGCGATGATCGCGATGAGGGCGAGGATCAGCGCGTACTCCGCGAGTCCCTGGCCTTCCTCGTCGCGCTGGATGAGTTCCATGAACCGGATATAAAGTGAAGTCATGTGAGCAGTACCTCCTTTCTTCAGAACTCTCCGGCGGTCCGGAGGCGACCGCCAACCTACGGGTCGGCGCGCGCCCTGTCAATAGGGCGGTCGATGTAAGCGTTGACAGCGGAAACCATCGAACCGCCGGATCGCTCCGGCGGTTCGATCAAGACTAGGGCAGATCTCGATCCGCTAGATCGAGTTTCCGACGGTGCTGAGGGCGCCGCTGATCCGGCTACCCAGGAAGATGAGGGCGATGATCGCGATGATCGCGATGAGGGCGAGGATCAGCGCGTATTCCGCGAGGCCCTGGCCTTCCTCGTCGCGCTGGATGATCTCCTGCACGCGCAGATAGAGGTTGGTGAACACTGCCATGTGCATGGCCTCCTGGATGAGTACTCACCCCCAGATGAGGGCTGCGCCAATATACGTAGCCGCCACAAGTTGCGCCACTGAGACGATGGTACCGGTCCAGTGCATGGCCGCACCGGCGCCGCTCAACCGCCGGTCGCCTCGTCGATCGCGCGGCCGATGACGGTCAACGCGTCGGAGATCGCGCCGCCAAAGACGATCAACCACAACAGGGTCAAAACGGATGTGAGTGCGAGCACAAGCCCGTACTCCACGAGACCCTGGCCGGCCATGGCGCCACCGATCGCACGCATCGCGTCGCTCAGCGTTCGGTGGCGGGCTCGACCGCGGCGATATCCGTGACGAGCCGAAGCTCGTGTCGCTCGCCCACCAGCTCCGCGCTGGCACCGATCGACGCGGCCCGGTCCTGGATCTCGCGCCAGACCTTTGGCGGGAGCTCGACGATCGATTCGAGGACCGCCGCCTGAACGGCATCACGCTCGTCGGCCCGTCGGTCATCGAGCATCGAAGCGAGCGCCGGCGGCAGGTCCTTGCCGGCATCCTCGGTCGGGATCTCGACACCGGACGTTCGAACTGGATCGACGACGGCTCGCGTCGCCGCGACGTGCGCCTCGAGCTGGTCGCCCCAGTCGAGCCGCAGCGTGACCCGATCCGGACGCGCCGCGAGATACGCGGCCAGCGCCTCGTCCAGGATCCGGAACAGGCCGCTCTCGAGGTCCATCGGAAGCCGCCGGTCCGGACCGAGCGAATCGAACTCGACCGGGATGCCGGCAGCTCGCCCGCGATCGCGCGTCGCGCGCCGGAGCGTCGGAACGAGCCCCAGATCGTCGAGGACCATCGGGCGGACGTCGAAGATGAACGATTTCGTGGCGTCCAGCGTGTGCTGGACCATCGAGACGAGCTGGCGTACCTCGCTCGACGCGGAGGCCGGATCACGAGCCAGGACCTGTTCCACGATCTGGGCCTGGAGCACGATGTTCGTGAGGCTCTGGGCCGGTCCGTCGTGCATCGCTCGGGCGATCTCACGACGGAGGTCCTCCTGTGCGCCCAGTACGAGGCGCGAAACCGCCGGTGACGAGGACGGTTCGGCATCCGCACTGGGGGCCGACACGGCCAGGGCGACACCACCTACCGCCGTGCCATCAAACGCGCCGATGTAGTCCGCGACGGCGTCCCGATAGCGCGCCAGGGCGCGACGCTTGCCCTCCAGGACGTCGACCTGCGAGTCCATGAGGGCGGCGCGCCGGGTCAGGGTGACGAGACTCGTCGTCTGGTCCAGACGTTCCTTGGCGTCACCGTCGGCGGGCGCGGCTGCGATCTTGTCCGCCGAGGCGGCTCGACGGCCCTCGTGCCGAGCGGCTTCCGCCCTGGCCTGCGTGATCATCAGATCGATCTCCGTCAGCTCGCGATCGAGCGTCAGCAGGTCGTCCGCGAGTCGGCTGCCCAGATCCGCCATCAATCCTCGGGCATCCGGATCCAACCCTGGCGCATGGCATAGACCACGGCCTGAGTCCGGTCGTTGACCGACAGCTTGCGCAGGATCGAGCTCATATGGTTCTTGACGGTCTGCTCGCTGATCGACAACGCATAGGCGACCTGCTTGTTGGTCATGCCCTGGGCGATGTTGTCCAGGATCTCGACCTCGCGTGGTGACAATGGGGCGAAGATCGGCGCGGCCTCCTGGCCGTACACAGCGAGCTCGCGAAACTCCTTGAGCACCCGCGAGGCGACGGCAGGTTTCGCAAAGACCTTGTCGTTGATGAGGAACTCGCCGTCCGCCACCCGCCGGATGATCGTGACCAGGTCATCCGGACCCACGTCCTTGAGGATGAATGCCGCGGCGCCGGCCTTGATCGCGTCGAACAGCGCGTCCTCGTCCTCGTTGACCGCGAGCACGATGATCCCGCACGAGGGCAGTTCGCGCTTGATCCGCTGCGTGGTCTCGATGCCGCCGGGAGACGGCAGCGAAAGATCCATCAGGATGATGTCCGGCGAGGTCTCGAGCGCGCGATCCATCGCGCTGCGTGAGTCGTCCGCCTCGCCGACGATCTCGAAGTCCGGCTCACGCATGAGGATGCCAGCGACACCTGCCCGAAACAGTGCATGGTGGTCGACGATCAGGATCCGCGAGATCTCCTCAGGATTGCGTCGGTCGGGACCGCCCCGCCGACGTTCGGACCCGCCGTATTCCATCGCGCTCATCCGTCCTCCTTCATGCCTGTCGTGTCGTTCAGTGGGATCGCGAGTCGGACCACGGTACCGCCGTCTGGTCGGGACCGCACATCGAAACGGGCGCCGATCGCGTCGGCTCGCTCCCGCATGAATCGTAAACCGAAGTTCCGACGGCCACGCGCGACGGCGGCACCGGTATCGAAACCACGACCATCGTCGCGGATCTCGACGATCCAATGTTCACCCAGCCGCTCCGTGGCCACGACCACGATCGCGGCCACGGCGTGCTTCCGCGCATTCTGCAGGGCTTCCTGCACGATCCGCAGGGCGACTGTCTGCTGTCGGTCGTCGAGATCGTCCGTCGGCGCGGTCAGGTTCGTGGTGACCGTGACGCCGGCGGGGGTTCGCAGGTGCTCGGCGGCCTCGCGGATCGCCCCGTTCAGGCCAAGTTCGTCGAGGAATGGGGGTCGCAGCTGGCTGATGAAGCTGCGGACGTGGTTCAGCTCCCGACGGAGCAGATCGCGCAGATCCCGCAGCTCCGGCAGCATCGCCATCGGATCGGCATCGCCGAGCCGCTCGACGTATTCGGCCTGGAAGATCGCGTTGGTCAGCGCCTGGGCCGGTCCGTCGTGGATCTCCTGGGCGAGTCGCGACCGTTCTGCCTCCTGGGCCTCCACGATCCGCATCGCCACAGCCTCGTCGGCGGCAGATGCCTCGCCGTCGGCGGCGAGCGAATCGTCGCCATCTTCCAGGTAATGCGACGTTCGTGCCAGGGTGCGCTCGGCGAGTTCGAGCCTCGCCAGCATCGAGCGATAGGCATCGAGACGCTCGCCGAGTGCCTCCACCTCGTCGCGCAATGCCAGCGTGCGCCGGCCTGGGCGGGGGTCGTGCTGCCCACGGTCCGATGCGTCGAGCTTGGCGCGCAGATCCTGCCAGTTGGTGAGCGCCTCGGCGTAGGCCTCGCGATAGCGTTCCCGGATTTCGCGCAGCGCGGTCGCGCTTGATCCGACCGCCGCGCTGGCCTCCGCCTGAAGGCTATCGAAGCGACTGGCGGGAGCGTCGGGATCGGCGCGTGCAGCCTCCATCGATTCGGGAGTATAGGGCTCGCTCACGGGCAGTCGATCTCGTACACGGTCGTGTTCGCCAGAGGGTCGTTGCCGGCGCCCAGGTATGGACCGAGGTCGACCGGGCTGAAGCATTCGCTGCCGGGCAGGCCGGCTTCGAGGTCGTCCGGCCAGTGCGTGCCCTGGGGGTCGGTAAGGATGAGATAGCGGGTGCCCGGGAAGTTCTCGACCAGGTCGAGCACATCCAGTGGCGGCTCGTTCGGCAAGGCAAGTGACCTGATACGTTGGGTCTCGGCGAGCCAGACCGGGAAGTTGCCCATCACCGGTCCGGCGGATGCATCCAGCGGCCGGTCGATCGCGGCCATCCGCCTCCCGAGTTCGTCGTACAGGGCCGCGGTCATGATCGAACCGGTCCCGAACGTGGGCAACAGTGCTGCCGAGAACAGGAGTGAGCTTCCAACGCCGAGAGCCGTCCCAAGCCATGCGATGGGTCGGGTCCAATGGAGGCGCGTCCCCAGTCTGGCGATACCGGAATCCAGCAGGAGCACCGCCGTGATCACGACCAGGACGTGGACAGGACCAGCGGCGTGAAGGAACGTTCCCCACTGGGTCGCCGCCGGAAACAGGAGACTCGTGACGAAGAACATGATCAGGCTGATCGCGAGCAGCGGCCGTAGAGCGTGTCCGCGGCCGTGCCAGGGCAGGGCCAACAAGCCGATCACTGACACCGGGATCCCGAGCAGGATCAGCACGTTCACCAGGTTGTGCGTGAGCCCGATCAGCCGAAGCTCGATGAGTGCGGCCGGACCGATCGCCAGGTGCCGTGCGAGGGTCGGTGGATCGTTCCAGGCGAAGATGTCGAAACCGGACAGGTACAGGGCGTTCGTGATGGCCTGACCGGGCAGTGGGGTACCGAGCTCGATGAGGTTTCGGTAGGCCCACGGGGCGAACAGGGCGGCGGCCACGACGGCCACGACGCCGATCAGCCGCAAGCGAAGCGTGACCGACTCGTGTGCGGATGACCAGGCCATCACGGTCCAGATGAGCGCCAGCCAGACCGTTTCGTTTCGGGTGATCGCCCCGAGCCCCAGTAGGGCGCCGAGGACCAACAGGCGCGGATCCGTCAGCTTGGCAGCGCGTGGTTCGCGAACGAGCCGCGTCATGAGCAGGCCCGCACCAAGGACGATGACCGTGAACGGCATCGTCGAGTCCGGCAACGCGGAGTTGAGGAGCAACGGCAGATAGACGGCCGTCGTCAACCCGGCACCGAGGCCGACCCAGCGTGCCCGCGTGGCGCCCAAGCGGCGTTCCTCCGCGACATCGAGCGCCAATCGCCAGGCGAGCACCGGGACCAGGGCGCCGACGAGGACGCTGGACACCTGGGCCGCGGCGAACGTATGACCGAAGATCGCCATCGGGATGGCCGCGAGGAACGTGGGCAGCGGAAGCCACACCTCGAAGGCCGGCTTCGGGAAGATGAGGGGCGGCGTCTGGTAGCTCCACAGGGCGTCGCTCACGAGCCCACGTCCCTCGAGAAGGTTCCGCGCCACGCCCACGTAATACGCGGTGTCCTCCGGCTTGGGGAACACGATCTGGGCGGCGAAATAGGTGCGAGCCAGCAGCGCGACGACGAAGATCCCGATCGCGCTCAAGATCGCCTCGCGCCGGGTCACGGGGCGAGAACCACGGGCAGCAGGACCAGCGGGCTCGGTTGCTCGCGGAGCACGAGCGGCGCCCCAAGCCAACTCGGTCGCGCGCTGCTATCGAGCAGGGGCGCGGCAGCCTGCACGCTTTCAGAGCCGTCCACGACCAGCCACTGGACATCGTAGGCACGAGCGACGCGCTCCACGGTCTCGATCGGATCGTTCACCAGGACGACCCCGCCTCGGCCCGTCCAGTACTTCGTGCCGGACGCGTCGATGGACATCACCCTGTCCGTCGTGGGTGCGCCAGCGAGGTCGAGCGCCTCGGCGACGGCCACGAACTTTGCCCGCGTGTCAGCCCACACCTGGTGGACGAACAGCGACCCGAACAATGCGGCGATGGACGCGAACGCAAGGGTCGCGCCCGTGAAGATCCTCGTTGCCGTCGTTGCGTCCCACGCTCGTCGGCGTGCGGCGACCCAGCCTACGGCGATCGCAATGCCCTCAAGCGCGAGGATGTAGGAATGAGGCGCGAGAGCCACTGCGGAGTGGATGAACGTGCCGCCCGGTACGTGCACCGCAGAAACAAGGGCAGAAAATGCGAAGAGCAGGCCAGCGTAAAGGAAGAACGGACCAAGATCGAGCGACCGGCGTCGCCCCCACCCGCCAACGATCATCACCGGCGCGAGGATGAAACCAGCCACCAGGGTCGTGTAGATCATCAACGCGGCGATCAGGCCACCGATCCGCGTCAGGAGGAAGGGGCCTATACCCATGCCCAGCAGATGGTCCAGCGTGGCCGGCGTCGTGATGCTGTTCCATTCCCCCATGTCGCGGATATAGAAGACCTTGCCGGACGCGCTGGATGGGGAGATGGACCCGAACACCGCCAATTGGCGCAGCCACCAGGGAGCCATCACGAGGGCGAATAGCGCGACGCAGGCGACGGCTGCCCGGACCGGGATCGCGGGACGAACAGACCCACCCGCGCGCCACGAACGCCAGCGATCCCACGCAAACGCCAGACCGAGTGCGGCCAGGACCAGGAGGCCATCGTTGCGTGACAACGTCGCCAGGCCCGCCAGAAGGCCGGCGATGACGAAGGATGACGCCGAGCCCTTCAATCCGCGTGCGCCCATCCAGAGCGCTCCGATGACGAGCGGCTGATACAGCGAGAAGTTGTCCGGCTGGACCATGTAGGTGGCTGTCAGGACGGGGACCGCAACGAGCAGGCCGGATCCCACCGCGACCACGCGTCGCGCCCCGGCATCACGTGCGATCGCCCATGTCAGGGGTGCCGCGATCGACCCGATGAGTGCGAACGGCAGGGCTGATGCCCAGGCCGTCGGTCCGAGGATGGCGATGAAGGGCAGCTGCACGAGCGATGCGAGCGGCATCCAGTGCGCATTCGAGGGGATCGGGAGCGTCGGATCCGCGGGGATGCTGCCGCCGACTTCGGGGAAGATCCAGATGAAGTCGATGTTGAACCCATTGCCGGCCATCAGGGCCCGGGCGACGTCCACGTAATAGAACGAATCGGGGTAGGCGGGATCCGGGAAGTGCCAGATGAGCACCAGCCGTATGGCGAGGGCGAGCCCGTACAGGATGAGGGGGATACGCACGGCTGGTGCAGCGTAGCACCGGGTCCGGAGGTGCTAGCCCAGTACGAAAGGCCCGGGCGAAGACCCACTGGTACCTGTCGTCAGGACGCCTTGCGGGCGACGAACAGGACGTTGAAATGGAGCAGCGAGTAGCTCAGGTGCTCCACCGTCCAGCCCGTGAGCATCGCACGCACCTCGTGCGGGAGGTACTCATTGTGGAAAGGCTCGCTGTGGGGACAGGTACTGGACAGGAACCGCAGTTTCCAGATCGCGGACCGGGCAGGCACGGAGCCGATCAGGACCCCGCCCGGCTGGAGTACGCGGTGGTACTCGGCAAGGGCCGCGGCCGGGTCCGGAATGTGCTCCAGGACCTCCGTGCAGAGCACGGTACCGAAACTCGCATCGTCAAATGGCAGGGCCTCGACATCGCCCTCCACCACGGTGTGGTTCGGCAGGCGCTGGCGAAGCAAGCCGATGTTGCGCGGATTGATGTCGATGCCGACGGAGCCGGCAGGCAGGTACCGCAGGTTCAGGCCCGTGCCGCACCCGGCGTCCAGGATCTGGGCGCCCGGCGTGGCGTATCTCGTCACCATCCGGCGCACGACGCGGGCTCGGTTGCGATGAAAGAAGGCCTCGAGGCCGCGGAGATTATCGGCGACATCCACCCAGTCGTAGGTCTCGACGTCGCGGTAGTAGTCCTTGACCCACTCTGACCACGCCGTCGTACCCGGTTCGATATCCACGCCGTGAGCGGCATGTTCGTGCTGGTGCATTGCTCCTCCGAGGTAGGCTGACCCGCCAACCTTGAACGCTGAGTCGCCGGCGCTGCGACCACCCGAAAGTCCCACGTTATGAGCGTAGTCTACGGCGACTTCACGAGGCTGGTCGCACCGGCATCCAGAACGGCGCCGAGCGTTCCCTGGCCCCTGACCTTCGAGGCATCGGTTTGTTGCGTGCCCACCGCGTAGACTGCGCCGGATGTCTGTTCCCGAGGCCAGCCTGACGCTTGTGCTGCCGGCGTTCAATGAAGCGGATCGGATCGGCCCGGCCCTTGACGAGCTGTTCGGCTATCTGGGGCGACGAGAGGACCGCGCACGTGATGGCGCACCCGGTGCCGCCGCATTGCCCGCGCAGGTCGATGTGCTCGTGGTGGACGACGGGAGCTCGGATGACACGGCCGCCCGAGTCAGCGCACGACCGGAAGCATCCGGCTCGCTGAGCGGGTTGAGCCTGCGGGTGATGCGCGTCCCGCACGGCGGCAAGGGCGCTGCCGTCCGCAGTGGCATGCTTGCGGCGAGTGGGGAGCTGGTGATCTTTGCGGACGCGGACATGGCGACCGCCCCGGACCAGATCCCGCTGCTGGTCGAGGCCCTGGCGACGAACGATGTCGCGCTCGGGTCGCGGATCCAGCCGGATGGTACGGACATGCGTGCCTCGCAGCCGTGGTATCGACGGGTCTTCGGAAAGGTGTTTCACGTGCTCGCGTCGCTGTGGGTCGCGGGTCCGGTCCAGGACACCCAGTGCGGGTTCAAGGGCTTTCGACGTGAGGCAGCGCAGGATCTGTTCGCCCAGCAACGAGTCACGAGCATCGTGTTCGACGTCGAGATCATCTACCTGGCGCGGCGTCGTGGCTACAGATCGGCGATCGTGCCGGTCCGCTGGTCTGACAAGCGTGGATCCCGGATGCGGGCGCGGCCCGGACTGGCGATCCGCGTGGCATGGGACCTGTTCCGGATCCCGTTGATCCACAGGAGCATCCGCCGGGGCGCCGCGGAGCGGGCGTGACCATCCGCGAGACCCTGGGGCGCCTCGCCCGGACCGCTCTACCGATCATTGCCGGCCTGTCCTTCGTTGGCGGTCTGGCTGCCACGCTGGCTGCAGCCGGCGACACCCTGGGCTTCGACTTCCTCGCCTATCACCAGGCCGCGGTTCGCGTACTCAACGGGCTTCCCCTGTACGACCTCTCGTACACGGAAACTGGCGGGTTTGGGCTCTTCTACTATCCGCCGACCTTCGCGCCGCTCGTCCTGCCATTCGGCGCGCTTGACGCGGCAGTGGCCACGTGGGCATGGATCGCCCTGTCCGTCGCGGCGTTCGTGGTCGGCGTCGCCGTCATGCCAGTGGCACGCTCCGTTCGCTGGTGGATCGTGCTCCTGGCCGGCCTGTCCTTCCCGTTCGTCTACGCCGTGAAGCTCGGACAGGTGGGACCGTTGCTGTTCCTGGCGTTCGCGGTCGGCTGGCGAGGACTCGGTGACCCGGTCCGTCTCGGGCTGGCCGGCGGCATCGGCGCCGCGATCAAGCTCCAGCCGGCCATGATCCTGGCGTGGGCTTTGCTGACCCGTCGATTTGCGGCGGTCGTCGTCGGTGTCGCGGTGCTGGCCGTTCTCGGAGCGGTCGCGACACTGCTTGCGGGACCGTCGTCGTGGATCGATTTCCTGACCCTGCTGCGATCGGTGAGCGAACCGATCACGACCGAGCACAACTTCACGCCGGGAGCAGTCGCGTTCCAGCTCGGGCTTGACGCGTCGTCTGCTGCGCTGGTGCAGGTGATGAGCACTGCCGGGGTCGTCGTCGCGTTCCTCGCCGCCATCCGTTGGGCGTCGGAAGCATCGTCCTACATGGTGGCCGTGATCTCCAGCCAGCTGGTCTCGCCCATCCTCTGGGACCATTACGCGATGCTGCTCCTGCTGCCCGTCGCGTACCTCCTCTCGGTCGGCCGGTGGTGGGCGCTGCTCATTCCTCTCGTCACCGCCTGGCCACTGGTCGGGATCACACCGCCGGCAACCTACCCTCTGGTCTTCTGGGCGGCCCTTCTTGGGGTGTTGTTCGTCGGCCTACGAAACCGCCGGACGCCCGTCTCATGACGATCGCGGGTACCCGGAGCGCCTGGATTGGCGTCATCGTCAGCGCGGCATCCGCGGCCATCTACTGGTTCGCCAATCACAACTTCGACGCCAGTCGGGGCGACCTCTTCTACCTGGCCGAGGCGTTCTTGAGCGGCCGCACGTGGATGGATGTGCAACTCGGCCCATACGACGTCATCACGATCGATGGCCGGCATTACGTGCCATTCGCGCCATTTCCCGCCATCGTGTTCATCCCTTTGGTGGCGCTTCTCGGAGCCGCTACGAGCGACCGGCTGGAGCCACTCATCAACGCCTTGCTCGCGGCCGGTGGTGTTGGCATGTGCTGGTGGCTCCTCGGCCGGATCGGCGTGGCCCGGCTGCTGGACCGCATCTGGCTGGTGATGCTGTTCGGCTTCTCGACCCAGATCCTGTGGGTCACGACGCGCGGTGGCGTGTGGCATACGGGTCACCTCGTGGCGACCATCCTCACCTTCGCCTGCCTGATCGAACTGATCGGTCGTCGACGTGCCTGGTTGATCGGACTGTGCGCCGGGGCTGCCTTCCTGACCCGCGCCCCCCTCGCCTTCGCCGTCCCGTTGTACGCCTTGATGCTCGTTCCGGGCCTCGACGAGACCGATGTCCGTCTGTCGAGCAGCACAGCGGGGTCGATCGTGAGCAGGGTGCGGGACGCGATCCCATCGCGATCATGGCTGTTGCTTGGCCTTGGTGTGGCGCCCTCGATCGCGTTCTTCTTCATGTACAACCAGCTTCGGTTCGGGACACCGCTCGAATCCGGCTACGCCCTCGCCACGCTGCCTGGGTTCCTGGAGCGCCAGCGGCAACTGGGCCTGTTCTCCATCGCCCATATCCCGATGAACCTGGATTACCTGCTCATCCACCTGCCGCGGCTGATCCCGGACCCACCGTTCTTCAAGCCCGATGGGCTCGGGATGTCCGTGCTGCTGACCAGCCCCGGGCTGCTGTTCGCGCTCCGCGCGGACTGGCGCCTCCCGCGAACATGGTTGCTTGCGGGTGCCACGATCGCGGTGCTCATCCCAACCTTGCTGTACTACGGCGGTGGGTGGCTCCAGTACGGCTACCGCTACTTCCTCGACTCGGTGCCATTCGTCATGGCGTTGTGTGGTCTGGCCGCGGTCCATCGTCGCGGAATCGGGATCGGGTGGAAGGTCCTGATCGCGTTCGGTACCGTGGTCATGGCGTTCGGTGTGTACTGGGCCTATAACATCTGACGCTGCGCGACCAAGGAGACCACGATCTGACCGCCCAAGCCCGCGTTCGCGACCTCCGACCCCTGTGGTTCGGCCTGAGCCTCATGCTTGGCATCCTGATCGCGTATGAGACCGTGCAGCTGTACGGCATCATCGACGGGCAACAGGCGCTCGGCACGGATCTCGACTACTACCGGTTCGTGGCTGATCGCTGGATCACGACCGGGGTGTACTACACCCAGGAACAGCTCGCCGGACCGTATGTCGTACAGACCCAGGTCCATAACCTGTATCCACCGCACGCGCTGTACCTGTTCGTACCGTTCCTGTATCTCCCGGACATCCTGTGGTGGGTCCTGCCCCTGGCGTTCGTCGCGCATGTCGCCTGGTGGTGCCGGCCGTTGGCGTGGGGCTGGACCGTGCTGCTGCTGATCCTCGCCCTGCCAAAGGCCCCGGCACAGATCCTGTTCGGGAACTCGGACATGTGGATCGCGGCGTTCATCGCGGGCGGCGTGCGCTGGAAGTGGCCGGCTGTACTGATGTCCATCAAACCCTCGCTCGCGCTATTTGCGCTGCTCGGGATCCGCACAAGGCCATGGTGGATCGCGCTCGGGATCCTCGCCGTTGTCAGCCTGCCACTTCTCGGGTATTGGCTCCAGTACCCCACGATCGCCCGGAACTCCAGCGCGCAATGGTCGTATTCGTTCGGGAATCTCCCGTTCGCCCTTTTGCCCGTCGTTGCGTGGGCAGTTTCGTCCCGTCGGGGCACCATCCCGTTCCGTCGGTGGATGTTCGGGCTCCTCGGACGGACACCTTCACAGCCACAAGAGGTCAGTGCATGAGTTCTCGCCCGGCCATCGTCGGAATCTTCATCCTGTCGGGGGCAGCCGGGCTCATCTACGAGATCGTCTGGTCACGCCAGCTCGTTCTGGTGTTCGGAAACACGACGCAGGCCGTGTCCGCGATCCTGACCGGCTTCTTTGGCGGGATGGCGATCGGTGCGGCTGTCGGCGGGAGAATCGCGGATCGTGTGCGCTCGCCGTTGCGGATGTACGGGATCCTCGAACTCGTCCTGGTGGCCGTCGTCCTCATCACGCCGCTGACCTTCGGGTTGATCCATGAGGCGTATCGGGGGATCTATCCGGTCCTCGAGGGAACGCCGATGCTGGCGGTGGCTCGGATGGTCCTTGCGGTGCTCGCCCTGGCCCCCGCGACGATCATGATGGGCGCGACCTTTCCAGCGCTGGTTCGGCATTTCTCCCGGACCGCGGCGCTGAGTCAGGCGTTTGGTCGGCTGTACTCCGCGAACACGATCGGTGCCGTGGTGGGAACCCTGCTGGCCGGACTCGCCCTGGTCGAGATCTTTGGGCTCGGTGGTGCCCTCGCGGTCGGGGCCGGCTGCTCGGCGATCGCCGGATCGGTGGCGATCTGGCTCGCTCGGGGGGATGCAGGCGCGAACGACGGGTCCGTTGCCGCGCCCACGCCGCAGGCAGCGGCCGGGCCCCGCGCGACCGGGACCATGTGGCTTCCGCTCACGGTCGCGTTCTTGTCGGGGCTGACGGCCCTCGGCTACCAGGTGACCTGGACGCGCCTGCTCGCGTCCGGGACCGGCGGGTATACCTACGTCTTCACCGTCATCCTGGCGCTCTTCCTCATCGGCATCGCCCTGGGCGCGGCGATGTTCACTATCCTCCGCACCCGGATCTCCGATCCGATCCGTGTGTTGGCCATCTCCCAGATCGCCGTCGGCGCGCTGGTCGTGCTCGGGCTGGTGTTCGTGATCAGTCAGCCACATCCGCTGGATCCGAGGGACCCGGTCGGTTCCATCCGGGGCCTGTTCGTCCTGGGGCTGATCGTCGTTCTGCCGGTCACCGTGATCATGGGTATCGCCTTTCCGACAGCTTCCGCGCTGCTGCGGGACGAGATCGGACATGCGGGAACCGAGTCCGGCACGTTGCTGGCGGTGAACACGACCGGAGCGATCCTCGGCAGCCTGGTCATCCCGTTCGTGCTGATGCCCACCATCGGATCGCCGGCGATCATCATCGTCCTGGCCCTCGTCAACATCGCTCTCGGGATCGGGCTGGCCCTGATCGGCTGTCGACCCGCCCGGGCCCTGGCGGGTGCGGGGGTGGTGGTCGCCGTGTTGGTCGTCGTGCTCGTCACCCGGCCGCTCGCGGTCGTGCAACCGAACGAGGCCCTGATCCGCGACCAGGACTGGCAGCTGTTTGCCTCGACGGAAGACGAGATCGCGTCCGTGCAGGCCGGCCAGAAGACGTTCACGCCGGAGTTGTGGGTCGCCGGCACCTCGATGACCCTGCTTACGGTGGACGCCAAGCTGATGCCCATCCTGCCGCTCATCGCCCGCCCGGATTCCGAGCGCGCGCTGGTCGTGGCGTTCGGGATGGGGACCGCGTTCCGGAGCGCACTGATCGCCGGTCTACGGACGGACGCCGTCGAGCTGGTCCCATCCGTCCCGAAGATGTTCACGTTCTACTACCCGGATGCCGTCGATGTCCTGGCCGACCCGGACGGACGGGTGATCGTCGCCGACGGTCGAAACCATCTCGAGCTCACCGACGAGCGTTTCGACATCATCGTCACGGATCCACCGCCACCGATCGAGAGCTCCGGAGCCTCTGTCATTTCCTCGCTGGAGTACTACGAGGCTGGTCGAGCGCACCTCACCCCAAAGGGCGTGATGATGCAGTGGGTCCCATATGGCGCACCGGACACCGAGTTCAAGGAACACATCCGCACCTTCGATGCGGTTTTCGAACATGTCGTCGTCGTCAGGGGTTCCGGCGGTTACGGTGTGTACATGCTGGGCTCGGCCACGCCGATCAGCTTCGATTCGGCCGTCGCCCGGAAGGTTCTTGCGCGCCCCGGGGTCCTGGAGGACATCTCTTCCGCGTACGACTCGCCAGCGACGACGATCGAGGCCTGGCTTGATGTCATCGAGTCGCAAACGTGGCTGGTTGACAACGAGGTGACAGACTACGTCGGGAACGGTGAGTTGATCACGGACGACCGGCCGCGACCCGAGTATTTCCTGCTTCGCCGGTTCATCGCGACCGCGCGTGACTGAAACCTCGTCCGACAGCCCTTTCCGGGCGAGGGTCGATCTGATCCGAAGCGGGTACTTCGTCGTCGGTGTGATCGTTTCCGTCTACATCCTCATCGCCGTGATCCCATCGGGCGGCACGTTCGGGATCGATGCATTCGCCTACTGGTCCGCGGAGCCGCCGCTGTACGGGTCGGCTCCTGGTGAACTCGGCGCCTTCCTGTACAGCCCAGCCTTCTACCAGGTCGTGTCTCTTCTCCAGTTTCTCGACTGGACATCGTTCGCCTGGATCTGGGCGGCGATCAATCTCGCAACCGCGATATGGCTCGGACCGTTCGCGCTCGCGTTGCCGTTCACCTGGCTCGAGGTGTATCACGGGAACGTCAATCTGCTGCTGGCTGCAGCCATCGTGCTCGGCTTTCGCTATCCGGCGGCGTGGGCGTTCGTGCTGCTGACCAAGATCACGCCCGGTATCGGCCTCGTGTGGTTCGCCGCGCGCGGCGAATGGCGGTCGCTCGCGATAGCTCTCGGGGCTACGGCGGCCATTGCCGCGGCCAGTTTCGCGGTGGCTCCGACGCTGTGGTTCGGTTGGGTGTCGTTGCTGGCCGGGTCTGGTCAGGATCCGCTCGCCTTTGGCCCGCCGCTGCTGGTCCGGATGCCGATCGCGGCCGTCTTGGTGGTGTGGGGCTCGCGGACCGATCGACGATGGACCGTTCCCGTGGCCGCCTGCCTCGCCCTGCCGAACCTGTGGTGGCATGGCCTTGCCGTTCTCGCGGCCGTCCCGCTCAGCCAACGTATGTCATTCGTATCGCGGCGCTGGTTCTCCGGGTCGCTCAGATGAAACTTCGGACCGCGCACGCTGCTTCTGGCCGCCCGGGACCGCCGGGCTGGCCATTTCCGACACAGGATCCTTGCCGGAAGGCGCACCGTGGGTGTCACGATCGGCGCAGTTTCGCTCGCATCACTCGTTCGTCATCACCGCCAACGAGCGCGTCCGATCAACCTCGTGAGAGAGGCACGTCTCATGAAATTACGATCGCCGCGTGACACGGGTCACGCCCCCAGGGCGCTGGCGATAGCCCTGACGGTCGTGTTGTCGGCGTTTGCGGCGGCACAGGTAGTGGCGGTATTCAACGGCGCGCTCAGACGTGGCGACGTCGGCTATGACGCGTGGTTTTACCTGGACGAGATCGTGAAGCGCTGGCTGGCGACCGGCGAGATGTACTACCCGGTTCAGTTTGTCGGTCCGTATCCAGATGTCGGGATCGTCAATCTGTATCCACCACTGACCATGTACCTCTTCGTTCCCATGTCCTTGCTGCCGCGAGTCCTGTGGTGGGCAGTCCCGCTCGCGACGCTGGCCTGGCACGTATGGACGGCGCGACCGACATGGTGGTCGTGGCCGCTCATCGCGCTCGCCTCGTGCACCCTCCCCGTGGCCGCGGCGATCGTGTACGGCAACACGGACCTGTGGTGCGTCGCTTTCGTCGCCCTGGCTTGTCGGTTTGCTCCAGCGGCGTTGTTACTGGCCCTGAAGCCGTCAATGTTCCCGATCGCGCTGCTCTTCGCGCGCGATCGGCGTTGGTGGTTTGGATTGGCAATGCTCACCGCCGCTTCCATACCCTTTGGCGCCCTGTGGATCGAATGGTTCGTCGCGCTTGGAAACGTGCAATCGAACGTCCTTCGCAATGCCCATTCGCTGCCGTTGATGGCCATCCCAGCTCTGGCGTGGTGGACCCGGGCTCAGACCGCGGAGTAGGCACACAGCGCGCTGTGACCCGCCATCCGGTTGCGGCCGCAACCATCAGCCGCCCTCGATGCTATCCTCGCCAACCATGATCGCCCCCACGCTCGATGCGGAGCCTGCCTGTCCGGCGCCGATCGAGACACCCCTCCGAACGATCGGGTCCGCCGGCACCCCCGGCCAGCCCATCTTGCGCGCTGTGCGCCGCCCGTTCGTAGAGATCGCCCGTGAGACCTGGGACGCGCTGGCGGCGCTGACTCCGGCGGCCACCCCGTTCTCCGCCTGGGCATTCCATCGGGCGTGGTGGGACGCGTACGGCGACAATGCCCACGAAGAGGTTCTGGCCATCGTCCCCGTGGACGCCCCTGCCGGCGCCGAGCTGGTCGCGATCGTGCCGTTCATGCATCGCCACGAGGTCGAGGAATCGGACGCCGTGACGCACACCACGATGCGCCACGCTGGCGGCGCCGCATTGACGCCCGTCCCCCCGACGGCCAAGGCCATCTTTTTCGGTGCCTCGTATCACGCCGACTACGCCACGGTGCTGGCCGCACCGACCGACCTCCCCGCCGTCGCCGAGGCCGTCGCCGCCTACCTCGCCGGCCCCGATTGCGGCGAATGGGATGTCGTCGACCTTCGTCGACTGCGTTGCGCCGACCCGACCGGCGAGGCGCTGGCCGCCGCGATCGGCGCCATCGAGATGGCCAATGACTGGACGCTCAACCTGGAGCGCGAGGACGTCTGCCCGGTCGTGACCCTCCCCGTGGGTGCCGATATGGACGGCTTCCTGGGCACGCTCGGCAAGAAGGAACGTCACGAGATCCGGCGCAAGGTGCGCAGGGCGGAGGCGAGCGGCGAGATCCTGCTGGCGGACTCCGCCGACCCGCTCGCCGACCTGGAGAGCTTCATCGACCTCCACCAGAAGCGCTGGGGCGAGGACGGACTCTTCCCGCCGACGCCGGGTGGCGACCAGAGCCGGGTGCTGTTCAAAAGGATGTTCGAGTTGTTCGGGGTCGATGGCCCCCTTCGTCTGACATTCCTGTCCGTGGGTGGCAGGCGGATCGCGGCGGGCATCCATTTCATGACCGGCGACCGGGTCCTGTATTACAACGCCGGGGTCGATCCCGACGCGCGCGAGTTCTCGCCTGGCGTCCTGATGGTCCACGCCTATGTCGCGCGCGCACTCGCGGACGGCACCCGACAGCTCGATTTCCTGCGCGGGGACGAGGGCTACAAGTACGAATGGGGCGCGATCGACGAGCCGATCCAGCGCCTGCTCGTCCGGCGGGCGTCGGCATGAGCCCTCTCATCCGACGCAACCCGTGCCTGGAGACAGTCGCCCGGCCGGTGCCGACCGGGCACCGCCGCATCCGGGTCGTCCAGGTCCTCGCCACCGGCACCAACGGCGGTGCCCAGGAGCACCTGTTCGGGCTCGTATCGAGGATGGACAAGAGCCGCTACGACGTCTCGATCGTGGCCCTGTCGCCGGGCAGCGCGGTGCGCAAGCTCGAGCGCGCCGGTTTTGACGTCCTCGTCATCGATGAACTCGACGACGCCATCGCGGTCGGTGCACTTGCGGCCCACCTCGTGGACGTCCGCGCCGACGTCATCCACAACCACATGTACCGCGCCGAGCTGGTTGGGACGCGCGCGGCGATCGCCCTCGGCGAGGTCGGCCATCGGCGGCCATATGTCGTGTCCACCGTCCACTCGAGCCGCATCCGCTCGGACGAGGATCGCCAGGAGCTGCGCGACCTGACCACGCGGATGGACCAGCTCATCGCGGTCTCGAAGATGATCGAACGCAAGCTCGAAGACGAAGGGCGGACCGGAGCGCCGATCCGGCTCATCTACAACGGCGTGGACCTGTCGCGCTACGACAACCAGGAGGCGTGCTGCACGCTGCCGGACGAATACGGGATGGAGCCCGGCTCCGAGATCGTCGGCGTGGTCGCACGGTTGGAGCCCGAGAAGGGCCACCCCACGTTGCTCGAGGCATGGCCACTCGTCCTGCGCTCCGTGCCGGACGCGTACCTGCTGATCGTCGGTGAGGGCGCGCGGCGTGGGGCATTGGAAGCGCAGGCACGTGAGCTGCGCATCGCCCATCGGGTCGTGTTCACCGGTCGGCGCGACGACGTGCCGGCAGTGACGGCCGCGCTGGACGTCGCGGTCCTGCCGTCGTATCGCGAAGCGCAGGGCCTGTCCATCCTGGAGGCGATGGCGCTGTCCCGTCCGGTCGTGGCGTCCAATGTCGGCGGGATCCCGGAGATGATCACCGATGGCATGACAGGGTTGCTCGTCCCGCCACACGATCCCGCGGCGCTTGCGGCTGGCATCGTGCGGCTCCTGCTCGATCATCCTCTTGCGGACACGCTCGGGCGTGCCGGGCACGACCTGGTCCACGACCGTTTCTGCATCCAGCTCATGGTCAACGCGGTCGAGGCCATCTACGACGAGGGCGCCGCGGCGGTCCGCCCGTCCGAGGTGGCCGCCGCGGTCTGACGGCCCTTAGGACCATCGGGGCGGTGCCGTCATGCACCAAAATCCCTAGCATGCGGCTAATGTCCGATCAGCAAGGATCACCACGTCCTGGCACGTTGGGACGAGTGAACTGGCGTTTTATCCTCACCCAGGGGCCTGTCCTGGCCGTATTCGTGCTGCATTTCGTCTGGATCCTGCCTGCGATCGTCCAGCCTGAGTTCACCGATGCGCGTCTCTACTTTCGGGCCACGACGGCATGGCTTGACGGCGGCAATCCGTGGGCGACCTCGATCCACGGCCTGAGTTTCGCCGGTCCGCCTCCAACGCTGCTGCTCAATGTGCCCTTGATCCCATTCGGGGAGGATGTCGCGGTGGTGTTCTGGCCCGCTGCCGGGATCCTCGGGGTCTTGAGCGTCCTGCGACGATTGCGCCTCCCGCTATGGTGGATCCTGTTCCCACCGATCATCGAGGGTTGGATCGCTGGGAGTCCGGACTACGTCCTGGCTGGACTCGCACTGGGCGGTCTGGCCTGGATCCCCGTGCTGACCAAGCCATATTCCGCGCCTGCGATCCTCGCGGAGCGCGGTTGGCGTCCCATCCTGATCGCGGGAATGCTCTTGGTCCTGACGTTCGCGTTCCTCCCATGGCGGTTGTTCGTGGAGTCCCTGCCCCTGGTGGCAGACACGCTGATGCGCTATACGGATCACCTATCCGCATGGGGGAACCCGTTCGGGATGGTCCTGGTGACCGGCGCCCTCCTGATCCTCGGCCGACGCCTGGGTTTGGGCCTCGCGGTGCCGGCCCTCTGGCCGAACGCGCAGTTGCACTACGCGGTGTTCTCGATGTACGCCGCGAGCAGGTCGCCGGTGCTTGCCATCGGTCTCTCGTTACCGATCCAGGGCGCCGCACCCGCGGCGATCATCCTGTTCGCGGGATGGACGTTGATCGCTCGTTACCGTGCACGATCGGATCCTGGAGGCCGCTAACGATCACTACAGGACCATTGGGGTGGTGCCAGAACGCGCCGCGAAGCTAGGATGCATCCCGTGACCGGACTCGCTGCTCTGCTCGGGATGCGACGAGTCCAGTGGGTGTTCATCGCCGCCGCCATCCTGGGGTTGGTGATCGGCCTGGATACGCTGGTCCTGCACCTGCAGCTGGACCCCCTGGCCGATGTCCGGGCGTATTACGACGCTGGCGCACGCCTCAATGCCGGGATCCCCCTCTACGAGCAGACGGCGACCACGGACGAGGCGGGCTTCTACCGGTACCCACCGCTGCTCGCGATCGCGTTCCGACCCCTGGCGCTCCTGCCGTTCGAGCAGGCCGCGATCATCTGGGAGGCCCTCCTGATCGCGCTGTTCCTGGCGACACTTGCGCGCATCGGCCTGCGCAACCGTTGGACGTGGATCGTTGCTGGGTGGCTGGCGGCTCCCATCGCGTGGAGCCTGGCCGTCGGGCAGGCACAGGTCGCGGTGACGTTCCTCGTGGCGGTGGGATCGCCATGGGCCATCGCCCTGGCGGGGCACCTGAAGCTGCTGCCGATCCTGGCGGCCGTATATTGGGTGGGCAGGCGCGACATTGCCTCACTATCCAGGCTCGTCGCCTGGTCCCTTGGGCTGGCATTGCTGTCCTTCATCCTCGAGCCGGGCGGGACGATCGCCTTCCTGACGTTCCCTGAGCTCGGGCAGGTCGGCAACATCGAGAATCGATCGCTGTATGCGATCTCGCCCGTGCTCTGGGTGGGATCGATCGTCGCGCTCGTGGCGTTGAGCCTGCGCTACGCGAACACCAGGGCGGGCTGGCCACTGGCGGTCGCCCTGTCCGTCTTCGCGACGCCACGGTTGTTCATGTACCAGGTCTCCACACTCCACGCGGCGGTCCGGCCGCCCGACGGGCCCGCGTCGCCGCTCGAGGAGCCGTCATGAGTCTCGCCATCCTGTGGCGCTTCCTGGCCGTCGCGCTGCCCGTACTCGCCGCGCTCATCGCCAACCTCCCATCCGTGGATCTGACCTACCACCTTCGGGCGGGCCACGAGATCCTGACGACCGGATCGATCCCGCGTACCGACTCCTGGACCTTCACGGTGTACGGGGAACCGTGGTTCGACCAGCAATGGGGAGCGCAGGCGCTTCTCGCCGCCATCGAGATGGTTGCCGGCTGGAACGGGCTCGTACTCTTCCGTGCGCTCCTCGTCGGCTTCGTTTTCGGCAGCCTTGCGTTCATCGTGCGCCGTCGTGGCCTCGCGGATCGTAGCTCGACGTTGCTCGCGCTCGCTGCCTTCTTCGTGGCCGCCCCAGCTCTCGCCCTGCGTCCCGAGCTGCTCGGCCTGGCCTGCTTCACGGTCGTGCTGCTGCTTGTCTCCGACCGGCGTCATAACCCGCGCAGGCTGTGGGCGATCCCGCTCGTGGTCGCCGTCTGGGCAAATCTCCACGGCAGCTTCTTCCTGGGTCCGCTCGTCGTAGGTCTTGCCTGGATCGAAGACCTGCACGACCGCGTACCACGGCCGAATCGGACGTTGGCGGTCGCGCTGGTCGCGGCGCTCGCGGCCTGCGTCACGCCGTTCGGGCCGTTGGTGTGGATCTACGCCCTGGGACTTTCGACAAACCCTGACGTCACCTCCAGGGTCTCGGAATGGCAGCCAACATCATTGCGAGACGTCCCGGGTGCGTTGTTCTTCGCCTCCGTCCTGGGTGTCGTTGCCGTGCTGGCTCGGCGGGGCCGGGTCATCCCGTGGCCGACGTTGCTCTGGTTACTGGTGTTCTTTGCTCTGGGCGTCTATGCGATCCGGGGGGTCACGTGGTGGCCGTTGGCGGCGACGGTGGCTATCGCTGGACTGGTCGGGTCCGGGATGTCCGACCGAAGTCATGAGCGTACGGAACCCGCACTCGGGCGGCGGATCAACGCTGCCATCGCCGTGCTCCTTGTTGGGGTCGCCGTCGTCATCCTGCCGATCTGGCGACCCGTGGATGCGAGGACCGGGACGCCGGCGGGCGTGGTCAGTTTCGCGCCTCCGGGCGTGACCGCAGCCCTTCGGGACCTGGTCCGGCCGGGCGGCCGGATCTTCAATCCACAGCGCTGGGGGTCGTGGTTCGAATACGCCTTGCCTGCGGCGTTCGTCGCCGTCGATTCACGCATCGAGCTCTTCCCGGCAGCCGTTTGGGCCGACTACGAGTCCGTG
>JANOIS010000189.1:0-17309 GCA_031407755.1 Chloroflexota bacterium | reverse complement strand
CTCTGGCAACATGGCTCGCGTCTATGGCGACGCCCTGGCGGCCCAGGTGGCCGACGGTCGGCTGGTGGCCGTGGCCGGCGGTACCCGTGCGGCCGGACTCGCCGCTGAGTTCGGGGCATCGGCGCTGCCCTCGGCGGAGGCGTTGGTCGCTCACTCGGACGTCGATGTCGTGGTCATCACCACGCCGCATTCCACCCACCTGCCCCTGGCACTGCTTGCGGCCGGAGCCGGCAAGCACGTGTACCTCGAGAAGCCGATGGCCCTCGACGTCGCCGAGTGCGATCAGATCATCGCCGCGTGTCGCGACGCGTCGGTGCAGCTGACCGTGGCCAAGCAGACCCGACACATGCAGATGTCGATGCGGGCCAAGGAATACCTGGACCAGGGCCTCATCGGCCGGCTCCTCTACCTGCGGCCGATGAGCGTCACGCCCGGGGCGGGCTTTGCGGGGCTGGAGCAGCACTGGACGTACGACCCGCGCGAGGGCGACGCCTTCCTCGACTGGGGCGCGCATGCCTGCGACGCCATCCGCTGGTTCAGCGGTGCCGAGGCGGTCCGCGTGTACGCCGACTACGAGAACTTCACTGGCCAGCCACTGGAAAGTCCCTCGGCGATGGTCCAGGTTCGGCTCTCGGACAGGTCCGTCGCGCAGATCCTGCTGTGCTACGAGATCGGGCCGTCCGGGTTCGGGACGCGGCGCAACAATCAGTACCAGCTCCTGGGCACGGAGGGATCCATCTTCTGGGACCTGGATCGGGTCGAGCTGGTCACCGGCGATCGCGACGAGCGGGTCTGGGAACTGCCGAGCTGGACACTGCCCGATTTCAAGCCGCGCGATGCCCGCAGGATCGGGAATACCGCTCGCCAGGTGGACGACTTCATCGCCGCCCTGTGCGACGGTCGGGCACCGGGCATCACCGGTGAAGATGGGCGGGCGGCGATCGAGATGACCCAGGCTGCGAAGCGCTCCGCCCAGACCGGCCTCGCCGTCGACCTGCCGCTCCTCGACGTCGGCGCCGCCGACGACAAGGGCCCGCTGGTGTCGGGCTAGATGTGATTCCCGGACACGTTGTTGACCGATGGGAGTCGAGCCGGGCGCCTGAACCGTCATCACTCCCGGATCTTCGCAGCGATGACCTACCGTCGTCTTCGGCGACGACGCCGGCACATCCACGCGTCGCCGGCGCCTCGGTGGAGCGTGGGCGCGCTCGGTGCCCATCGAGTCTGTGACGACCACGACCCCTGGTCGTAGGTGACCGATGCGTCCATCCCCGGGCTGGCCGACGAGACGCCGCCAGAGCTCACGCGCCGACCGATCCCGCCAGATGGCGCCAGCCAGCATCACTAGGCGCGCTATGAGCCCGTCGGGCGTCCTCGCAGCGACCACCTATACGCCTGATCGTGCGTGAGCGTGTCGTCGTTCCGGGTGCGCGCCGGCTCCAGGAGCGCGGGCAGCCCGCCTAACGTTCTGTGGGACGACATCTGGCGGACTGGGCCAAGGGTGAGTCCCGGACACATTGTGCGTCAAGGACGGTTGGTAAGTCAGATGGAGGGAGGACCATCGGGCCATGATCGGCGACGCCAAGGAGCCGACGGTAGGACCTTCATACGACGAGCACTCGGGGAACCCGGAGTCAGGGCCGACCATCGTTAAGGCAGGCCACGTCAATGTGACGCAGAAGGGGTGACATGATCGCGCACGGACAGGGCGGTTTCCGCCTCGGTGCGACTGGATCACTCCTGGGACTGATCCTCGTCCTTCTTGGTCTCGTGGGATGTGCGACGACGCCCAACGCCAGTGTCCCGGTCGCGACCTGGCCCGTGTCGCCTGAACCACTGCCTGATCCCACGGCCGCGAGCACCGACGCGCGCGTGACATGTGGCGACAGGGCGTTCCCGGCCGCGGGGTTCGATGCCCCCGCTGGAGCGCTGACTGGGTCCGGCCCCGAGTTCGACGCCCTGCGCGCTGCGATCACGAAGTTCGGGTCGGAGTTCCCGGGCTCGTCAGACTGGTCGTGGCGACTCGCCGGACGCGATGCATCGGGCGCGATCTTTCTGGCTGAGACAGACGCCTTGGGACCGCCGGGCTGGGTCTCGGTCGAAGTGGCCGCGGACGCGACGGGCTGGCAGCCCTTGACCATGGGGCAATGCGATCCGCACGTCGTCCTGTCGCCCGAGTTCGGGCCCGCAACGTGGGCTCTCGACCCGCACTACCCCGCTCCGACGGAGACCACGACGGAACTCCACATCCTGGTCTGGGAACAAGCTTGCTCGAGCGGGTCGCCGACGACCGGGCGAATGTCCGCCCCCGTCGTCGAGTACGCGTCCGTCTCGGTGACCATCACGATCGGCGTCCGTCCGCTCCAGGTCGCGCCTGGAACGCTCCTGGCGTGTCCGCTGCCGCCCGGCACCCCCACCAGCCTGCGACTTGGGGAGCCGCTCGGCGCACGGAACCTGCTCGACGGAGGCCGCGTCCCACCCGCTCCGCCATCGCCTGCCACCGGCTGGTAGGCCCGATGTTCGCGCCATCCCGGGACATCGCCAACAACGCCCTTAGGGATCACACCTGAGCGGCGCCTTGACGACTCCCCCGGCGTCAACGTAGATTGTCGACAATCTACAACTTGCCCCACCGGCCGTCGCACGAGGGACCCCCGCTCCATGGCTGATATCGCGCTGCGACTCGAGCATGTGTCGCGGTACTACGGCGACGTGCGGGCCGTGGACGACCTGTCGCTCGACGTCCCGTCTGGCGCCTTCGTGACCCTGCTCGGCCCGTCGGGCTGCGGCAAGAGTACGACCCTCAACATGATCGCCGGCCTGGACCGGCTCGACGAGGGCCGGATCCTGCTGGGGGATAAGGACATCACCCACACCCCGCCCAATGAGCGACGGATGGCGATGGTCTTCCAGAACTACGCGCTGTACCCGCACATGACGGCCTGGGACAACATCGCCTTTGGCCAGCGCCTGCAGCACCGACCCCGTGCGGAGATCAAGTCACGCATCGACGCCCTGGCAAAGGCGCTGGATATCACGCATCTGCTCAAGCGCAAGCCCGGGCAACTGTCCGGTGGCCAGCAGCAGCGCGTCGCGCTCGGTCGGGCGCTGGTCAAGGAACCGCTGGTCTTCCTGCTGGACGAGCCCTTCAGCAATCTGGACGCAGGCCTGCGCAGCCGGATGCGGACGGAGGTCAAGCACCTGCACCTGCGCCTCGGGACCACGAGCATCTTCGTGACCCACGATCAGGAGGAGGCGATGACCCTGTCCGACCTGATCGCGGTCATGCGCGACGGAAAGGTCGTCCAGCTGGGCACGACGCGCGAGATCTACCGCAAGCCGCGCGACCTGTACGTGGCGACCTTCGTTGGCAAACCCAAGATGAGTCTCGTGGACGGAGCGCTGGAACGCTCGGATGGCAACGTCCGATTCGTGTCGCCGGACCTGCAGGTGGACCTGGGCTCGGCCGCCCGGCTGGGCCTCGCCGACGGCGACTGGGGACATGTGGCGCTCGGCGTGCGAGCGGAGGATGTCAGGATCTCGTCGAATGGCGATACGCCGTCGATCGGCGCCTTCAACGCCGCCGTCCAGTTGCTGGAGCCGATCGGGTCGGACACGTTCGTGGAGCTGGGCGCCGGCGACGCCACCGTGGTCGCGCGGGTGGCTCCGGACACCGGGCTGCGCATCGGCGAGGACGTGCAGGCCAGCCTGACCCCCGGACGGATCCACCTGTTCGAGCGCGAACAGGGCCAACGGATCATCGACTGAGGATGTCCGCCACGAACCAGAGGACCGCCTGGCTCATGGTGCTCGAGCTTGGCCCGGATCGGGCGGTCCGGGCGGGATCGAAGGCGGCGCTCGCGGCGGCGATCGGTCGCGGGGCGGACCTGCGGGTCTACACGGAGTTCCTGTTCGAGGAACACATCGTCCCGGGCGGAACGGACGATCCGGACCAGGATGGCCTGATCCGCGAAGTGATCGACTTCCGGGAGACGATCCTGGTCGAGGGCCGGCACGTGGCCGCGATCACGACCCAGCGTCAGCCGCTCGCCCCACCGTTCGGTTTCAACGGGACGGACCCCAGGATGTCGTTCTTCATGTACACGGGCGATGCCGATCAGGCGCTCGCGAACCTCGTCCTTGGCGGGCTCGATGACGCGCCGGCGCCCGGCGTCACCGTTACCGAACCGGGGCCGCCCGACATGCCCAAGATGTCCGCCCAGGAGTACGCCGACGTCGGCACGAGCGGCCCGTCACGGAATTTCGTGTACGACATGGAGCGCTACCGATTTTTCGTTCGTGACGACTGGGAGGAGGTGCTCGCACACACCGCCGACGGCACGGTCACGGGCGGGTCGTTCGACGCCCTGGAGGCGGCACAGATCGCCGGCCGAGAGATCAAGGTGGGCATCGCGGGTTTGGCCGCAGACCTGTCCGGCGATCTGGCCGCGGAGCATCGCTCGCCGGACGGCGGCGTCGCGCACGAGGTGTTCACGCCGATCGGCTCCGGGTTCCTGCACACCGGGCCCCGCCTGTACGCAGCGCTGACCCACCCGACGGTCCGGGTCGCGGCCGCCGAGCCGATGCGCTACCGATCGGGCAACTGGGACCTGGCCTGGATCTTCCTGCGTACGGACGGCCGCGCCCGCATACGGCACCTGGACCCGTACACGCGTGACTGGCATGAGCGCGACGCCCGGCTCGCCTGCCGCTGGTTCGCCCGATGACCATCCCCAGCCCAGAGCGCCAGGCCGCGTTCCTGGACACGATGCAGAACGCGGTCGTCGCCACGATCCGGCGCGACGGGCTGCCGCAGCTCACGCCCAACTGGTACCTGTGGACCGGAGAGGCGTTCTGGATCAGCACGGCCGCCTCGACCGCCAAGACCCACAACCTGCGGCGCGATCCGCGGGTCGTGTTGTGCATCGACGATCCGGCCAGCGGCGACTACGTCCAGGTCACCGGTCGGGCCACCCTTATCGAGGGTGACGAGGTGGTCGAGCCGACGCTCGCCATCTGCCGCAGGTACATGGCCGAGGCTGAGGTGCTGCCCCACTGGCAGAACATCAGCGCCGACGGGCCGCGGGTCGTCATCGTCGTCCATCCGGAGCGGTTTCAGTGGCACGATCGCTGACCGGCTCGACCCGGATCTCACCGAACGCGCCATGCGCCGAACTCAGCGACCGGCCGAGCGTTGGTCGCCACACCTCGTCCGCCCAGGGCCGGCCACGGATGGCTGCTCCGTTGACGGTCAGTCGGGCATGCGCGGCCCCGACGAAGATCGACCAGATGTCCTCACGGTCACTGAACCCACCGCCCTGACCGTCCACCCAGACGGGCTCGTCGAGCTCCTCCCAGCGCGCCTCGACGGTCGTGTGATCGGCGTGGATGGTGAAGCCGAACGCCCCGTCCCGGAATGGGATGCGCTCGAAGCGTGCGAAGACCGGCGGTCCGATCAGAGCGGCCCGACGGTCGCCCATCGCGCGCAATCGGTCCTGCTGGCGCCGGCCCAGGCCCTCGTCGTCCGTGAACATGGCGACGAGCGAACCACCGGGCGCACCCTCGACTTCCACGATCGCGACGTGCCCGGGACCCAGCGTCGGGGAGTACGTGATCGCGTAGAGGCTCAGGAAACCCGTCTCGGCCGTCTCCGCGGCCTCGTCGTCCCGAAGGGTGATGACCAGATGGTCCCAGTAGTGGATGACCGATCCGGGGTGGGTGTTGGCGACCATGCCATCACGCCCCGTCCTGCGATGCGGCCCAGACCCGGCGTGGCGTCATCGGCAATTCGCGCAGACGCGGGCCGCCGGCTGCGACGATCGCCGACGCGACCGCGGCGCCGGCCGGGATGACCGGTGCCTCACCGATGCCCTTCGCCCCGAACGGTCCATCCGGCGCTCCGACCTCGACGATGAGCGTGTCGATGTCCGGGATATGCGTCGCGCGCGGGACCGCATAGTCCAGCCACGACCCGGTCACGAGCTGGCCGGTCTCGTCGTGTATGAGCTCCTCGAACAGCGCCCAGCCGATGCCCTGCGCCACCCCGCCGCGCATCTGCCCCTCCACGAGGGCCGGGTTGAGGGCCCGTCCGACGTCCTGCGCCACGGCATACGCAAGGACGGTCACATGGCCGGTCTCGCGGTCCAGACGCACATGCGCGAGATGCGCGGCGGTCGATGGCGCGAGGCTCGCCTGAACGGTCGTCGCATGGCCTTCCACCGGCGCGTGCGGGCTGCCGAAATCGTGAAGCTCTCGTGCGAATTCGGCAACGGGGCGTGCCCGATCCGGTGACCCGATCGGCCGGATGGTCCCGGCCACGATCTCCAGATCGGCTGGGTCGATCTCGAAGTCGTGCGCAGCGACCAGCAACAGCTGGCGTCTGGCATCGGCCGCGGCTTCGCGGACGGCCCGTCCGGCAGAGTAGGTCACCACGCTGCCGCCGCTCATCGGTGATTGCGGCGCTCCATCGGTGTCGAGCGCGACGATGTCGACCATGTCCACGGGTACCCCGAACGTCTCCGCGGCGATGACCGCGAACGCATCGGTCGTGCCGCTCATGTCGACGACACCGGTTGTGATCGTCAGGCTGCCGTCGGCATTCAGTCGGCACAGCGCGGCGGCTGGTTCCTTGCCGCCGGGCCACACCCCGAGCGCGACACCGACGCCCTCGCCTGCCGGGAGTCCCGCACGACCCTGCCAGAGCGGGTGGGCGGCCGCGGCCTGCAGGACCTCGCGATGACCGAGTGGCGGCCACGGTTCGCCATCGACCATCGGGTCACCGTCTTCGACGAGGTTGCGCCGACGAAGTTCGATGGCGTCCATGCCGAGCTGCTCGGCCAACTCGTCCAGGAGTGACTCGAGCGCGAATGCCGCCTGCGGACCGCCCGGACCGCGATACGAGCCGGTCCCGAATCGGTTGGTGCGGACCCCGTAGGCACGCACGTCGACGGCGTCCCAGCGGTATGGGCCGCCGATGAGGATCGCCGCGATGCCCTCGATGGACCACTCCACGAAGGCACCGGAATCGAACGACAGGCGGGCGTCCAGCCCGGTCAGGGTCCCGTCCGCTCGCGCCCCGATACGCACGTCCATGAGCGCCCCGGGTGCCGGGTTTGTGGCGGCCATGTCGTCGCGCCGGTCCAGCACCAACCGGACCGGGCGGCGGAGGACGAGCGCCGCCCCGGCCACGAGCGGGTCCACGACCAGGATCTTGGAGCCGAACGAACCGCCGAGCGGCGTCGACCGCACCCGGACCCCGGACATGGGGCGCCCGTAGATACGCGCGAGCTGCTTGCGGACATAGAAGATGCCCTGGGTCGCGGTCGACACGTTGAGGGTTCCGTCCGGGTCCAGCCAGGCGGTGGCTGTGTGCGGCTCGATGTACGCCTGATAGACCCAGTTGGTCCGGAACTGACCGTCGGCACGCACGTGGGAGCTGGCCAGGGCGGCTGCGACGTCGCCGTTTGTGTAGCGTTTCCGGTTCGCCACGTTGTCCGAGAACGCTTCGTCATCGAGCTCCGCCCCGGCGCTCCCGACGGCGGCGTGCGCGGCCTTGGCCGATCCGCCTTCGGCATCGTCGTCGGCGACGACCGTTGTCACCCGGGCCAGCGGGCTGTCCGGATGCATGGCCGCCTCGAGGTCCACGACCACGGGCAGCGGCTCCGTCCGGACCACGACCAGCGCTGCGGCATCGGCGGCGGCCGACTCGGTCTCCGCAACGACGAGGGCCACCGGCTGGCCGGCGAACACGGCCTCGCCACGAGCCAACGGTTCGAACATCCGCATCTCTTCGACACCGACGATGGGCAGATCCGCAGCGGTCAGGACCGCGACCACGCCGGGCAGGGCCAGGGCGGCGGAGGCGTCGATCTCGATGATCCGGGCGTGGGCGTAGATGCTCGGCACGATCCGCGCGTGCAGGAGGCCGACCACCGGCAGGTCCGCGGCGAAGCGGGTGCTCCCCCGCACCTTCTCGTTCGAGTCCGTCCGCGGACGTGGCGCCCCGACGACGCTCCCGATGTCGCCCGGTTCGACCGCCATGGGATCTCCTTCGTCTGCACCCGATCGACCGTGAGGTCGTGACTACAGGGACACTGCATCGTAGCGCCCATTCTGTAGCATCATATCAGTCTGTACTGGCGCCGCTGACCTGGATGATAGAAGGATGGACCCGATGATCGAGATCCGCGAAAGCGGGGTCGTCTACCGCAACCCACGCCCTGAGCTCCGCTCTCGACACACGTGGCATCCAACGGTCGTCCGGTTCGACGACGGCGAGCTGCTCGTGACGTTCGATATCGCCGAGGCGGACGTCGCCCTGGACTACCGGACGTACGCGACCCACTCGGTCGATGGCGGCGCGACGTGGACGGCACCGGATCGGGTCGTGCCAGACCCGCCCGGTCGCCCGACGACACATTCTGTCCGGACCAGTCAGATGGCGGACGGCTCCGTCGTGGCCATGGGCGCGCTGATGTACCGGGACGACCCGGAGAAGAGCGTGGTCAACGTCCCGACTATCGGGTATACCGAGATGGAGCTGATCCTCACCCGAAGCCGCGATCGCGGTCGCACCTGGAGTCCGATGGAGCGCATCGCGCCGCCGCTCGTCGGCCCGGCCTTCGAGGTCTGCCACGCCATCACCGAGCTTCGGGATGGTCGGTGGGTGTGGCCGGCGGCGACCTGGATGGGCTGGGATGGCGACGCGCCCAACGGCATGAACGCCATCCTGCTCGTGTCCGAAGACCAGGGGCACACCTGGTCCTCGGTCATCACGGAGTTCGACCGCTGGGCGGAGAACATCCTCCATTGGGAGCAGCATTTCCTGGAACTCGCCGACGGCCGCTGGCTGGCGGTCGCATGGGCGGTCAGTCTCGACACGAACAAGACCCTGCCGACGCCCTACGCGATCAGCCACGACCAGGGTGCCACGTGGGTGCGTGGCCTGACCGGGTTCCTGGCCCAGACGACCAAGACCATCCAGCTGCCCGATGGCCGGATCCTGGCCGCCTACCGGCGCAACGACGAGCCCGGCCTGTGGGCCACCATCGCCCGCCTGGACGGGGACAGCTGGGTCAACGACGAGACCACCGCCCTGTGGCGCGGCCAATCGTCGGGGATGACGGGCGAGACGAACCCGGGTGCCGAACTCGCCCAGCTCAAATTCGGGTTCCCGCAGATGGTCCTCGAGCCGGATGGATCCGTATTCCTCGTCTTCTGGTGCGAGGAGGATTGCATCAAGAACATCCGCTGGCTCCGACTTGCCGTCGGCTGAGGCGACCGCGATCAGGCGGCGCCGGCACCATCCGTGCCCAGGATCGTGGCCAGCTGGGCACCGCGCTCATCCAGCCATCGGTGGAGGATGTGCAGATCGGTGCCGATGCAGAAATGGCGGACCCCCTGGTCGAGATATGCCTGCGCCTCGGACGGCTCGGTGATCTCCGCCCGCGGCTGGATGCCGGCCGCGAGGCTGCGCGCCAGGACGTCGCGCTCCACCGCGAGCACATCCGGGTCGTACCAGCCGCCCGGCCGCCCGATGCTCATCGCGTAGTCCGCCGGTCCCCACTGGATCATGTCGATGCCGGGGACCGCCAGGATCTCGTCGAGCTGCTCCACGGCCTCGCGCTTCTCGATCATCACCACCACCACGATCTCCTCCAGGGCGGTGATGTACGGCGCGGTGGCGGCCTCGCCCCAGTAGCTGTTGCGCCGATCCGCGGCTCCGTAGGTGCCGCCTCCGGTCGGCGTATCCGGCCGGACCGCCCGGACACAGGCCCGGACATCATCGGCGGTCCGGATGTCGGCGAACAGGACGGACTGGAACCCTGCCCCGATCGCGCGCTGAGCGAGCCACGTCCGTGGCTCCTGGTCCAGCTTGATCATCGTGCCCATGCCGTGCAGTTCCGCGGCACGGCAGAAATCGTCCAGGCCGTGCAGGTCGTAGGGGGCGTACTCGCCGGAGAATTCGATGTAATCGAAGCGCCGGGTGTGGCCCACCACCTCCACGACGGACGGCCAGGCAGAGTGGAGGTGCGTCCCGACCGAGGGACGCCCCGCGCTGAGCAGCTCGCGCAGTCGATTGGGTCGCATCAGGCGCGCGCGTCAGGCGCCAGCTCCAGGCGGACGGTCTGTCCCGTGGCGGCGGATCGCTCCGCGGCCTCCAGCCACGACGTGGTGGCCGCCCCCTGTCGGCCGCTGATGAGCGGGTCGCGCCCCGTGGCTATGGCGTCCATGAGGTCGCGCAGCTGCGCCGCATAGGCCTGCAACCGGATGGCGTCGTCCGGATCCAGTGGATCGAACGGCGGCTGCTCGAAGATCGTCTCCCAGCCTCCCGCCCGGGTTCCCAGCCTGACCTTGCCGTACGCGTCCATCTCGATCAGGCCGTCCGAACCGGTGATGAGCATCTGCATCGCCGATCCCAGGCTGGGTTCCGGCAACTCGTTGGTCAGCCAGACCTGGACCATCGTCCCGTCGGTCAGGGTGTAGTGCGCCATGGAGCTCTGATCCTGGGGCGGGATGTCCGTGTAGCTCGCGAACTGGGCGAACACGAGGCTCGCCTCCGCGCCGGTCAGCCAGCGCACGATGTCGCAGGCGTGCGCACCCCAGTCCATGTACGGCGACACCTGGGCCCGGTCCGAGTTCCAGGACCCGGCCGGGATGTCCCAGCCGGCATTGGGCCCAAAGATCCGGATCATCCGGATGCGACCGATGCGCCCGGCGTCGATGGCGGCCTTGGTGGCCATGAGCGCGCCCCGGAATCGATGCTGCGAGACGACCCCGAGTCGGACCGAGGCGGCGTCGGCGGCAGCGACCATCGCGTCCGCATCGGCCCGTGTGTTGGTCATCGGCTTCTCCACCAGGGCGTGCTTGCCGGCCCGAGCGGCCGCCTCCACCAGGGGCCGGTGGGTGGGCACCGGCGTGGCGATGACCACGGCGTCGATGTCCGTTCGGGCCAGGAGCTCCGCGGGCTCCAGCGCACCGGCCCCGAAGGCGCCCGCAAGTTCCGCTGCCCCGCGTCCCCCGGCAATTGCCACGAGCGTGGCGTCCGGCACGTGCCGGGCGATCACCCGGGCCCACGTCTGGCCCATGAAACCGGAACCGATGACGCCAAAGCGGCCGGCCGGATCGCCCATGGTCAGGCCACCACCGGGGTCACGAGCGTACCGAGCCCGCCGATCGTCCCGCTCATCACGTCACCGGCCGCGAGGTACACGCCGGCGGCGTCGCCCGTCCCGTCAAGCGTGCCACCGGCGATGACATCGCCGGGCTCCAGGGTCATGAACCGCGAGGCGAAGGCGATGATCTCCTCGGGGCTGAAGATCATGTCGGCCGTCGAGCCGTGCTGCCACACCTTGTCGCCGACCTTGAGCGTCATCTCGAGATCGTTGGGATCCGGCGTGACGCTGTCCGTCGTGGTGATCCAGGGACCCCACGCGGCAAAGCCGTCGCCCCACTTGCCGTTGAGCCAATCGAAGAAATCGTCGAACCCGGCGGGCTCGCGGCCGTCCACACCCCACTGCATGGCCCGCGCCGAGATGTCGTTGATGACCGAGTATCCGGCGATGTGATCACGCGCACGATCGAGCGGGATGTCACGGCCGGCCGTGCCGATCACGATGGCCAGCTCAAGCTCCCAATCGAGGGCGTTCGATACCGACGGCAGCTTGACCGCCTCACCTGGTCCGATGATCGACGAGGAAGGCTTGATGAACAGCTTGGGGACGATCCTGCGCTTGTCCACGCGCTGACCGCCGCCTTCTTCGATATGCGCCTGGAAATTGCCGGCGACGGCCAGCAGCTTGCCCGGTCGACGGATCGGCGCGAGGAGGTGCACGGCCTCGATGGCCTGGGCAGGACCACCGGCTTCGGCCGCCGTGCGCGCCGCGTCCAGCGCCGACGGTCCGGCCGCCAGCAGGGCGAGAACGTCGCCGGCCGGGATCCTGCCGCCGCCGGCTTCGACGAGGTCGATGATCTGCTCGTCGCCGGCAGGGCCGATGACGGCACCGGCGCGGGGAGCGCCGTCGGGTCCGAGGAAGGAGGCGAGTCGCATCGCGGAAGGTCCCTTTCTGATGGCTAGCTGGCGGATGACGTGATGGGGGCGGCGAGTTCCTCGAGGCGGACGATGACGTTGCCACGTGCCTGTGAGAGCAGGATGGCCTGGGTGATCGCGACGGTCGCGCGGGCCGACTCCGGCGGGCTTGCCGGATCACGACCCTCGTCCATCGCGTGGAGCAGGTCCAGGATGCCCGCCTGCATCCCGGCGACCGTCCAGTTCGCAACGATCGGCTGGATGGTCGGGACGCCCTGCTTCGTGCGGACATCCTCGTTGCGGACCGAGACCAGCCGGATCCCGAGCAGGTCGATCACGATCCGGCCCTCGGAGCCGTGCAGCTGGACGGCCAGGTCCGTGACGGCCGTGTCCTTGATCCCGGTGACGTACGCTCGGACCCCGTTCTCGTAGGCGATGTAGTAGTTGGCGCCGGGCTCGGAGGCCGGATCGTTGCCGCCATCGCCGGCGTACGCGGTGCCGTACTGCTCGAACCCGCGCTCGAGCTCCGCCCAGACCCATTCGGGTGCCGAATCCGCCATGAAGTTCACAAGGTCGATGCCATGAGTGTGGTTGCGAAACAGCATCGACCGCGGGCCGCCCATCTCCAGGACGATCTGGGACAGCCGCCCGATGGCGCCGGACCGGATGAGCCGGCGCGCCTCCACGAACTCGGGGTACCAGCGCCGGGTGTAGTTGATGTTGACCGTCACGCCCGCGCGGCGGACGGCGGCCACGATGGCGTCGGCATCCTCCAGCGTGGTGGCGATCGGTTTCTCGCAGAAGATGCCCCGCGCCCCGGCAGCCACGGCCACCTCCACAACGTCGCGATGCAGGTGATCGGGGGTGACCACGGCGACGAGCTCGGGCCGCTCGGTCTGCAGCATCTCGGTGTAGTCGTCGTACACCTTGAGGTCCGGCCAACGCGCCGACCAACCGTCCAGGAACGACGCTCGTGCCGCCGGAGCGATATCGCAGCCGGCGACAAGCTCGAGCTCCGGGATGGCGGCGATGGCCGAGGCATGGCTGTACGGGATCGCCGTGCCCAATGTCGGATCCGATGCGGCAGCGGGGAGATCCGCCGCGATCCAGCTGAGACCGACCAGCGCGATGCGGCGGGTCACTGGCTCCACGCCGCGATCGTTCGCTCCGCCTTCGGCCGTCTCCACGCCGCGGCACTCATGCGCACCTGACCCACCAACGTACAGCTCCCGACACCCGCGGCCTCCATCATCGATCTGGGCGTGGCCAGCCGCTCGGCGCGGAGCGGGCTGCGTTGACCACGAATGGCGTACAGGTTTAGTATGACAGTCAGCCAACAGTGTGACTTCACGCAATCGCCGCCGATGGCGCCTCGTCGGGTGAGGCGGCATGGACCCAGATCAGGTCAGTCGCCTTCGATATCGGAAAGGGGCCGCCATGACCGGAGACGTGCAGGTCGCCACGGGTACATCGACCAGCGGTGATGAGGAGCGCGTCCCCGATACGTCGAGCATCGGTGAGGGCATCCGGCGCGAACGGCTCCGGCGTGGCCTGACGCTCGCCCAACTGGCGATCCAGGTCAACCTGACGGTCAGCGCCCTGAGCCAGATCGAGCGGGGTGCATCGGATCCGTCCATCAGCTCCCTGCGGCGCATCGCCCAGGCGTTCGATGTCCCGATGTTCCAGTTCCTGGTCGGTTCTGCTCAGCGCGAGATCGTCGTTCGACGCGACCGCAGGACCAAGCTCAACTTCCCCGACCGGGTTCTGGAGTACGAGCTCGTGTCGGCAGATACATCGGGCGAATTCGAGGTCCTTTCCCTGGCCATCAAGCCGGGCGGTTCCACGGGTGCGCAGCCGAGCACCCATGCCAGCGAGGAATGCGCGGTCGTGCTCCGTGGCGACGTGATCGCCGAGGTCGCCGGCCAGCTGTACGCCTTGAGCGTCGGCGACAGCGTGAAGATCCACCGGGAACTTCCGCACCGGTTCGTGAACGAGAGTGCCGCGGACGCCGAGGTCCTCATCATCATCAGTCCTCCCACCTTCTGAGCCCGCCCAGGCCGGCTGCCGCACCCTGCGTGCGCCGGCCACATCGGGTCGTGTGGTCGTAACAGCGTACCTGTACTATTGGGTCGTGAGCGAAGTTACACTGCAGTCATCGGCCTGGAGCGGCGCGGATCCACGTCTCGCCGGCGGCGATGAGATCGGCGTCCCGTGGACCGCGCTGGACACGCCGGCGCTGCTGGTCGACCTGGATCGGCTCGATGGCAACATCGCCAGGATGGCGGATCACGCCCGGGGCGGCGGTGTGGCCCTGCGGCCGCATTTCAAGACCCACAAGTCCGTCGGCATCGCCCGACGTCAGCTGCTGGCCGGCGCGAACGGGGTAGCCGTGGCCAAGCTCGACGAGGCCGAGGTGCTGGTCGACGCCGGTGTCGAGACGTCCATCGTGCTCGCTTTCGAGCTCGTCGCCGCGCCCAAACTCGATCGGGCCCTGCGGCTGGCCGCCCGGTCGCGCCTGACCCTGGCCGTGGATAGCGCGGATGGGGCAATGCGCCTTGCCAGCGCGGCGGCGGCTGCCGGCCTAATGCTCGATGTGTGGATCGAGATCGATAGTGGCCTTGCCCGCTGTGGGGTGCTGCCGGCGGACGCTCCCGCACTGGCGCGCTGCGTGACGGATCTCGGCGCGCTCAACCTGACCGGGATGTTCACCCACGCCGGCCAATCCTACGGTGCCCACAGCGTTGCGGAGGTCGCGGCGATCGCCGAGATCGAGGCGACCCAGGTCGTGGACGCCGCGAACGCCACCCGGGCCATGGGCATCCCGGTCCAGACCGTCAGCGCCGGGTCAACCCCGACCGCTCGCTTCCTGCGCGGGTCGTCTGGCCTGACCGAGATCCGGCCAGGCACGTATGTGTTCTTCGATGCGCTTCAGGTCGCCCTTGGCTCCGCTGAGCCCGAGGAATGTGCGCTCACGGTCGCCGCGACGGTGATCAGCCGGCCAGCCCCGGATCGCGTGGTCATCGATGCCGGGGCCAAGACCCTGGGGCTCGACAGGGGTGCTCATTCGAGCAACCTGCTGACGGACTACGGGACGGTCCTCGACGTCGAGGGCGCGTTGGTCCGCCTGTCGGAGGAGCACGGGATGCTGCGCGTCGCGCCCGATTCACCGCTGGCCATCGGCGACCGCATCCGCATCGTGCCCAACCATGTCTGCACGGTGTCCAATCTCGGCCGACGGTTCCATGGCCTGCGCGGCGGGATCGTGACCGAGATCATCCCGCTGGACGCAGCCGGTGGCGTCCACTGACCGTCGCGCGGAGCACGCGGCCCAGCCGCGGTTCAACGACGACCCCGCCATCCACCGCGATGTGGCCCCCAAGGATCACCGCCTCGACCCCGATCGGAGCCGTGGTGGGGTCGGTGTCGGTCGAGCCATCGCGAACGGTCGTCGGGTCGAACAGGACCAGGTCAGCCACCGCGCCGACGTCGACACGACCACGGTCCGGCAGGCCCAGGATGGAGGCTGGCAGACGCGTCATCCGCGCGATGGCCGTCGGCAGGTCAAGCAACCCCTGCTCGCGGACGCATCGCCCGAGGACCCGGACGAACGTCCCGTAGCAGCGCGGATGGACGCGCGCCGTGGACGACGTGACGCCGAGCTGATCTGACCCAATGGCCGTCGCGGGGTGCCTCATGATCAGATCCACGTCAGGCTGAGCCATCAGTCCGACGATCATCGTCGTGGCCCCCCGGTCGGCAACCATCGTGTCCAGGGCAAGGGTCAATGGGTCCATCGCGCGACGCGCGGCCGCGTCCGCGATGGTCATACCTTCCAGCGGAACGAGGACAGGATCCACGACCGCCGCGATACGGATCTGCTCCCAGCCGCCGCTGGCCACGATGTAGTTCGGCCAGCCGGGGAGACCAGACCCGATGTCGGTCAGGATGCGCGAGCGGACGGCGGCGGAGCCCAGGCGGGCGACCATCGCAGCCGTACCCCCGGCATGGACCCACGGCGGCAGCAGCTGGGTCAACAACGTGGATCCGGCGGTGTACGGATAGGCATCCTGGGTCACGCGCTGGCCGCGTGCTCGTGCCGCGTCCAGGATCGCCAGTGCCTCCCCTCCCCGGCCGTGATTGGCTCGGCCGGCCGCCTTGAGGTGCGAGACCTGGACCCGAACGCCAAGGCGACGGCCGATCTCGATCGCTTCCCCGAGGGCTTCCGCGAGGCCGTCGTTCTCGTTGCGGATATGGCTGGCATACAACCCGTCCACGGGCTGCAGGGCCGCCCCGACGGCAACGATCTCGTCCGTCACGGCGTACGAGCCGGGTGGATACACGAGGCCCGTGCTCATGCCCCAGGCACCGTCCGCGAGGGCGTCCGCCAAGCCCTGACGCATCGCCTCGAGTTCGCTTGGGGTGGCCGCCCGGTCCTCGCTGCCGACCACGGCCATCCGGAGCATCCCGTGACCGACCAGCGGGATGCAGTTGACGGCTGGCCGTGCCGCGTCAAGTCGATCAAGGAACTGCCCGAACGTCGACCACGCCCAATCCAGTCCGGGACCCAGGCCGCGACCCGCGTCACGCTGGTCGTTGGCCATCCTCGGATCCGTGGCCAGCGGAGCCGGCGAGTAGCCGCAGTTGCCGATGACCTCGGTGGTCACCCCCTGGGCCAGCGAATTGAGGGCACCGGGATAGGACGGCAGCGTGAAATCGGCGTGCGAATGCATGTCGATGAAGCCTGGGGCCAGGACAAGCCCGTCAGCGTCCAGCACTCGTCTGGCGCGGCCGGCGGCCTCCTCGCCGATGGCCACGATGCGGCCGTCCTGGACCGCGACGTCCTGTCGACGGCCGGGTCCACCGCCGCCGTCCAGCAGGTGACCGGCCCGGATCAAGAGGTCGTTCATCGACGCCGATCAGGACCGCAGATGCGAGTCCGGGATATCGAGAGGCAGTGCACGTAAGACTTGATGTTACAGTCTGAATGCACTACTGTTCGGGTCACCACGCTTGGCAAGCCGCCGAGTTGGTCTGGAGGAGGCCGCGACCATGACCAAGTCTGATCACACCCGCTTGGCCCAGACGGACGAGCTTCCGGCTGACGGACCTATCCATGCAGACCCCGTGAGCCGGGTCCTCGGGACCCACATCAGTCGCCGGGCCGTGCTTCGCGCAGGCGCGTTTGCCGGGACCAGTGCGGCCCTCGTCGCGTGCGGTGTCACCACGCCGCCAGCATCCGTCGGTTCGGCACCACCGGCGGGGGCGACACCCGTCCCGGCCA
>JANOIS010000181.1:0-3499 GCA_031407755.1 Chloroflexota bacterium | reverse complement strand
CTCGGCCAGCCGTCGATCGACCAGGAAGTACTCCTGCTCCGGGCCGATATTCGTGAATACCCGCTCGGTCGTCGTGTTGCCGAACCAGCGCAGCACGCGCAGCGCCTGCTTGCCGAGTGCTTCCTGGGAGCGGAGCAGGGGGATCTTGTGGTCAAGCGCCTCGCCGGTGAACGAAACGTACGCCGTCGGGATGGTGAGCGTCACGCCGTTCGCCTCGACCTGGAGGAAGATCGGCGAGGTGACATCCCATGCTGTATACCCGCGCGCCTCGAACGTCGCGCGGATGCCACCCGAAGGAAACGAGCTGGCGTCCGGCTCTCCCTGCACGAGGTTCTTGCCGGAGAACTCGGCGACCGTCTGGCCGTCGCCGGTCGGGGTCAGGAAGGAGTCGTGCTTCTCCGCCGTCGAACCGGTCATCGGCACGAACCAGTGTGTGTAATGGGTGGCACCGTGGGCCATCGCCCACTCCTTCACGCCGTGCGCCACCGCGTCGACGATCGCCGGGTCGAAGGGCTCCTGACCATCGATGGTCCGGCGCAGCTTCTGGTAGATCGGTTTGGCGAGGTACTGCCGTTGGGCCGCTTCGTGGAACACGTACTGTCCGAAGATGTCGGCGCCGGCATGCTCGAGGTAGTCCTGGGTCTTGGCGACCCGGTGCGAGGCGATGCCGGCGATCGCGGATTGTCGAGAGGTCATGGGTCTCCTGTTGGTGCCTTGCACGGTAGTGCGCACGGCACGGGGAATCAGGCCACATTATGCAAGCAGCACGATATGTCGAGCGTACCAGCAGATCGCCGGACAATCACCAGCGAAATCGTGCCTCAAGCTTGTGCATTTTGCACGATCCTGACCGCAAGTTCTAGCGCGAAGCGCAGGTCGGGGTCCGAGAGATCCCAGTCGCCGAGGCGCTCCAGCCGCGATAGCCGATAAGCGACGGTATTGCGATGGACGCCGAGCCGCGCCGCCGCTTCGTTGAGACTCGGCGACCCGAGGACGGCCCGCAGCGTCGCGAGTCGTTCCCGTTGCTGGTCGGGTCGGCCCACGAGCACGGGTCCGAGCAACTCACGGGCCTGGCGGACGCCGTCGGGCAGGTTGCGCAGGCTGCCGAGCAGGAGATACGCCGGGAGTCGGGCGGCACGGACCACGGACGGCGGTGAGGTCAGGAGATCCGCCGCCTCGAGCGTGGTCCGTGCAGCGGCCTCGGCGGCCGAGCGTCCAGCGGGCTCGCTGAAGGAGCGGGAGACGGCGACCGTGCGGCCCAGAAAGCCCGCGATCCTCTCGGCGGTCCCCAGGCCTCCTGGATCGTCGGCGGGCGCAGCAGCCACCAGCCGCAGCTCCAGGCTCTCCGCCGAACCCCGAAGCAGGACTCGGCGTGCCGACAGCGATCGCCGCAGGTCCTTTCGGGTCTCCTCGCGAGCGGCGATGTCGTCGGCGCTCCCGGCGGGGCCCTGGCTCGCGACCAGCACGACCCACGGCGGACCGTCCGGCGGCAGTGGGTCCCCTCGGCGGATCTCCTCGCGCGCCTGGCGGACCGCCTCATGTCGGGCCAGCTCCAGGGCGAGAAGCGCCGTGATGCGCTCCGCGGCGATCCGCTCGAGCTCGGTCGGTGGCTCGTCCCCGAGGAGCACCAGCCGTCCACTGGGTCCCGCGTCGCCGGCGTTGGCCGGGATCGGGACACGCAGGCTCGCGCCGCCAGACGGCCGGGCGAGATACCGAGCGACCGCGGCGGCGGCCGCAGGATTTTCGGCCGGCGCATGGATCGCGATCGGGTCACCCCGACGACCCTCGATCACGATGGCCCGGCCCAGGAACTCCCCGATCGTCGCTGCCTGCCGGTCCAAACCAAGGCCCAGGAGCGCGAGCCGCGCCAGTTCCGATTCGAGGTCAGTGGAGCGTCGATCCAACTCGGCCCGGCGATTCACAAGGTAGCCGATGATGCTGCGCTCGAGCGCGACGGGATCGACTCGACCGAGTGGCAGGACGGTGAGCCCGGCCGAGCTGGCCGCCAGGCCCAACGCCGTCAGCGCGTCCGTGCCCGTCTCGCCAACGACCAGCAGCACGGCCGGGATACGGGCACGGGCGAGCGCCGCCGCCAGCTCATCGATCTGCGCGGGGCCGGGTGCCACGAGGGCCAGGGCGGGCCCCGGGATGATCGCGAGATCACCGGTCTCGAGCGCATCGAATGCCGGGACACGGGGCTTGAGCACACGCACCCAGCCGACCTCGCGCTCGGCACGGTCCGCGGTGAGCTGCGCAGCCCCGACCGGACGAGACGTGGGAAACAGCGCGCGATGGAGATCGTGGAGGGACGTCATGGCGCCCTCAGCCTAGCCGGGTCGTCGCGCCGCCACGAGGTCGTCGAGCAACCGACCGAATTCGCGCTCGACATCGACGTAGCGGTCCGACTGCCAGACCAGCCCGACCGAGCCGTTCGGCGCGAATCGCGCCCAGATCCTCCGGCGCGGCAGGTAGAACGTGATGGCGATCCCGGTGATCAGCGCGGCAAACGCGATCCACACGATGCCCTGCCCCGGGTCATTCTTGGCGATCAGCAGGGTGTACTCGCCAAAGTCGGTCAGCTCGAGCGAGACGCCGAGTTCGTCCGAGACCCGGGTCTCGCCGCGGAGCAGGGTGACCGGGGCAAAGTTCTGGGGGATCGGCGTCCCGTCCGATTTCGTGCCCACGATCCGATACGGCAGGATGAGAACCTCCCCGCGGCCTTCGGCGTCCCGCCCCAGCAGGAGCTGCAGGCCGAAATCCCGGCCCGGAACGGCCATCGTGACGTACGGCGCCCCACCGGCCGAATCGGTCATCGGGACCTGGGCGTCCCACAGCGGCTTGCCGGCCGTATCGCGGATCACCAGATGCGGCGCCGGCCCAAACCCGTTCTGGTGGAACGTGTAGCCACCGACCGCCAGTGGGTCGTTGACCCGGATGGTCTTGCGTGCGATCTCCTGGCCGTCGCGGTAGACCGCCAGCTCCGTCGTGAAGTCGGTCGGCATACCGGTCTCGAAGCCTGGCGCATCAAAGCCCAGGTTCTTGACCAGGAGGAGGCCCGGCGTGCCGATCGGCTGGACCGTGAGCGACTCCCCTTCCGGCACCACCAGCCCCTGCTCGACGCCAAACCGCGATGTCACGGCCGCAGCGACCAGGAACAGGATCAGACCGAGGTGCGTGAACAGGGTGGCCATCCTGGTGTACTGGTGGCGGTCGCCATAGATGTGGCGCGTGCCGTCCTCCTCGCTCGCCTCGCGGACCCGGAAGCCGCGGGCACGCACGACGCGGGCCGCGTCCGCGGCGCCCAACCCGCTCATCGCCGCGCGGTCTGGCAGCCGCGGATCGAAATACGGCTCCGGTTGCACGACCCGCACCGCGGACACGTCCCGCCACAGCCGCGGTGTGCGATCCAGCGTGCACACAACGATGGAGATGACGAGCACGACCAGGACGATCCCGAACGCCGCCGACGTGAAGATCGCAAAGGCCCCGAGTCGCTCAA
>JANOIS010000169.1:0-30965 GCA_031407755.1 Chloroflexota bacterium | reverse complement strand
CCGTGCGCGGTCCGCCCGGCGATGTCAGCCCCAGACACCATTTCGGCACAGCCCTGCATGACCGATCGCTCTGAACACCGATTCGAGCCACCGACGCCGCCGGCCACGCTCGTCTGTGCTAAAAACGGGCCTCCGGCTGACAGCGCCGTGGGCGGGCGCCGCGAGGCGGGGCGTGGATCCCAATGTCAGCCTGAGGCACGTTTTTCGCACAGACGAGCGTGGCCGGCTGCTTCGTAGGCTCGAATCGGTGATCTGAGCGATCGGTCATGCAGGGCTGTGCCGAAATGGTGTCTGGGGCTGACATCGCCGGGCGGACCGCGCACGGCTGTGCCGAAATGGTGTCTGGGGCTGACATCGCCGGGCGGACCGCGCACGGCTGTGCCGAAATGGTGTCTGGGGGAGCCGCGACGATGATCACCCCCGGTCATCCGCGTCGTTCGCGATCGGGTCGGACGACGCCCGCTCCCGCCGGGCGAGCCAGGTGAACGGGATGGCCAGCGCGATGACCCCCGCTGATACCAGGTAGGACGCCGCGTAGCCGCCGATGTCCGCCACCCGGCCGAGGACAGGCTGGATCACGACGCCGCCGGTGGAACTCATCAGCGAATCGAACGACAAAACCGTGGCTCGCTGCTCGGACGGGATCTCGCGATTGATGAACGCCTGTCGGAGCGGACCGGCGACGGCAAAGGCCATCGCCCACAACGCCAGAAGGACGAGCGCGACGACGAAGCCTCCGCCCAGGCCGATCCCTGCGAGCAACACGACGTTCGCGCCCACACCAAGCAGCAGCGCGTCGGTCCGACGACGGAACAGGTGCCGGACCCGCGGGGCGACCAGACCGCCGACGATCTGCGCGCCGGCGAAGATCGCCGCCGCGAGGCCCGCGACCCCATACGCGCCACTGTCCCCGTACAGCTGGAGCAGATACGGCTGCGCCGCGTAGAACGCGTAAAAACCCACCCCACCGGTGAATGGGGCGGCCAACATCAGCCAGCGCACCGGCGGATTGCGAAAGCCGCCATCGATGGACCCGCGCACGACGCTCCGGACCTCGCTCGCCACGCTCGCCCCACGCCGCGGCGCGAACCCGATGTCGTGCATGAATCGCCAGGCGACCAGCAGGGTCACGCCGATCATCCCGGCGCGAAGCAGGTATGGAACACCAAGATCGGTCAGCTGGGCGACGACGCCGCCAAGCACCGAGCCGACCAGCATGGCCGCACCGCCCACCGTCTGCGCCCGCCCGAACACCGATTCCAGGCTGCCCGTGAACCCGCTGGCCCCCAGCGCATCGACCAGCCACGCCTCCGTTGCGCCCGAGAAGAAGGTGAACCCGAGCCCCAGCAGCACGGACGCCAGCGCCCAACCCGCGAATGGGGCGCGGATCTCCCACATGACGAGATAGAGCACCGTCGAGATCAGCAGCGTCGCGGCCCCGAGCAGGAATGAAAAGCGTCGGCCGCGGGTATCCGCGACGACCCCGGTCGGGACCTCGAACAGCACCTGCCCGGCGGCAAAGAACGCGTTGGCCGCGAACGCCTCCGTGTTGGTCAGACCGGCATCCAGCAGGAACAGCGTGTTGATGCCCCAGATGAACGACGCCGCCAGGGTCGTCAACAGGGTGAGCACCAGATAGGTTCGCTGGACGGAACGGGCGGCGTCGGTCACGGTTCGCAGACTTTAGCGGGCGAGTGGCGCGTCACGCGAACCTGGCATGCCCCGTCCCATGGACGACAACCGCGCCAATCCTCCTCCGCGACGAAGCCCTCGGATCCTCCCCCGGGGGCTTCTTCGTGTCCGCCGGCTGCTTCGTGCGCACCCCGCGATTACGGCTCGGTCGCGAGCCGCCGCAGGACGGCCGGCAGGATGCCGCCGGCACGGTAGTACTCGACATCGATCGGGCCGTCGAGGCGGGCGATCGTCTCGAACATGTTCTCGCGACCGTCGTCCGCGATGGCCACGACCGTCACCGACTGACGCGAGGACAGCCCGTCCGCGAGGCCCAGCACCGAGTACGTCTCGTGCCCTGTCAGCCCCAGCGAGGCCGCCGTGTCGCCCGGCTTGTACTGGAGCGGCAGCACGCCCATCCCGACCAGGTTGGAGCGGTGGATCCTCTCGTACGACTCGGCGATGACCGCCTTGACCCCGAGCAGGGTCGTCCCTTTGGCGGCCCAGTCGCGCGACGACCCCGAGCCGTACTCCTTGCCGACCAGCAGGACCAGCGGCACGCCCTCGGCTGCATAGCGCATCGCGACGTCGTAGATGAAGCCGACCTCGCCCGATGGCAGGTGGGTCGTGTACGGTCCTTCGCGCCCCTCCACCAGCCCGTTGCGCAGTCGGATGTTGCCGAAGGTGCCGCGCATCATCACCTCGTGGTGACCGCGCCGCGCCCCGTACGAGTTGAATTCGAGCGGCCCGACGCCATGCTCCTGGAGCCACTGGCCCGCGGGCGACGCCGGCGCGATCGAGCCGGCAGGAGAGATGTGGTCCGTCGTCACCGAGTCGCCGAGGACCGCCAGCACCCGGGCACCGGTGATGTCGCCGATCGGCGCCGAGTCGAACGACAGTCCTTCGAAGAACGGGGGCTTGGCCACGTATGTCGACGACGGATCCCAGGCGTATCGATCACCCGACGGGACCGGCAGGGCCTGCCAGCGCTCATCGCCATCGAAGACGACCGCGTAGGTGCGCTGGAACAACGCAGGATCGATCGATGAACCGATGACCGAGCGGATCTCGTCGGGCGATGGCCACACATCGGCGAGGTACACGGGCGCGCCGTCGGAACCCGTACCCAGCGGTTCGGTCGTCAGATCGATATCCACGCGGCCGGCCAGCGCGAAAGCCACGACCAGTGGCGGCGAGGCCAGGTAGCTGGCCCGGGCGAGCGGATGGATCCGGCCCTCGAAGTTGCGGTTGCCGGACAGCACCGCCGCCACGACCAGATCGTTGGCCTCGATCGCCTCGGCGACCGGAACCGCCAGCGGCCCGGAGTTGCCGATGCAGGTCGTACAGCCGTAGCCGGCGAGCGCAAACCCGAGCTCCGCCAGCGGTGCCATGAGCCCCGCCGCCTCGAGGTACCCGGTGACGGCCTTGGACCCGGGCGCCAGCGAGGTCTTGACGGTTGGCCCGACTCGCAACCCCCGGGCGATGGCATTCCGCGCCAGCAGACCGGCCCCGATCATCACCGTCGGGTTGGAGGTGTTGGTGCACGAGGTGATCGCGGCGATGGCCACCGATCCGGTCCGGACCGTGACGTCCTGGCCGGCCACAGAAACCGTGATGGGTCGGTAGGCGCGTGCATCGACCGGCGTCGCGGTGGCGAGGATCGGCGCCGCGGGTGGTGCCGGATCCCGGTCGGCATCGGCTCGGGCGAATGACGCCGGGTCAGAAGCCGGGAACGACTCGGCCGATGCTTCGGTGACGGCGTCGCCGTTGACTGGGGTGTCGCGCACAGCCTCGAGCGGACCCTGGAGGCCGTCCGGGTAGTTCGACCGGAAGTTCTCGCGCAGGGCATCCAGTGGCACCCGGTCCTGGGGCCGTCGCGGCCCGGCGACAGACGGCACGACCGAGCCCAGATCGAGCGTCAGGGATTCGTCGAAGTCCGGCCCGGAGCCGGGCTCCCGCCACAGCCCCTGCACCCTGGCGTAGCGCTCGACCAGGTGCACATGCTCCGCGGAGCGGCCGGTCAGGCGCAGATACGCGAGCGTCTCGTCGTCGATCGGGAAGAGTGTCGCGGTCGCCCCGAACTCGGGGCTCATGTTGCTGATCGTCGCCCGGTCCGCGAGCGACAGGGAAGCGAGTCCGTCACCGGCGAACTCCACGAAGGCCCCCACGACCCCGTGCCGACGGAGCATCTCGGTGACGACCAGGACGAGATCCGTGGCCGTGGAGCCCCGCGGCAGCTCCCCGCTCAGGCGCACCCCGACGACGTGCGGCATCGGCTGGTACAGCGGCTGACCGAGCAGCACCGCCTCCGCCTCGATCCCGCCAACGCCGTACCCGAGGACGCCGAGCGCATTGATCATCGTCGTGTGCGAATCCGTGCCAACGAGCGTGTCCGGAAAGGCCACCCCGTCGCGTTCATCGACCACCGGCGCCAGGAATTCGAGGTTGACCTGGTGGACGATGCCGGTCCCCGGCGGCACGATGCGCAGGTTGCCAAACGCGCCCTGGGCCCAGCGCAGCAACTGGTACCGCTCGCCGTTGCGCTCGAACTCGCGCTCCACGTTGAACGCAAAGGCGTCGGGCGTCCCGAATCGATCGACATGGACCGAGTGGTCGATGACAAGGTCCACCGGGACCAGCGGGTTGACGAGCGACGGGTCGCCGCCGAGGTCCGCCATCGCGTCGCGCATGACCGCCAGGTCGACGACCGCGGGCACCCCGGTCAGGTCCTGCATGATCACTCGAGAGGGCATGAACGGGATCTCGGCTTCCGCCGCCTCACCAGGCCGCCACGCCGCAAGTGTCTCGACATCGGCGGCGTCCACGATCCCGTGGCCGGCATGGCGTAGCAGGTTCTCCAGCAGGATGCGGACCGTGACCGGCAGGGGCACCCCACCGGTCCGACCGTCGAGAGCCGCCAGTCGATACAGGTCCGGGAGGCCTGGGCCGAGGGACGCCCGCGCGCCGAAGGGGTCGATCCGTGACACGCGTCCATCTCCGCTGGTTCGCTAAACTTCGAGGGATGCAAGCGTACCGCGCGCGACGGAAGCCCGACCGATGAAGGCTTGGGGTGCTCTTCCGGGTGACGACCCGAAGCGCGACCGGGCGGAGACGGAGGCCGCCATCGTGGCGGCCGGCATCGACCTGGATCCGTCGGCACCGGGCCACACGGACGACCACCCGCACCCGCACCACCAGGCGAAGACCGGTGAGACGCCCTATACGGGAATCGTCGGAGCCGGTGCCGTCGGGACGGCGCTCGGCGTCGCGCTGAGCCGCGCCGGCTGGCCGATCCACGCGATCGCCAGCCGCGACGCGACCCGCCGCGAGAGGTTCAGCGGTCTGGTCGATGGTGCCCGTGGCTTCGCCGAGCCGCAGGCGTTGATCGAGGAGGTCGAACTCATCATCCTGGCCATCCCGGACGATGCCATCGAGCCACTGGCGCGCAGCGTCCGGATGTACAGCGGCCAGGCGATGGTCCATACCAGCGGTGCCCTCGGTGCCGACGTGCTCGAACCGGCCATGGCGGCGGGCACCCAGGTGGGTGGGTTCCACCCGCTCGTGGCCTTCGCCGACATGGAACGGGCGATCGCTGCGCTCCGCGGTGCGACCATCGCCATCGAGGGCGACGACCAGCTGGCGACCCTGCTGTCCACGATGGCCGACCGACTCGGTGCCACGGCCGTCCGCCTGGCACCGGGTTCGAAGGCCGCCTACCACGCCGCCGCCGTGCTGGCCGCCGGCGGGTTCATCGCCCTCCTCGATGCGATCGCGGAGCTGGCCGCCGTGGCCGGGCTCGATGAGCGTGGTGCCCTGGCCATCTATGGGCCGCTCATCGAGGGCACGCTTGGCAACGCGAGGGCGCTCGGAATCGCGGCTGCCCTGACCGGACCGATGACCCGTGGCGACCTCGGCACCCTCAGGTCACACCTCGCTGCGCTGCGTGCCCATGCTCCGGGAGCCATCGATCTGTACGTCGCGGCTGCGCGACGCGAGATCGATCTTGCGACGGCCCGTGGCGTGCTCGCACCGGAGACGGCGCGGTTGATGGCCGATACGCTCGTGTCGGCGCTTGCAAGGCAGGACTGAGGCGTTACCATTGCCGCCCATGGAACACAGCATCGCCGCCAGGTACGCGGCACGACCGGCGGCTCGATTCGTGCATCCGTCGAGTCGCGCCCGCGAGCGGCGCCTGGGACTCGGAAGCCGTGGCGCCTTTTCCGCCGTGACCGCGCGCCAGACGGACCTCCTTGGGCCGGAGGCAGGCCCGTACGCGCGCCTGCGCGCCGGCTGGCGGGGCCCGAGCGCCGTCCGGCAAGTCCCGGGCGACGGTCGGCCGCGGCCACGGGTCCGGATGGTCTGGGCCCGTTCCGGCAGCTTTGGGTCTGGCCGACGGCCGAGTGCCGCAGCGGCGCCGTGGCGCGTCTGAGGACCGCGAGCGCCACGTCCGCCGGCGGTATCGTCGTCCGCCATGAGGCCGGGCGACCACAGCTCGTGATCGGCAGCCGTCGGCGCGAACGCGACAGCCGTACATGGACTCTCCCGAAGGGCACGCCCAAGCTCGGCGAGACCACGGAGCAGACGGCCCTGCGCGAGGTCGCCGAGGAGACCGGGCTGGAGGTCCGCATCACGGGACCCCTGGACGACATCGTCTACTGGTTCGTCCAGGCGGGAACGAAGATCCACAAGACCGTCCACTACTTCATGATGGAGCCGGTCGGCGGGGACCTCGCCGGACACGACCATGAGTTCGACGAGGTCCGCTGGATCGATGTCGCCGAGGCGTCGTCCGTGCTGACGTTCGAGACGGAACGTGCGCTCGTGGTCCGGGCCGCGGCGATCCTGGCGTCGAGGGACGCGCCGAGCGCACCGATCGGCGATCCGGATCCGGTTCCGTGACGGATCCGGCGAGCGCCGCGCTCATGCCACTTGAGCCGCACGAGACACCGCTGGCCAGCCGCCACGAGGCGCTTGGCGCCCGGATGATCGATTTCTCCGGCTGGCGGATGCCGGTCCAGTACGGCTCCATCCTCGACGAGCACCGCGCCGTCCGTCAGTCCGCGGGGCTGTTCGACCTGTCGCATATGGGCGAGCTGCTGGTCGAGGGACCGGACGCCGCGGCGGCCCTGGCCGGGGCGGTGGTGTCGGATCCGCGCGCACTCGCGGTCTGGCGCGCCCAGTACTCGATGATCGTGGCCGTCGACGGCGGCGTCATCGACGACCTCATCATCTACCGGCTGGCCGAGGACCGGTTCATGGTCGTGGCCAACGCCGGCAACGCCCAGGTCGTCTCCGATGCCCTGGCGGAACGGCTCGCGGGCTCGCGAGCGGTCCTCGATGATCAATCCCTCGCCACGGGTCTGGTGGCCGTCCAGGGACCGCGCTCGGTGGATGTCCTGGCGCCCATAACGGACGTCGACCTGGGCGCCTTGCGCTACTACGCCGTCGCCGAAGGGCATGTGGCCGGGATCGCCGCACTGGTGGCACGCACGGGGTACACCGGTGAGGATGGGTTCGAGGTCTTCATCGAGACGGCGCGGACGGGCGAGGTGTGGGACGCACTCCTGGAGCGGGTTCGCGCCGTTGGGGGGCTCGCGATCGGGCTGGGCGCGCGCGACACGCTGCGGCTCGAGGCCGGCATGCCCCTGTACGGTAACGAACTGGACCTGACGACCACGCCGTTCGACGCCAACCTGGGGCGCGTGATCAAGCTCGAGAAGCCGGGCGACTTCGTGGGCCGCGCCGCGCTCGAGAAGGCGGCCGCGGATGGCCCAAAGCGGCGCCTCGTCGGTCTGATCGTCGAGGGGCGCGGGATCGCCCGCCACGGTTACCCGGTCCATGCCGGCACGCGACGGAGCGGCATCGTCACCAGCGGAACACAGTCGCCCACCCTGGGCGTCCCGATCGCGATGGCCTACGTGGCGCCCGGCGACGCGGAACCCGGTACGAGTCTCGAGGTCGAGATCCGCGATGCGCGCATCCCCGCGCGCGTCGTGCCCCTGCCGTTCTACAAGAGGACCAGCTGACGTGAGTTCCCCCCCCGACCTGCGCTTTACCAGTGACCACGAGTGGGTCCGAGTCGATGGCGACGAAGCTACGATCGGGATCACCCAGTACGCCGCCGACCAGCTCGGTGACATCGTGTTCGTGGAGCTGCCCGAGACGGGTCGCACCCTGGAGGCGGCGAAGGCGTTCGGCGTCGTCGAATCGGTCAAGGCCGTGAGCGACCTGTTGTCACCGCTGTCGGGCGAGGTCATCGCTATCAATGACGGGCTGACCGCGGACCCTGAGCTCGTCAACAGCGACCCGTACGGAGCGGGCTGGATGGTCAGGCTTCGCATCGCCGATGCGACCCAGCTCGATGCGCTGCTGGACGGGGCCGCCTACGACGACCTCACCGCGGCGGGCTGACGGCCGCGATGCCGTACGGACCTCACACAAGCGACGACCGCCGGAAGATGCTCGAGGCGCTCGGCCTCGACAACGTTGATGCGCTGTTCGCTGACATCCCGGCGAACCTGCGCTCCAGCCCACTGGATCTGCCCGAGCCCGAGCCCGAGCTTCTGCTCGCCGCCCGTTTGCGCGGTCTCGCCGCCAGGAACCGGACGGACCTCACGTCGTTCCTTGGGGCCGGTGTCTATCGTCACTGGAGCCCACCCGCGGTGGATCAGTTGCTGCTGCGCAGTGAGTGGTACACGGCCTACACGCCGTACCAGCCGGAGGTCAGCCAGGGCACGCTCCAGTCGATCTACGAGTACGAGTCGCTGATCGCGGAACTCGTTGGCCTGGATGTCGTGTCGGCGTCGCATTACGACGGGGCCGCCGCGACGGCCGAGGCCGCGCTCATGACCTGCCGCGCGACGCGCCGCGAACGGGTCCTGGTGTCGCGGGGCGTCCATCCGCACTACCGCGCGACCATGCGCGCGTACTTCGGCGGTGGGCTGGAACTCGATGAGATCCCGCTCATCGCGGACGGCGATGCAGCCGGCACGACGGACCTTGCCGCGCTCGAGGCGCTGCTCGCGGACACGGCCCGCCCGGTGGCCGGGGTCGTCGCCGCGAACCCGGATTTCCTCGGACTTCTCGAGCTGATGCCGCGGATCGGCGAGCTCGCCCATGCCGCGGGCGCCCTGTTCGTGGCCGTCATCGAGCCCGTGTCGCTGGCGGTGCTGGCGCCACCCGGTGCGTACGGCGCAGATATCGCGGCCGGGGAGGGCCAGCCACTCGGCATCGCGCCGCAGTACGGCGGACCGTATCTCGGGATCCTGGCCTCCACGAACGTGCTCGTCCGGCAGATCCCGGGACGGCTCGTGGGGATGACCAAGGACCTCGATGGCCAGCGCGCGTTCGTCATGACCCTGCGCGCTCGGGAGCAGGACATCCGTCGTGACAAGGCCGCCAGCAACATCTGCACCAACCAGGCGCTGCTCGCCCTGGCCGCCTCCATCTATCTCGCGACGATCGGCCCACACGGATTGCGTGACGTGGCTGCGACGGGGGCCGCGCGCGCCGCGGAGCTCGTGGCGGGCCTCGCCGGCATCGGCGTGGCGCGGCTCCACAGCGGACCGTATCTCAATGAGTTCGCCGTTCGCGTGCCGGATGCCCGGGCCGTCCATCGGCGGCTCATCGAGCGCGGCTTCCTGGCCGGTCTCGTGCTGGCCGACGCGGAGCCGGACGACCCGACGCTCGCAGACGGCCTCCTGCTGTGCACCACTGAGGTCACGACCACGGGCGAGATCGTGCGCTTCATCGCGGCGCTGGAGGAGGTCGTGTCCGGTCGAGCACCAGCGGCCGTCGAAGCCGGCGCGGGTACGACCGACAAGCATGTCACGGTCTCGGGCGGGATCCGATGACCGTCACCGGACCGCGTCTCCAGCCCACCCTGTTCGAGCGCTCGCGGCCGGGACGTGGCGGCGGCAAGATCCCGCACGCGCCAAAGGACGCCCTGGATCGGTTGCCCGCGGAGGCACGCCGGAAGAACCCCCCCGCTCTGCCCGAGATGAACGAACCGGACGTCGTCCGTCACTACGTCAATCTGTCACAGCTCAACTTCGCGATCGATACCGGGTTCTATCCCCTCGGCTCATGCACCATGAAGTTCAATCCCAAGCTCAACGAATGGGCCGCCCGCCTGCGTGGATTCGCGGAGCTCCACCCGATGGCCCCGGATGAGGTCGCCCAGGGCACGCTGCAACTGCTCTGGGAGCTGGAGCAGGCGCTGATGGCCATCTCCGGCATGCAGGCCGTGACCCTCCAGCCGGCGGCCGGCGCGCAGGGCGAGCTGACCGGGATCCTGATGATCCGGGCCTGGCACCGGGCACGCGGTGACACGGACCGCGACGAGGTCCTCGTCCCGGATAGCTCGCACGGCACGAACCCGGCCACGGCATCCATGGCCGGGTATCGGACCATCACCATCCCCTCGGCGCCGGACGGTGGTGTGGACGTGGATGCCTTCCGGGCCGCACTCGGACCGCGGACTGCGGCTGTGATGATCACCAACCCATCCACGCTCGGGCTGTTCGAGACCCGCATCGGCGAGCTGCTTGATGCGGTGCACGAGGCGGGAGCGCTGGCCTACATGGACGGCGCCAACCTCAACGCCATCATGGGCCGGTTCAAGCCCGGCGAGGCCGGCTTTGACGTCATGCATTTCAATGTCCACAAGACGTTCAGCACGCCGCATGGCGGCGGCGGCCCGGGCGCGGGGCCGGTCGGGGTGGGGGACAAGCTGATGCCGTTCCTGCCGACGCCGCGGATCCTCGCCGCCGACGATGGCACATTCCGGCTGGAGCGGCCGGAGGAACGGCCGACATCCATCGGGCGGATGCGCAGCTTCGTGGGCAACACCGGTGTGCTGGTCCGTGCCTACACCTACATCCGGGCCCACGGCGCATCGGGTCTGCGTGAGGTCAGCGACGACGCTGTGCTCGCAGCCAACTACCTGAAGGCGCGTCTGGCGGGCACGTTCGACCTGCCCTACGACCGCCCCTGCAAGCACGAGTTCGTGGCCTCGGCCGCCACGATCAAGGCCCGTACCGGCGTGCGCACGCTCGACATCGCCAAGCGACTGATCGATTTCGGGTTCCACCCGCCGACGATCTACTTTCCGCTGATCGTCGAAGAGGGGATGCTCATCGAGCCGACCGAGACCGAATCGGTCGAAACGCTCGATTCGTTCGCGGACGCGCTCATCGCCATCGCCGCCGAGGCGGAGAGTGACCCGGCCATGGTCAAGGCCGCGCCGCACACGGCCCCGGTCAAGCGCCTGGATGAGGCGACCGCGGCGCGTCAGCCCAACCTGCGCTGGCGACCGATGACCGGCGCTGAAACGCCGTGCCCGGATTGACCGGCTGGAGACCTTACCGAACGATCGTTAGGCTGGCGTTTGACAGCCCACAATGGGCTGTGGATAGTACGCGGAGCATTCCGACCCGGAACCGTGCTGCCGTAGGCTGCTCGTTCTGTGGGGACATGTCGAGTTGGGAGGCTCGATCCGGTCCCTCGAAACGTACTGCTGCGGAATCGACCACAGCCGCGGGGCCCGGGTAGCGCGCACATATCGATCAACCAAACCCTTGGAGGAACATAGATGCACAAGCGTCTTTTGGGATTGCTGGCCAGTGCCGCAATCATCGCGACAGCCTGTGGAGGCTCGACGACCAGCGCCCCGCCGGTGACGAGCGGAGACCCAGGAGCATCGGTTCCGGCGGTATCGGCCGATCCGGGAACCGGCCTCGCCGCAGAGCAGATCCTCAACATCGACATCGGGGGCGAGCCCGCGTCTCTCGATCCGAACAAGGCGTCGGACTCGGTTTCGATCTCGGTTCTCAATGCCCTTCATCGACCGCTCGTCTACGTCGACAAGGACCTCCAAGTCGTGCCAGCGCTGGCCGAGAGCTGGGTGATCTCGCCGGACGCGAAGACCTTCACGTTTACCCTGCGCGATGCGAAATATAGCAACGGCGACCAGATCGTCGCCGCTGACTTGGTCTATGGCTGGAAGCGCCTCGCCGACCCGCGAATCGCGGCCGATTACGGTTACATCATGGGCGATGTCGCCGGTGGCAACGACGTGCTGGCTCTAGCCGGCGCCGAACCGCCGGCGTCGGATGCCGACATCGATGCGGCTCTCGAAAAGCTCGGTGTCGCCGCCCCGGACGACAAGACTTTTGTCGTCACGCTGGCATCCCCTGCTACGTACTTCCTTGCCGCGATGACCATGTGGGTCCTGGTGCCGATCCAGGAGAAGTGGATCACCATGGAGGGCGCCACCGAGGCGGCCAACTACGTCAGCTCCGGCCCGTTCATCCTGGATACCTGGGACCACAACAGCCAGATCATCCTTAAGCCGAACCCCAACTGGTACGGCGACGTCAAGCCCACCTTGACCGAGATCAACATGTCGATGATCACGGACGCCGCCGCCCGCCAAGCGGCCTACGACACCGGCGAGATCGACATGAACTCGCCGGTCAGCCCGGCAGATATCGAGCGGGTCAAGGCCGATCCGGAGCAGGGCGCGGAGTACACCGAGACAACATCCCTCGACGTCGTCTACTACAACTTCAACAACAAGGAAGGCCCTACGGCCAACAAGAACTTCCGCATCGCGCTGACGCAGGCCGTGGACAAGCAGGCCCTGATCGACGCCACGTACGCCGGTCTTGGGGAACCCGCGCATACCATGGTGATGCCGGCTCTGCCTGGCCACGACGAGAGCATCAACCCGTATCCGTTTGACCTCGATGCCGCGAAGGCCAGCATGGACACGGCACTCCAGGAGCTTGGGGTGGGCAGTGCCGCCGAACTTGGGAAGCTCAAGTTCGGCTTCAACACGGAAGGCACCCACCAAGATCGAGTCGCGTTCCTCTCGGAGGCCTGGCGACAGGCGTTTGGTCTGGAATTTGACCAGATCGGCAGCGAGTTCCCCACCTTCCTCGACCAGCGACACCTTGGGGTCTATACCATCGCCCGTAACGGCTGGGGCGCCGACTATCCGCACGCGAATAACCAGCTCCAAGGCCTGGTCACATGCGGGGGCGGGAACAACGACAGCCAGTCCTGCAATGAGGAATTTGACACCCTGCTCGCGCAGGCCGCGGCGGAGCCCGACCCGGCCAAGCAGGTGGACATCTATAAGCAGGCGCAGAAGATCCTCGCGGACGATGCGGACAGGCTCTTCCTGAGCTTCCCGATAACCGCGAGCGTGATCAAGCCGTATGTGTCCGGCCTGACTCGGGTCGGAGCGGAAGGCGAGAACCCAGGCGACCGATTCTACGAAACTATCCAGATCCTGGAACATTGATCGCCCTTCGGGCGTGACAAACCGGTAGGCCGGCCATGACGGCCGGCCCACCGACCTATCCAGCCTGTACCTGCGAGATGCCGTGATCTCTTATGTCGGTCGGCGGATCCTATGGATCATCCCGGTCCTGTTCGCGGTTTCGGTCATCACGTTCTTTCTCATGCACGCCGTGCCCGGCGGACCGTGGGACCGGGAAAAGCGGCTCCCCGCCGGGACGGTCACGCGGCTCAACGCGGAGTACGGTCTCGACCAGCCACTCGTCGTTCAGTACGTCAACTGGGCCACGGACTTCGTGACCGGCGACTTCGGACCGTCCTATCGCTACACGGACCGGCGCGTCAATGACATCATCGCCGATGGCCTCGGGACGACGGTACATCTCGGCATCATGGCCTTCCTGTTGGCGGTCGCGGTGGGCCTGCCCCTCGGGATCCTTGCCGCCCTCGGCCACAACCGGTTACCTGACTACCTGTCAACCGGCGTATCGATCATTGGCATCGCCACGCCAAGTTTTGTGCTGGCGATCCTGCTGATCGTCTTCTTCAGTGTCGGGCTCGGGTGGTTTCCGACCGGCGGCTGGAAGGGGCCAGAGTATTGGGTGCTCCCGACGGTCGCGCTGGCTGGCTTTCCGATCGCCGTCATCGCTCGCTACACACGCGCCTCCATGCTGGAAGTGACGCGCAAGGACTACATCCGAACCGCGCAGAGCAAGGGCCTCCAGCAGGGCTCCGTCGTGAGTCGTCACATGATCCGGAACGCACTGATCCCGGTTGTCACGATCCTTGGGCCGACGCTCGCGTTCCTGGTCACCGGCTCGTTCATCATCGAGCAGATCTTCAGCATCCCGGGCGTCGGGCGGTTCTACATCACGGCCATCTCCACGCGTGACTACAGCCTGCTTATGGCCATGACGGTGCTCTACGCCTTCGCGGTCGCGTTCCTCAACGTGGTGGTCGATGTGCTGTACGCGTACATCGATCCACGCATCCGCTACAGCTAGGAGCGAGGACGATGGCAACGATCAGTCGACCGCTGGGCGACGCCCTTGTCCAGCCTCGGCGCTCGGCCGGGCTATGGGGCGACGCCTTCGGGCGCCTGCGCAAGAATCGCTTGGCCATCCTTGGCCTTGTCCTGGTCATGCTCCTGGCGTTCTTCGGGATCTTCGGGCCGCTGCTCGCTCCCTGGCCATACCAGGTCCAGGACCTCAAGGCGGTGTTCGCTGCGGGCGGCGGTCCGCTTCCGCCCGGATCACCCGACCACCTCCTGGGGACCGACCAGCTCGGGCGCGACCTGTTGAGCCGGTTGCTCGACGGTGCGAGGATCAGCGTCACCGTCGCGTTGGTCGTCCAGTTCGTCATCCTTGTGATCGGTGTTCCGATCGGCGCGCTGGCCGGCTGGTTCGGCGGCCGGCTGGACAACCTGCTGATGCGCTTCACCGACATCATCTATGCGTTCCCCGACCTGCTCTTCATCATCCTGCTGTCGGTTGCGTTCCGGGACACCTTCTTCGGCAAGGCCATCGACGGACTGCTGCTCGTGTTCGTGGCGATCGGGATCACCTCCTGGGTGACCGTCGCCCGGCTCGTCCGTGGTCAGCTGCTGGCCCTCAAGGAGACGGAGTTCGTCGAGGCAGCTCGTGCGATCGGCGTACCGGATCACAGGATCGTCACTCGACATCTGCTCCCGAACGGCATCGGCCCGATCATCGTCGCCGTCACCCTGGGCATCCCCGGAGCGATCCTCGCCGAGGCGACGCTTGCGTACATCGGGATCGGTGTGCAGCCTCCGCGAGCATCGTGGGGCAGCCTCATCGCGGAGGGTCAGAAGTTCATCCGCTCGGAGCCGCATCTTGTGATCTTTCCGGCCATCTGCATCGCCCTCGCGCTGATCGGCTTCACGTTCCTGGGTGACGGCCTGCGTGATGCCCTGGATCCCAAGCTCAAGGGCAAGCAGTAGGTGGCCGGCACCGACCATTCAACATCAGGTCCGGAGGCCCCCACCTTGATCGAGCTGTCCCCGGATGATGTCCGACGCGAACAGGCGGGCTTGCCGCAGGGCAGCGCCGACCGGCAGGCGTCGAGGGCGTTGCTGTCCGTCCGCGGCCTGTCCACCCATTTCTTCACAGCGGACGGCGTGATCCAGGCTGTGGATGACGTGAGTTTCGAGGTCGGCTACGGGGAGACCCTCGGCCTCGTCGGTGAGTCGGGCTGCGGCAAGAGCGTGACCGCCCTGTCCATCGCCCGGCTCGTCCCGGATCCGCCGGGAAGGATCGTCGCCGGCGAGATCCTGTTCGACGGGATCGATGTCCTCAAGCTCGCCCAGGACGAGATGCGCAAGCTGCGCGGCAAGGAGATCGGGTTCATCTTTCAGGATCCGCTGACCAGCCTCAATCCGACGCTCACGATCGGCTACCAGATCGCCGAGTCCATTCGCCAGCACCTGGGTCTGTCGAACAAGGCCGCCCGGGATCGCGTGGTGGAGTTGCTGGGCAAGGTCGGCATCCCGCGGGCGCGCGACCGGCTGAATGATTACCCGTTCCAGTTCTCGGGTGGCATGCGCCAGCGGGTCATGATCGCCATCGCCCTGTCGTGCGACCCCAAGCTCATCCTCGCGGACGAGCCGACGACCGCGTTGGACGTGACCATCCAGGCCCAGATCCTTGAGCTCATCCAGGTGTTGTCGGACGAGTTCCACACGGCCGTCCTGATGATCACCCACGATCTCGGCATCGCGGCGGGCATGTGCGACCGGGTGAACGTGATGTACGCCGGTCGGATCGTGGAGACGGCGACGGTCGACGAGCTGTTCGAGGCCCCTCAGATGCCGTACGCCTGGGGTCTGCTGGACTCCCTGCCACGGATCGATGACGTGCGCGGCGAGCGACTCCGGACCATCGAGGGGCTCCCGCCGCTGCTCATCAGCCCGGCGGATGCGTGCCGCTTCAACCCACGTTGCAGCTATGCCCGTGACCTCTGTCGGGAGCAGGAGCCGAGCCTGACGGCGCGCGACTCCAAAGCCCACCTGGCACGCTGCTGGGCCACCGAACCACAGGGCTGGATCTCATGACCGCGACCGTCGATCGACCGTCCGGCGCCGCCCCCGCCTACGTCCACGACCCCAAGAACATCGTGGAGGTGGACGACCTCAAGGTCCATTTTCCGATTCGCTCGGGCATCTTCAAGACCCTCGCAGGCTCGGTCAAGGCCGTCGACGGCGTAACCTTCGAGGTCCGCCGGGGCGAGACCCTCGGCCTCGTCGGTGAGTCCGGTTGCGGCAAGAGCACCATCGGGCGGGCCATGATCCGGCTCCGCGAACCTACCAGCGGGCACGTCTACTTCGACGGCACGGACCTCGCCAGCCTCAAGGCCGAGCCATTGCGCAAGATGCGGCGCCGGATGCAGATCATCTTTCAGGACCCGTACGGCTCGCTCGATCCGAGGATGACCGTCGGGTCCATCGTGAGCGAACCGCTCGAGACCCACGGGCTGGCTTCCGGCCAGGCGAAGCGCGACCGGGTCGCCGAGTTGCTGACGCTCGTCGGGCTGGACCCCAAGTACGTCCAGCGCTACCCACACGAGTTCTCCGGCGGCCAGCGCCAGCGGATCGGGATCGCCCGAGCGCTCGCCGTGGAGCCGGAATTCATCGTCTGCGACGAACCCATCTCGGCGCTGGACGTCTCGATCCAGGCCCAGGTCCTGAACCTCCTCTCGGATCTTCGCGCCCGACTTGGTCTGACCTACCTGTTCGTCGCCCACGACCTGTCCGTCGTCAAGCACATCAGTGATCGCGTCGCGGTGATGTACCTCGGCAAGATCGTCGAGATCGGGCCGCCGGAGCAGCTCTATGCGTCGCCGGGCCACCCGTACACGCGTGCCCTGCTGTCCGCTGTCCCGGTGCCGGATCCGACCGCTGAACGCAAGCGCAAGCGGGTCATCCTCAAGGGCGACGTGCCGAGCCCGGTCAATCCGCCATCCGGGTGCCGTTTCCACACCCGCTGCTGGCTGTACGAGCAACTCGGTCAGCCCGAGGATTGCCGCACGATCGATCCGGCGCTTACCGTCCTCGAGGGCGAGCATCGGGCGGCCTGCCATCACGCCGACGAAGCCCGCAAAACCTCCGTCGGGGTCGCCCATATCGACGAGCGAACCGTCCGCCACGGGACCCCGGACAGTGCGCTCGCATGGCTGAAGCAGGCCGGGATCGATGATCCGGCCACCGTCGACGCCACGACGATCACGACGCTCGATGCCCCGGCCGAGCTGGGCGCGTCGATCGCGAAGGATGATGCGGACACCCCCCGTCCGGCGAGCTAGGTCCGACATCCCAGAGATACGCATCGAGGTCAGATCGACGCTGGCCGCGGTCGTCCTCGTCGTGGTCTTCGCCTGCGGGAACGTGCCGCCCCCGACCCCGGTCGCCTCGACCGCCCCGCCGCCGACGCCGACCCTGTCGCCAAGCCCGCCGCCCGAGCAATCGCTCACGGTGGCCATCGGTGGGGACCTGGCCGGTGGGCTGTCCAACGCCGCGAGCGGCGCCGACACACGGCGAGTCACGAGCTTCCTGTATGACGGTCTGTACACGCCAGACGAACGTCTCGCACCAGAGCCGCGGCTGGCCACGGGCCCGCCGACCGTTTCGGCGGACGGCCTGACCTGGACGGTCACGCTGCGCGACGACGTCACCTTTCACGACGGCTCTGCCCTGACCGCCGACGACGTCGTGGCGACCTACGAACTGGCCCGTAGCCGCAACTGCCGGTTCGAGCGGGTGCGCTGCCTGCGCGGCATCCTCGAGTCGGTGGTCAGCGTCGATGAGCTGACCGTCGTGTTCACGCTGCGCTCGCGGCTGGCCACGTTCGGCACGATGCATCTCGGGCTATGGATCGAGAGCAAGACCGCCCTGGACGCGTCATTCGGGCGCTTCGTCGACGGGATCCAGGGCGTCAGCGCCGGCGACCTGACGGGGTTTCTCGAGCGCGTCGCCGAGGTGGAATCGAGCCCGGCCGGGGCGGCCGTCGATTACGCACCATTTCGGGCGGATGGCGAAGCGCTTCTAAACGCCGCGGGGGTGGACCTCCCGAACGAGGCGCCGTACACGACGACGGGAACGCTCGATACCCGAGCGTACGTCCGCGACGTCGTGGCCAGGATCCGGGCGATCGACGCCTCCATCACGGACCGCTCGATCGATGCGATGGCCGCCGCCCATCCGTACCTCGATATCCAGGACGAGCCGGTCGGGACGGGGCTGTTCACGTTCGTGTCGTATACCCAGGGGCAGGGCGTGGAGCTCGCCGCCAACGAGGCCTATTTCCGCGGAGCCCCGAACATCAAACGGTTGTCCTTCCCGATCATCGCCACGGGTGCGGCCCGCGGAGCTGCCCTGGTCGGCGGCGAGATCGATTGGGACCCTGCCCTTGAGCCCGTGACGTTCGAGGGCCTCAGGGACGATCCCGACCTCCGCTTCGTCGAGTACCTGGAACCGAGCTTCCTCGGCCTGTACTTCAATCTGCACCCGGAGGCCGACGGCCTGTTCCTGGACCGGAACCTGCGCCAGGCCGTGTCATGGTGCTTCGACAAGGATCTCGCGGTCCAGGCGGCGACGGACGGGGCCGGCAGTGCCATCTACACAGAGATACCGCCGATGTCATGGGCCTACCCTCCCCCGGACGGCCTCGAGACCTATCCACTTGATCCGGCGACGGCCACGGGTCTCATCGAGGCGTCCGGCTGGACCCTCGCCGCCGACGGGATCTACGAGAAGGCCGGGCGCCGGCTATCCACGGTCGTGGCCGTTCGGTCAGGGTTTCCGGAGCGAAGCCGCTGGCTGGCGTCGGTGGGCGAGCAGGTTCGCGCGTGCGGCATCGATATTCGCTTCGAGGAGGTCGGGTTCGAGGCGATCCTGGATATGCTGGACGTGTATCCACATCTCAATGCCGCCGATCCGGCCGCCGCCCGCTCGTTCGATGCGTTCTTCGGTGGGTTCACGGTGTCCCTCGACCCGGATCCGTTCGCGCTGTATCACTCGTCGGAGTGCTCATCGGCAGAACTGCCGTCGACATTGAATTTCGGTTGCTACCAGAACGAGGCGGTGGATCAGCTGATCGAGGCCGGTCTCGCCGCAACGGACCTGACTCAACGGGCCGAGTCGTACCGGCAGTACGCCACGCTGCTGGCCCAGGATCTGCCGATCATCTACGCCTGGTCGGACAAGATCCGCGAAGGCCTGCGGGTCAGCGTGGGCACGACCGCCTCCGGCGGGCTGGAGCTGGATACGCCGACGTGGTTCCGTGACGCGGAGCTGCTGACGAACGTGGTCGAGTAGTCGCTGGCGGTCAGGCGGGCGTGGCGGCCGCCATGGACGGGCCGCGGAAATGGCAGGCACACAGGTGTTCGCCACCGAGATCGATCAACGGCGGGACCTGTGCCGCACAGATGTCCGGGTTGCCGAGCTCCGCGCGGAGCGGACAGCGCGGGTGGAAACGGCAGCCACTCGGCGGGTTGACCGGGCTCGGCACGTCGCCGCTCAGGATGACCCGCTTCCGGCGGGCCTCCGGGTCCGGGATCGGGATGGCGGACATGAGTGCCGCGGTGTACGGGTGCTCCTGGTGACGGAACAGCTCGCGCCGGTCGGCGAGCTCCGCGATGCGGCCGAGGTACATGACCGCCACCCGGTCGCTGATGTGCTCGACGACGCCCATGTTGTGGGCCACGAACACGTAGGTCAGCCCGAGCTCGCGCTGGAGGGACTTGAGCAGGTTCAGCACCTGTGCCTGGATCGAGACGTCCAATGCCGACACGGGCTCGTCGCACACCACGAGGTCAGGCTCCAGGACGAGTGCCCGCGCGATCCCGATGCGCTGACGCTGCCCGCCGCTGAATTCGTGCGGGTAGCGCCGGGCGTGATAGGACTGCAGGCCCACCATGTCCATCATCCGTTTGACCTTGGCGCCGCGTTCCGCCGACGTCCCGAGGCCGTGGATGCGCAGCCCCTCGCCGATGCTGTCGCCGATGGGCGTCCGCGGGTCGAGGCTCGCATACGGGTCCTGGAAGATGATCTGCATCCGCCGTCGATATGGCTTGAGTGCCGAGCCGCTGACGCTCGTGATGTCGCGACCGTCGAACCGGATCGTGCCGGACGTCGGGTCGATCAGGCGGAGCAGGAGGCGACCGACCGTCGTCTTGCCGCAACCGGACTCGCCGACGAGGCCCAGGGTCTCGCCGCGGCGAATATCGAAGCTGACGCCATCGACCGCCTGGACGAACCCGACGGTCCGCTGCAGGACGCCGCCACGGACCGGGAAGTGCTTGACCAGATCGCGGACCTCGACGAGCGGGGTGGCGCCTGGGTTGGGCGCCGCGCCGGAGGCGGCGGGGAGGGCCGGTGATGTCGTCATGCCTGGCCGCCAGAACGGTCCGCGCGTGGCATGAGCCCGCCCGCGGCGTCGTGATAGAGCCAGCACCGGACGTCATGCTCCGGGCTGACGGGCAAGAGCTCCGGATGGACATCGGTCGCGATCGCGACATCCTCCTCGATCCGGGCGAGACAGCGCGGTGCGAAGCGGCAGCCCTTTGGCAGGTCGATCAGGTTGGGCACGTTGCCCGGGATGACCGCCAGCTCCTCGCGGATATCGCCGACGACCGGGATGGAGCCGATGAGCCCCTTGGTGTACGGGTGCATCGGGCGTCGGAAGAGGGACACGACATCGGTGTGCTCGACGATCTCGCCCGCGTACATGACCGCCACGCGGTCGCACATCTCGGCGACGACGCCAAGGTCGTGGGTGATGAGGACGATGGCCGTCCCTGTCTCGTCGCGCAGGTTGCGCATCAGGTCCAGGATCTGGGCCTGGATCGTGACATCCAGCGCGGTCGTCGGCTCGTCGGCGATCAGGAGCTCCGGCTCGCAGGCGAGGGCCATCGCGATCATCACCCGCTGGGCCATGCCGCCGGACATCTCGTGCGGGAAATTGCTGAGCCGGCGTTCCGGATCCGGGATACCGACCATCTTGAGCAGCTCCCCGGCCCGACTGCGAGCCGTCCGGCCCTTCATCCCACGGTGGATCTGGAGCACCTCCTCGATCTGGCGACCGACGTCCCAGACCGGGTTGAGTGACGAGGTGGGCTGCTGAAAGATCATGCTGATCCGGTCGCCCCGGATCTTGCGCATGTCGTCGTCGCGCAGCTTGAGCAGATCCTGGCCATCGAACACGATCTCACCGGCCTCGATCCGGCCGGGCTTCGAGACCAGCCGCAGGATGGACAGACTGGTCACACTCTTGCCGCAGCCCGATTCGCCGACGAGGCCCATGATCTCGCCGCGATCGACGTGGAAATCGATGCCATCCACGGCGCGCACGACGCCGTCGCGGGTGAAGAACGACGTTCGCAGCCCCTTGACTTCGAGCAGCGGGGTGGCGCCTCGTTCGTGGCGCGGCCTGCGCTTCGAGGCCGGGACGAGCTCCTCGATGATGTTGCCCTCGACTGAGCGATCGAGCAGGGTCTCGGTCACATCCGTCATCGATTCAACCTCGGATCGAGCGCATCACGAAGCCCGTCACCCAGCAGGTTGAAGGCGAGGACCGTGAACGCAAGGGCCAGCCCGGGGAAGAGGACGAGATGCGGGGCGACGAACATCGTATTGCGGGCGAGGCCGATCATGGATCCCCATTCCGCCTGTGGTGGCTGTGCGCCGAGTCCGAGGAACGATAGCGCGGCGACGTCGAGCACGGCAGCGGCGATGCCGAGCGTGCCCTGGACGATCAGCGGGGTGAGGGCATTCGGGATGATCCGGCGACTGAGCAGCCCGAACGACGACTCGCCGAGGGCCCGCGACGCCGTCACGAAGTCACGCTCGCGGATGGAGATGACCGACGCCCGCATGATCCGCGCGTAGATGGGGATGGCCACGATGCCGATCGCCAGCTGGGCGTTGAGCAGGCCACTGCCAAGGACGGTGACGATGGCGATGGCCAGCAGCAGGGCCGGAAAGGCAAGCAGCACGTCCATGCTCCGCATCAGCAGATTGTCCAGCTTGCCGCCCGCGTAGCCAGCCAAAGCGCCGATCAGGCCGCCGATCGCGATGGCGAACCCGACCGTCAGAAACCCGATCCGAAGGGATACACGGGTGCCGTGCACGACCCGGCTGTAGACGTCGCGAACGTTGCCGTCGATGCCGAAGTAGTGCTCAGGCTGGGCAGCCGGGCAACCCAGTGCGTGGACGCACGGCGGCGCCAGTTTCTTGACGCCCTCCTCGACGCCGATGAGGATCGCGTCCGGGTCGTGCGTGGCGATCACATCAGCGAACAACGCCACGAGGACGAAGAAGATGAGGATGACGCCCCCGACCACCGCATTCCGCTGACGCAGGAGGTTGCCCAGGGTGTCCCGCCAGATGCCCGATGGGCGCGAGCGCGCGAGGTCCGGTTCGAGGCTGCCAAGGACTTCGGGGGTCACGACGGCCACGTCAGCGCAGCCTGATCCGTGGATCGAGATAGGCGTACGACAGGTCCACCAGCAAGTTAACCGCCACGAAGCCGATCGCGATGACCAGGGTGAACCCCTGGATGACCGCGTAGTCGCGCGCCTCGATCGCCTCGGTCACCGCCCGACCGACGCCGGACAGATTGAAGATTGTCTCGGTCAGCACGGCCCCGCCAAAGAGGCCGCCGAGCTGGAGGCCGATGACCGTCACGACCGGAAGCAGGGCATTGCGAAATGCATGGCGGAGGACGACGGCCCGTTCGCCCAGCCCCTTGGCCCGGGCGGTTCGGATGTAGTCCAGGCCGAGCTCATCGAGCAGGCTGGAGCGTGTCATGCGGGCGATGATCGCGAGCGGGATCGTGCCCAGGGCCAGGGCGGGCAGGATCATGTGGCGGACCGTGTTGGCCAGGAGTTCGCTGTCGAGGCGGACGATGGCGTTGAACGTGTAGATGTTGGACATGAAATCGAGCACGGCGCGCAACGGACCCTGCAACTCCTCGAGGCCCCACGCCATGGCCAGGGTCGGAGGCGTCGCTCCGGCCGGGAGCCGCGCCGATGGTGGTAACTCGAACGGGGTGCCGTTGAGCGTGATCGCGAAGAAATAGGCGAGCACGAGACCCAGGACGAACACCGGAGTCGATACCCCGAGATTGGCGATGAGCATGGTGGCGACATCGGCCATGGAATTACGCCGGTAGGCGGAGATGATGCCCAGGCTGATGCCAGCGATGATCGCGAAGGTCAGGGCGTAGAGCGCGAGCTCAACGGTCGTCGGCAGGCGTTGGATGAGCAGATCCGTGACCTGCAGACCGAATTTCGAGGAGACCCCGAAGTCGCCAGCGGCGACCTCCTGCAGGTAGATGACGAACTGATTGTCCACCAGGGTGGTCGGCACTTCGGACAGCCGTAACTCGATGGTTCCGGCGTACCCCTGCCGGAACAGCCCGGGCATGATCGCCTTGTCGAGCCCGTGATCAGCGGCGTAGCGCTCACAGGTCGCCGCGTTGGCTCGTTCGCCCAGGGCGGCGACACAGGGGTCACCCGGGATGATCCGGGCCAGGGCGAACACGAGGAACACGATCCCGATCAGGACCGGGATGCTCAGGATCAGGCGCCGGATGATGAATCTGGTCATCTCATGCAGACAGCGAACGAGGGGACGCCACGTGGTGGCATCCCCTCGTCATCGGTCCTGGCCGGTGGTCAGGAAGCGGGTGGCGGGTTCAGGTTTCCGGCGAAGAGGTAGCCCCAGTACTCGAACAGGCCCTCCCGTCCGACGTGCAGGGCATGCGCGGCATCCCACTGGACGGCGTAGGTGAGAAGGACGTCATCCGAGCCGAGATCCGCGCCGTTGTGGAACTTGACACCCTCGCGCAGGGTGCACGTCCACACGGTCGAATCTGCATTGGGGTCGCACGATTCGGCGAGACCAGGCTCAGGTACCGTACCACCGATCTTGTACGAGTAGAGCGGCTCCATGATCTGCTCGCAGACCCGGAGCGACTCACCGTCCGTCTCGTCCGCGCAATACAGCCCGCCGGGCTCACCGTTCTGGAGCCAGACGAGCTGGTCGCGGTCGCCGGCCTTCATCGCGAACAGGCCCTCGTTGCCGAGGGGCGACGAATGGGCACCGGTGACGTCGGCCCGGTAGGCCGTGCCCGAACCACCGTGGGCGATCGGGACCATCGGGACGTGGGCCTTGATGGCGTTGTTGGCCGTCAGGTAGAGGGCATCGCGGGCCGCCTGATCGGCGGTCTGACCACCCTTGATGAGCGGTGCGGTGATGTCGTCGAACTTGGTTCCGAAGCCGTCGTCCGAGCCAACCCCGAAGAAGACATCGAGGAAGTTGGTGACATCCGGATAGTCCGCGCCCCAGCCGAGCAGGTACAGCCCGTCGAGCTCACCGCGACTGGCGGTGCCGAGGTAGGTCGTTTTGTCCTGAATGTCGATCTCGGCCGTGATGTTCAGATTGGCCTTGAGCTGCGCCTGGATGTCTGTCGCGACATCCACCGGAGTCGGCAGGTAACCGCGCACGACATCGCGCAGATGCAGCTTGGTGGAAAATCCGTCGGGGAAGCCGGCATCGGTCAGCAGCGCCTTGGCTGCCACCGGGTCGAAGCCGTACCACTCGTCACCGGTGCAGCCACCAGCGATGTCGCACGGTGTGAAGTGCGAGGCAACGGAGGATTCGGGCGGGTAGAACGTGTCGACGATCCGCTGTCGGTCGATGCCCATGGCGATGGCCTGGCGGACCTTCTCGTTGTCCCAGTACTTCTTGGTGTTGTTCATGCCCACATAGAACACGTTGAGCGCGGTCCGCGGGAACAGTGCGAGTTCGGGGTTGGCCTTGATCGTGTCGAAGTCGTCGGCGCCCGGGTTGTCGATACCATCGACGGCGCCCGAGGTCAGCTCGATCAGACGCTGGGCAGACTGGTCGCTCCAGCGGATGATCGCATTCGGGGTCAGTGGCGCGTCGCCCCAGTAATCGGCGTGGGTCTCGAGCGAGATCTCCGAACCGGAGGTCCAGACCTTCAGCTTGTAGGGGCCGGTACCGTTCGGATTGCGCACGAGGGCCTCACCACCACCGCCGGTCTCGGTCAGGTAACCGGCATCCTGGATCGCGAGCGACGTGAATGCGACCTTCGACAGGAACGCGGCGTCGGGCGCGCACAGGGTGAATTCGACCGTCCGCGCGTCGACCGTCTTGATCAGGCCGATCTGGCCGGTGTAGTCCGGTGTTCCGCAAGCGGACGTGCCGTCCTCGGGATAGCTGGCAGCCACAAAGGGCTCGGCGCTGACCGGTGCCGGGGTTACCGCAGCGCTGGCCGGGGGACCGACGCTGGCGGATGGCGTCGCGCCGCCACACGCTGCGGCGATGATCACGGCGATCCCGAGCAGTGCGGCAAGCCTGAGCGGCGGGCTCGATGAACGAGTCATGCTCTGTTCTCCTCCTCATATGGTCCACCTCGGCGGCCGACGACCTCCCAGTCCGGCCACACGGGGCATCGTCGTCGCGATCGAACACGGTCCGAGGGCGATTCGCGGGAACCTTAGCACCCGTAGGGCCGGCATGCCTACGGATTCGCTACGGAGTGGACGGGTTGAGGAAGCCGCCGAATCGGTCCAGGAAAGCTCGGAAGGCCCCGGTCCGGCCGCGATGGAGAGGATGGGTGGCGTCCCACTGGACCGCGTAGGAGGTGACGACGTCGTTGGCGTCGAGACGGGCGCCATCGTGGAAGCGCACGTTCTCGCGCAGTGTGCAGGTCCACGTATCGAGCTCATCGTTGGCGACACACGCCTCGGCGAGGGCGGGCTCCGGGGTCGCGCTCCCGGGCGCGTAGCGGTACAGCCCCTCGAACACCTGCGCGCATACCCGCATGGCCGCTGGCGACGTCTCGTCCGGGCAATACAGACCTTCGGGCTCCAGCGCGTCCATCCAGGCGAACTGGGCGCGGTCGCCCGGGGTGAGCGTCGCGAACCGCTCAGTGTCGGTCGGGGAAACCACGAAACCGGCCACGTCCGCGCGGACGGCCGCCACGCTGCCGACGTGGACCAGCGGCACGAGGGGGACGCGCCGCCGGATCGCGTCGTTGGCCACGGTGTAGGCGGTCCGGCGGGCCTCATCGGTCGCCGCTCGTGCCCCGTCGCGCACGGCACCCGCGATATCCGCGAAGGGATCACCGAACTCGGCCGAAGCGCCCGAACCGACGCGCGGGTCGAGGAACATGCGCGCGTCCGGGAATCGACCGCGCGCGCCGAGGAGATGGATGCCATCCAGGGTTCCCGCGTCCGCCTGCGCAACGAGGTCCGCGAAGGGCATGACCTCCAGCGTGGCCGTGATACCGAGGTTGTCCCGGAGCTGGCCTTGGAGCTCGATGGCCAGCGCCTCGGGGTTGGGCAGGTAGTCGCGCGGCTCAACGCCGTACTGGATCGTCGTCGTGAAGCCGTCCGCGAAGCCCACGGTGGCCAGCAGATCCTTGGCCGCGAGGATGTCCTGCTCCCACCAGGTCGTCCCTGCGCAGCCGTTGGGCACCGCGCACGGCGTCAGGTGGCTGGCGACGGTGGTGCCCGAGGTGAAGGCCGCCGCGAGCAGGGCCTCGCGGTCCAGACCCAGCGCGATGGCCCGGCGGACCTGCACCCGATCGAACGGCGCGAACTTGTTGTTGAAGCCCAGGTACATCGTGTTCAGCCCCTCGCGGGTCTGCGCCGCGAGCTCCGTGTTGCCCTCTATCACGTTGACGCCAGCCGCATCCACCCCATCGATGCCATCCACCGCGCCCGAACCGAGTGCCTCCAGTCGTCGGCCGGCATCCGCGTCCCAGCGAAACACGATCGCGCTTGGGGCGGCGAGCGTCGCGCGGTAGCCATCGAAGCGGGACAGGATGAGCTCCGTGCCACCGCTCCAGCGGTCCAGCCGGAACGGTCCAGTCCCGTTGAGCTCGCGTGTGATCGCGGGCGTGCCGCCATCGTCGGCGGTCGCGAGGCGCGATTCGAGCCAGGCCGCGTCGTTGATCGAGAGCGCCGGCGCCGCGACCTTGGTCAGGAACGTGACGTCCGGATCGCACAACTCGAACACGACCGTGGCTGGGTCGATCGAGGTTATCCAGCGCAGGCTGCCGCGATACAGGGCGAGGCCCGTCTCGGCCTCCGTCTGGTCACACGGGGCCTCGGCATCCGGTGGGTACGACTGGGGCACGAACGCGATTTCGGGCGGCGCCGACGGACGCTCGGACTCGCCGGCCAGCGGGACGTTCGCCCGGCCGGACGGATCCGGCCGGCGCTCCAGGGTCAGGTCGCACCCGATCAGGAGCACGACCGCCAGGAACGCGAGGAGGCGACCGGCGCTGCGCATCGGGTGGCGGTCGGGGTGCGGCAAGGGCGACCTCCTGTGTACGCGGGATCCAATGGGCGCGCCGCGGTGGCCCGTGCCGTGACGGGGATGATGGCGCCGCCCCGGATTGTACGGGTCCACCGCTCTGGCCTGGTCTGGTCTGGGCTGATCGTCCTCATTGATCGATCGAGGCATCAGCACGAGGGACTGGTGCCCCAGAACGACGTTCCGGGGAGGCAGCTCCTCGCGTTCAGCCCGGGATCGATCAATGCAACCGATCACGGGCACCGCGCCACCGGTGCGGCCGGGCCACGGACACGGGCGCCGGGCCGGACCACGGACACGGGGGCCCCATAACCCGGGCCACGGACACGGGGGCCCCATAACCCGGGCTGATCGTCCTCATTGATCGATTGAGACATCAGCACGAGGGACTGGTGCCCCAGAACGACGTTCCGGGGAGGCAGCTCCTCGCGTTCAGCCCGGGATCGATCAATGCAACCGATCACCGGCACCGCGCCACGGGCGCCAGGCCGGGCCACGGGCGCCGGGCCACGGGCGCCGGGCCACGGGCGCCGCCCGAGCGCCGGGCCACGGGCGCCGGGTTATGCTCGCGGGCATGCAGTCCAGTCGCCCGTCGATCCGGGTCGCGCTCGCTCAGATCGCCCCGGGTCTCGGCCAGCTCGACGCCAACCTTGCCCGGCACCACGAACTCATCGCCGAGGCCCGGACCGCTGGCGCGGATCTTGTCGTCTTCCCCGAGCTCGGCCTGACCGGCTACCAGCTTCAGGATCTCGCGGCGGAGGTCGCGATGCGTCTCGACGACCCGCGCCTGGCGGACCTCGCCGCGGCAACGGACGATCTCTCCGTGGTGGTCTCGTTCGTCGAGGAATCGGCCGACCACCGGTTGTTCATCGCGGCTGCGCTGCTCGAGGATGGCCGGATCCGCCATGTCCACCGCAAGCTCTTCCTGCCGACCTACGGGCTGTTCGACGAACGGCGGTTCTTTGCCGCAGGGGACATGCTGCGCGCGGTCCCCTCGCGGCTGGGGGCCGGCATCGGCATCGGTGTGTGTGAGGACTTCTGGCACCTGCCTGTGCCTCAGATCCTGGCCCTCGATGGGGCCCAGATCCTGATCAACGTCTCGTCGTCGCCCGGGCGCGACCTGGCGGCGACCAACGAGGTCGGTCTCGGGACGGCCACGTCGTGGCGAACACTGATGCGCACCTACGCCCAGCTGACGACATCGTTCGTCATCTTCTGCAATCGCGTCGGGGTCGATGAATCGATCTCGTTCTGGGGCGGCAGCGAGGTCATCGCCCCGACCGGGGCTGCGCTCTTGAGCGCGCCGATGTACGACGAGGGGCTGTTCACGGTCGATATCGCCACGGCCGATATCCGGCGCGAACGCATCAGCCTGCCGCTCCTGCGCGACGAGCGACCCGAGATGCAGATCCGGGAACTGGCGCGGATCGTGGCGGAACGGGCCGGCCTGGCACCCGACGCCACGAGCGAGCGCGGGGCCGAGCCGGGTCTCGATGTTGCCCCCGGTGACGAGACGCCCCACCCGATCGGCTTCCGCCCGGACACTGCCACGTGACGCCTCCGCCATCGGTCGCGTTCGAGCTCCCCGCCGAGCTCGCCATCGATACCGACATCGCGCGGCGCGTCATCGCGGAGTTCATCCGTGGCCAGCTTCGCCAGGCGGGCTTCGAGCGCGCCGTTCTCGGGCTGTCCGGTGGCATCGATTCGGCGCTCGTCGCCTATCTCGTGGCCGAGGCGATCGGGGCGGACCGGTTGCTGTGCGTCCTGATGCCGTATCGGACGTCGTCGCCAACCTCGCGCGCCGACGCGGAGGAGGTCGTCCGTCGGCTGGGCTGCGCGTCGGAACTGGTCGATATCAGCCCGATGGTCGATGGGTTCTATGACGAGGGCTCGGACGCGTCGCCCGTCCGCCGCGGCAACTTCATGGCGCGCATGCGGATGGCGGTCCTGTACGACCGGTCGGTGACTTTCGGCGGGCTGGTCGTGGGGACCGGCAACAAGACCGAGTCGCTGATCGGCTACACGACCGTGTTCGGCGACTCGGCCTGTGCGTTCAACCCGGTCGGCGACCTGTACAAGAGCCAGGTCCGTCAGTTATCGGCCGCGATCGGCGTGCCCGCCGAGATCATCACGAAGGCACCCTCGGCGGATCTGTGGCCCGGCCAGACGGATGAAGCGGAGGCCGGGTTCAGCTATCCGGAGCTCGATCGATTGCTGTTCTGGCAGATCGACAAACGGCGCTCGGTCGATGAGGTCATCGCCCTCGGGTTCGCGCCGGAACTCGTCGAGCGGGTGGGTCGGATGGTGGCCGGAGCGGAGTTCAAGCGGCAGGTCCCGCCGATCGCCAAGCTCGGGCCGCGGACCGCCGGCGTGGACTACCTGTACCCGCGCCGCCGACCGGGGTCAGCGCGCGAATGAGCCGCGTCCTGTGAGCGGCGGCGTCCTGTACGTGGTCTCGACCCCGATCGGGAACTTGTCCGACGTCACGCTGCGGTCCCTCGAGGTGCTGCGCGCTGTCCCGCTGATCGCGGCCGAGGACACGAGGCTGACCCGCCGCCTGCTGTCGCGCTACGAGATCGGGGTGCGCACGATCAGCTACCACGCCCAGAGCGACCCGCGCCGTGAGACGGAACTACTGACCCACCTGCGCGGGGGAGGTGACCTCGCGCTCGTGACGGACGCAGGAACGCCTGGGGTGAGCGACCCGGGCGACGCCCTGGTGGCGGCGTGGGCCGCGGAGGGCGGTCGGGTGGTGCCGGTGCCTGGAGCCTCGGCCGTGCTCGCCGCGATCGCGGGGTCCGGGATCGCCGGTCCGCGCTGGTGTTTCGAGGGGTTCCTGCCACGATCGGGCCGCGATCGGGGCGAGCGTCTGGCCGCCATCGCCGCCGATCGGCGTGGGGCTGTGCTGTTCGAGTCGCCGGGTCGTTCTGCAGCCACGCTCCGGGATCTGGCCGCGGTCTGCGGCCCGACGCGTGTCGGGGCGGTGTGTCGTGAGTTGACCAAGCTGCACGAGCAGGTCGTCCGCGGGCCGCTGGGCAAGCTCGCCGCCGCGGCCGCTCCGGGCGGGACGATCCCGGCGAAAGGCGAATTCGTGATCGTGGTGGGCATGGCGCGGGACGATGACCTCGCGGCAGCTCCTGAAGTCGAGGCCGCACGGGTCGCCGCGGCGCTCGCCGCGGTCGAAGCGCTGATCAGATCCGGAACGTCTCGGGGCGAGGCGGCCAAACAGGTCTCGATCGACACCGGGATCCCGCGGCGCCGCCTGTACGACGTGGCCGACCGCCCGTGACGAGCCGGCGGGGTAGTGGCTGGGACGAGGTCGCGGTGCACACGCGTCCGGTGATGGGTATCGTTTCGGCATGACCGCAGCCCTGTTGCCACGACCGTCCTCGCGAATCCCGCTGACGACCGTCGTCACGTTGGTGCCGGTAGCGGCGGCCCTCAACATCGTCGGTGGCTCGATCAATACGGGCCTGGGCCTCCCGACGTTCCTGGACACGATCGGGACGGCTGTCGCGGCGATCGTGCTGGGTCCCTGGTGGGGAGCCCTGGTCGGCATATTCGGGAATGTGGCCGGTGCCTTCATCACCGGTCCGGTCGGGATCCCGTTCGCCCTCGTCAACATGGC
>JANOIS010000115.1:0-2908 GCA_031407755.1 Chloroflexota bacterium | reverse complement strand
CCGCTCAACCGTCTGGCCGCGCTTGATGTTGCGCAACGTGATTTTCACCTGGGCCGAGCCGCGGCCCATCTTGATGTGGTGGTAGTCGAGGATCTGCCAGAGTTCGCCGTCGAGCTCGATGGCGACACCCTTCTTCAATTCGCCGGTACTGATCATGTCGGGGTGGGCTCCTGGGGGTCGGACCGCGGCGCACGTGCCGACGCGACCACGAGACGGGTGGTGTGTGGGCGCCATTCTAGCCGCTACCATCGGCTCGACATGGTGGACGACCCCGCCCGCACTGCGACGACTGCCGCGATCGATTTCGACGCGGTGCTCGTCGCCACGCCGCCGCGCTTCGGCCCGGCCGATGCGCTGACCATCGCCGAGCAGACGTTCGGACTGCACGCTGCGACCGCCCGCGATCTCGGCAGCGAACGCGACCAGAGCTTCCTGCTGCTCGACGCGGACGAGCGCCCGACCGCGGTGCTCAAGGTCTCGAACGTGGCAGAGGATCCGGCTACCCTGGACATGGAAGCGCGCGCCGTCCTGCACGCTGCCCGCGTCGACCCGACGCTGCCCCTGGCAATCCCCTGGCGGGCCCCGAAGGCGGGCGACTCGGACGATCCGGCCGGCCGTCGGGCCGCCATCGACGGGGCCGACGGCCCACACCAAGTCCGCCTCTACGACGTCCTGCCAGGGCGCCAGCGGACCGACCCGCTGACCTTGTCGGACACCGCTCTCGCGGGCTGGGGCGAGACGACCGCCCGGCTCGGACGGGCGCTGCGCGGGTTCTTCCACCCGCGGGCGCAGCGGACGATGCTCTGGGACGTCCAGCACGCGACCCGGACGAGGGCTTTCGTTGACACGATCCGCGACGCACACCAGCGCGAGCTCGTGACCCGGGTCCTGGACCGCTTCGAGGTGACGGTGGCACCGAAGTGGCCGTCGCTGCGGGCCCAGGTCGTGCACGGCGACCTCACCACGGACAACGCCCTGACCGATGCCGCCGGTCGCATCATCGGCATCGTCGACTTCGGGGACATGAGCCACTCGGCCCTCGTCGTGGATCTCGTCTCCGCCCTCGATTCGCTCGTCACAGACCGCGACGACCCGTTCCGGGTCGCCCGGCTGGTCATTGACGGCTACCAGCGAGTCACCCTGCTCGAGCCGATCGAATTGCGCCTCATGGGCGAGCTGCTGGCGGCCCGCTCCGCGGTCACCATCGCCATCTCGTCGTGGCGCTCGTCACATGGCCTGGAGGACGCGGGGTTCGCGGAGCGCTACAACGCGACGGCGGCTCGAACGATCGAAGCCATCCTGGCTGTCGGCTGGGACGACCTGGGGCGCCGCTTCGGAGCGGACGCCACGCCCGAGCCCGACCGGGCGCTGCGTGACCGGCGCGCGCGCGTCATGGGCCCGGCCCTGGAACCGCTGACCTACGAGCACCCGATCCACGTGGCCGAGGCCTCGGGAGTCTGGATGACCGACACGACCGGCCGACGCTTTCTTGACGCCTACAACAACGTCCCCTGCGTGGGGCACGCCCACCCCCGGGTGACCGCGGCGATCGCCCGCCAGGCGCGACGCATCAACACCAACATGCGCTATCTCCACGGGACCGCCATCGAGCTCGCCGAACGGCTCGTCGCGACGTGCCCGCCCGGCCTGGACACGGTGATGTTCGTGAACTCTGGCTCGGAGGCCAACGATCTCGCCTGGCGGCTCGCGACGACCTTCACCGTTCATCGTGGCGGCCTGTGCAACGCCTTCGCGTATCACGGAATCTCCGACGCCATCGCGCCGCTGTCGCCGGAGACCTGGCCGGGCGGTCGACGGCCCGAGCACGTCGAGACCTGGCCGGCGCCGGATCGCTACCGCGGGCGCGACCAGCAACCGGATGGCTTCACGGCAGCCGTCGAACGCCTCGCAGCGCGCGGCATCGCGCCGGCCGCAGTCATCCTCGATGGCGTGCTGACGAGCGATGGCTTCGCCGAGGCCGAGTCGTCCTACGTCGCGGAGCTCGTGCGCCGCACCCACGCGGCGGGCGGGCTGTGGATCGCCGACGAGGTCCAGGGTGGCCACGGCCGGACCGGCTCGGCGATGTGGTCGTTCCAGCGGTTCGGGATCGTGCCTGACCTCGTGACGCTCGGCAAACCGATGGGCAACGGGCACCCCATCGGGGCGGTGATCACGCGCCGGGAGATCGCGGCGCGGTTTGCCGCCGAGACCGTCTTCTTCAGCACGTTCGGCGGCAATCCAGTCTCGGCCGCCGCAGCCCTGGCGGTCCTGGATGTGCTCGACGACGAGCGCGTGCTCGAGCGGGTCAACGACGCCGGCGAACAGCTGCGCGGGGCGATACGGGACGTGGCCACACGCCACCCGGTCCTGGGCGACACCCGCGGCCCCGGCCTGGCGATCGGCATCGAGGTGGTCGTCGATCCCGTGGCCAAGATCCCCGACCCGGCCCTGGCCGGCGCGATCAAGGAGGGGATGCGCGAGCGCGGCGTCCTGGTGGGCACGTGCGGCGCCGCCGGCAACGTGATCAAGGTACGCCCGCCGCTGGCGTTCACGGCCGCCGAGGTGCCGATCTTCGCCGCCGCACTCGAAGAAGCGCTGGTGGCCCTCCGCCGCTGACCATCGCCGACCTGCCACGCTGCGCCCGATCGTCCCCCGTCGGCGCGTGCGCCGCTGTCGCTCAGCCGCCCTGGTATTCCCAGCTGCTCGTCTGGGTCGTGCCATCGGCGTAGGTGACCACCGTGTCGCCCAGGCCGTGCTCGTCCGTGCATGGCGGCTCCGCACAGCGCACCAGGATCCGCACGACGGCCTGATCGCTGACCTCGCCGAACGCCGTCTCGGCCATCGTCCGGCACATCGAGACGGGCACGCCCTGGCACTGCGGCTCGACCGGGACGACAGGCGGCTCGGC
>JANOIS010000098.1:0-14600 GCA_031407755.1 Chloroflexota bacterium | reverse complement strand
CCGACGACGATGGCATCGATGGCGCCCGCGTCCTCGACGTCGGCTGCGGCTCCGGGATCCTGGCCATCGCCGCGGTCCGTCTCGGGTCGGCGACGGCTCTCGGGGTGGACACGGATCCGATCGCCATCGAATCGACGGCGGCGAATGCCCGACGCAATCGACTCGCCCGGCGAATCCACACCCGGGTCGGCAGCCTGCCCAGCGGCGAACCGCCGTTCGACCTTGTCCTCGCCAATCTCATCGCTGGCGTGCTCGTCTCGCTGGCGTCGGGTTTGCGCGACGAGCTCGTGCTGGGCGGTCGGTTGGTCGCGTCGGGCATCTTCATCGATCGCGAAAGCGATGTGCGGGCCGCCTTCGAATCGGTCGGTCTCGACGTCATCGAGCGGCGCGACGAGGGTGACTGGGTCGCGCTGATAGCTACCAGACGCCGGTGATCGCCGTTTCCGCCCTCCGCTCTACAATCGATGGCGATGCCCGCAGCGCTGCTTCCGATCGTGCTTGTCGTCCACATCGCGCTGGCGATCGGCCTGTTCCTGCCATCGATCCTGCTGCCCTTCGCGTTGCGGACGCGACGTGCGACGGTCGAATCGGCGAGCCCGGTCGTTCGGTCGCTGCTGTGGGCCCAGTCCAATGGCACGGTCGTGGTCGGGGCAGGACTGGCCTTGTCTGGCATCGCGCTCGTATCGATCCTTGGCGCGTCCATGGTGCAGCAGCCCTGGTTGCTGGTCGCGCTGGTCATCTACGGGGTGAATCTCGTGATCGCGTTCTTCATCCAGCGCCCCAACCTGCGTCGGCTGATCGGGGTGAAAGCCTCGGCCGACGATCGGCTCTGGAGGGATCGGGCGCGGCGGCAGCGATACGTCTCGTACCTGATGGCCGGGCTGGTCGGTACGATCGGGTTTCTGATGAGCACGAAGCCCACGTTCTGGTGAGCGAAGGAGCGTTTCCGTGACCACCGAACCCGCCACCGACTGTCTGTTCTGCCGCATCGTCGCCGGCGCGGTGCCGTCGACGCGGGTCCATGAGGACGAACTCGTCATCGCGTTCGATGACATCGCTCCGCGATCGCCGACGCATGTGCTGCTGGTTCCGCGACGGCATATCGCGTCTGCCCTGGACCTGGTCGAGTCGGATGGGCCGTTGCTGGGCCGGCTGTTCAGCGTGGCGGCGGACCTGGCCCGGTCACTTGGGGTTGCGGATGATGGGTACCGGCTCGTGTCGAATGTGGGTCGCTGGGGCGGGCAGTCCGTGGACCACCTGCACATTCACCTGATGGGTGGTCGGTCCTTCGAATGGCCGCCCGGGTGACCGCGTCGCGGGGCCGGTTGGGCTGGCCTGGTCGGTGGCGGGCCGGGGCGGTGCGGGTGATCTTGCTTGCCGTGGCGTTGTTCGCGGTCGGGGCTTGCGGCCCCGGCGGCATCGAGGTGGCGTCCTTCCCGGTGGGGACGCTCGGGCCAGCCGGGACCGTGGGGCCGGCCGTGGGTCAGACCCGGATCGAGCTCGTTCGCGTCCTCGGTGAACGCAACCTCGTCGTGCGCGACACCCTGACGCCGTTCCGCCCGCCGGAGGACGCCCTGTTCACGACGGTGCCGCGCCAGGTCCTCCAGGTGCTCCTGCCCGACGCGCCGACAGAGGGGTACATCGTGGTCTACGAGTTCTCCTCTCCGACCGTTGCCGCCGAGGCCGCGACGGACCAGGCCACGTACCTCGCATCTGGTCCGGCGCGCGTGCAATCTGCGTTTGGGGCACGTCACGTGATGCGGCTCGTCGGCTCCACGGTCGTGCTGTATTCGTGGGTCCCGGAGGGCATCGAGGACGAGCGCCAGCGAGACATCGGGCCGGCGCTCGAGACGCTCGGGATCGGCGTACCGATCCCGGCCTGACCCGTCTGGCCGCGAGCGGTGTGGATGGGGCGGTCCACCAACTGGCCTCGCAACCCTATGACACTCGTACTCATATCCGCGAACCGTTGACTGCGCTACCGCCAGCCTGTGGCCCGCCGTTCACGGAGCCGTGCCACGCACGTTCATCCGGATCCGGGGTCCAGTGCCAGCGGTCACGGGCGCCTCCGGGGTCCTCGTCCCGACAAGAATATGAGTACGAGTGTCATGGCCGCCGCAACCCGTCCGGCGCACCAGACCGGCCACTCAGCCGCCGTCCACCACGGGCAGTGCGGAATCCACCGCGGCCCACGCCCGCACTGGGTCGCGCTTGATCTTGAGGGTGTGCGTCCGCGGGAAATCCTCGCCGGGCCACAGGCGCCAGGCGGCCACGCGCTGGTTGGGGCCGAGCGCCGCGTTGGCCGCTTTGACCGAGGCGTCAAGGCGGGTGCGCAACGCTCCCGGCTCCTCACCGTCGAGGCCCAGGACGACCGCCTCGATGCGCCCGGGCGCCGTCTCGATCACGACGGCGTCGCGCAGACCCGTGACCCGGAGAGCGTTCTCGATGTCTTCGGGGTAGACGTTGAACCCGTTGGGCAGCACGATGATGTCCTTGATGCGGCCGCTGAGTACGAGCCGGCCGGCGCCGTCGAGGTGCCCGAGATCCCCGGTCTGGTACCAGCCGTCGGAGGTGAAGGCCGCGGCCGATAGGTCTGGCGCGTTCCAGTAGCCGCCAAACACGGTGCGGCCCTTGAACTGGATCTCGCCGCCGTCCACGATCCGCATCCCGATCCCCTCCGGCACGCGGCCCACGGTTCCCGGTCCATGATCGTCGAGCGTCGTGCACGAGCCGGTGCCGGTCTCCGTCGCCCCGTAGCCCTGCAGGACGGTCACGCCGAGATCCTCCCAGGCCGCCTGCAGCGCTGGCGGGAGGAATGCGCCCGACGAGAGGAACAGCCGGAAGTGCCCGCCGAGCTGGGCGTGGACGCTGCGGAACAGCAAGCGCCGCACCGCATACGGCAGGTGCCGCGCGACGGCGCGCAATCGATCGACGACGGCGGTCCGTCCGCGCTTCGCGATCTCGCGCTCGATCGCACTCCAGAACAGATCGAGCACCTGGGGCACGACGACCATCGAGGTCACTCGATGCTCGCGCAGCGCATCGAAGATGACCCGCGGATTTCGACTGCGGACATACAGGATGTCCGCCCCCACATCGAGCGCGTAATACAGCCCGACGGCCTGCTCCAACAGATGTGACAGGGGCAGCAGCGACACGAGTCGGTGGTTCATCGGCGGAACGATGCGATGGAAGGACTCGATCGAGGCGGCCACGTTGTCGTGGGTCAGCATCACCCCCTTGGGCGTGCCGGTCGTGCCGCTCGTGAACACCAGCTGGAAGATCTCGTCCGCCTCCGGGCGCTTCCAGGCCGCCTGGCGTGCCTCCCAGTCAGGCGGGAAGGCCGGGTCGTCAGCGGCAGGTTCGGTGGCCAGGGCCTCGAGGCTCGTCGTCGGGAAATCGGTCAGACCGGCCTCGCGCGGATCGGGGGCGTCGCGGCCCGTGCCGAGGATCAGGTGCCTGGCTCCCGAGGCGCGGACGATGCCCTCGATCGCGTCAGGTGACATCCGCAGGTCCAGCGGCACGATCACGAGCCGAGCGTGCATCGCCCCGAAATAGGCGGCCGGGAGTTCCGGTGTCGACGGACTCCAGGTCAGGATCCGGTCGCCCGGCTCGAGGTCCAGGGCACGCAACCGCCAGGCCGCGATCCGCGCCCGCCGATCCAGCTCGCGGTAGGTCCAGTGCGTCGTCCCGCCGTCGTCGTGCCGCAGACCAACGGCGTGCCGCTCCCCAAACCTCGTGACGGCGTGGTCCAGCAGGTCGATCAGCGTGGGCATGGTGCAATCCTACCCGGCGGGTGTCACGACCGGGGACGTTCGGGTGCTACGGTTCGGTGGTCCGCCCCCGACGCGAGGATGCGCCTGATGATCCCGTTCCTGGCCATCGGTCCGTTTGCGATATCGACTCACGACGTCTTCACGGTACTCGCCCTTGGGGTCGGGTTCGGCATCTACTACCTGGAGCTGCGCCGCCGAGGCTGGCTCGAACCGACGATCGTGTGGATCTCGATCGCAGCCGTGCTCGGCGCGACGGTCGGCGCCCGCTTGATCACGGCCTGGGAGCACCTGGAGTATTACGCCAGCCTGGAGGGTGTGCCGCTGACCTGGGCCATCGAGCACAGCGGCAAGAGTCTGATCGGCGCGCTGGCCGGCGGCTATCTCGCGATCGCCTTGACGAAGCGCGCGTTCCGGTACCGCCGCTCCACGGGCGACGCCTATCTCCTGGCCATCCCGGTCGCGACGGTGATCGGGCGGATCGGCTGCTTCCTGTCCGAGTTGCCCCTGGGAACACCGACAGACCTGCCGTGGGGGATTCGCGTGTCTGCAGAAGCCGCGGCCGCCTTCGCCCGCTGTCCGGGCTGCGCAGTCCCGATGCATCCATCGATGCTCTACGAGATCGGGTTCAACCTCGTCGCCATCGCCGTCATCCTGCGGTGGCGCGATCGCGTGCCGGTGTCCGGGGATGCCCTCAAGCTGTACCTGCTGGCCGCCGGCACCTTCCGGTTCCTGGTCGAGTTCGTGCGCGGCAACGAGCCGCAGGCCCTGGGCCTGACGGGACCGCAGTGGGTCCTCCTCCCCCTCGTCGCCCTGGTCGTGATCCATTTCATGCGGCAGATCCGGCGCGGTGCTTATCGCGTCCCGTCCCCACCGGCGCCGGTCGGTGCCATCCTGGAGGTGCGTTCATGATCCCCGCCGATCCATCGTCCGGCATGCCATCGACAGCCCCAACGCCGACGCCTGCCGATCGGGCTGGGGAGGACGACATCCCTGGTGCGCGGATGGCGGCGCTGACGGCCTACACGCAGATCAACCGCGAGCGGTTCACGGAGGCAGCGCTCCGGACGGCGGCCCTCGGCGCCGGCTACACCGCGGCCGAGTTCGAGCGGGCGTGGGCGGCGGTGGCGTCGTCCAGACCGGAGGACGCGATCCGTCCAGTGACGAGTCGGCGTGCCGTGGTCGGGACCACCATCGCTTTCATCGTCGGGACGTGGCTATCCCTGTCATTGGCCGAGTCCCTGACCTTGGCCATCGGCATCCCGGGCCCGGGAGCCATCGTCGCTTGGGTGATCGCCGGGATCGCCGGATCGGTCGGTTGGTTTGCCCTGCGCGAGCGGAATCCATCGGTCAGCAAGGGCCTGGGCTGCGGGGTGATCGTCGTCGTGGTGTTTCCCGCCGTCCTGTTCGTGGCCGCCCTCGGGGTGTGCCTGGCCACGGGCTCCATCTCTGGCTTCCGCCCGAACTGAGTCGCGACGCCGGTGCGACGCCCGTGCCACGCCGCGCGGTTACGCTCCGCACCGGTACTCGGCAGTATGGAGATGTCCCATGAACGATCTGACTGGGCCTGATGCACCCGCGCCGCCAGCGGACTGGGCGGCCCGCCTGCAAGCGCTCGCCGCATATCTCCGGGCGAACCGCGAAACCTATACGTCCGAAGCCCTCGCCCGTGCGGCGCGGGACGCCGGCTACACGCAGAGCGACGTCGATTCCGCCATCGCAATGGCTGGCGTGGGGACAGCTTCCGTGGCCGGACCCGAGCAGCGCGCCCGGGCCCGCACCCTGGTCATCGCGATCTACGTCATCACGTTCCTCGGCTTCGCGGCATTCGTCCTCTCGAAGCCATCGGCACTCCAGTACGGCTGGGGATTCCTTGCTGCGATCCTTGGCGTGACGCTCGGCCTGACACTCCTCCTGTCGCTTCGGACGATCCGTCGATCAAACCCTCGGGCCGCGACAGCAGGCGGCGCCATCGCCGCCATGATGGTGCTGCCGATCGTCTTCCTGCTGGTCGTGACCGGGTTATGTGTGGCCACGACCGTGCCCGTCGGACTCCTCTCGTGACGACGCTTGCCCTGCGTCCGTACATGCCGCTGCGCATGGTCCTGACCGTGTGCGGCCATTGTTTCAGCGATGACCCCGATCGCGAGATCGACTACGAGACGGACATCCTTCAGGGCAACCTCATCGCGATGGACGGGGCGGTCTATCTGCGACGCCTGTGCCGGCGCGGCCACGGCGAGGTCATGAGCCTGTACGAGGAGGATCACGCGCGCTGGGAGTACCTCCAGCAGTGGCGGACGCCAACTCGCGAGATCATCCCGGACACCGTCGGCAATGCCCGGCCGATCCCGATGGGCTATGCCGACGGCCTGGGTGACCTCCAGACCCAGCACTCATGTGTGTTGTTGCTCGATATCACCGAGAACTGCAACCTCGAATGCCCGACCTGCTTCGCGGCGGCGGCACCCGGGATCGGGCGGTTCGCCCGGCTGCCGCATCTGTTGCGCTCCCTCGATTCGGCGATCGAGCGCGAAGGTGGGCGCGTGGATGTGCTCATGCTGTCGGGCGGCGAACCGACCGTTCACCCCGAGGTCCTCGAGATCATCGAGGCGGCCACCGAGCGCGCCGTCACGCGCGTCATCCTGAACACGAACGGCGTGCGGATCGCCAAGGACGACCGGTTCGTCACGGCCCTCGGGAAGCTCCGTGGCCGGGTGGAGGTCTATCTCCAGTTCGATGGTTTCGAGCTGGCGTCGCATCTGTACCACCGCGGCGAGGACCTGCGGGCGATCAAGACGGCTGCCCTGGAGCGGCTCGCCGCGGAACGTGTCTTCACGACACTGGCGGTCGCCGTCGCGGACGGCGTCAACGACCACGAGGTCGGGGCCATCGCCGACTTCGCCCTCGCGACCGACTACATCGCGGGCGTGGCGTTTCAGCCGATGTTCGGGTCCGGCCGGGCCAACCCGATCGACCCGATGCGGCGGATAACGACGACCGGTACGCTCAATCGGCTCGGCGCGCAGACGCAGGACCGCGTGGGACCGGACGACTTCATCGCGCTGCCGTGCTCACACCCAGACTGCTCATCGATCACCTACTTCGTGCGCGGCGACAGCGGTGAGTGGCGGTCCGTGCCGAAGATGCTCGGGACCGAGCGGCTCAAGGGGTACCTTGGGCTGGTCTCCAACCGGATCGCGCCTGACGACGCGATGTGGACGGCCCTCGTTGGCATGATGTCGGAGACCACGCTGGTCTCACGGCCGGAGCTCGTCGATCACCTGCTTCGGGTGTGTGATGCATGCGATCTCGGGGTGACCGGGTTCCTCAAGAGCCTCGGCCGCTGGATGTTCGATCGCGACGCCGCCGTGGAGGAGATCGCGCTGCGCGTGAAGCGCTTCTCGGTCAAGTCGTTCATGGATGCCTGGACGCTCAACATCGAGCGACTCCAGCAGTGCTGCGTCCACGTTGGCTCCACGGACGGGGAGGCGAACCCTGTGCGCGTGCCGTTCTGTGCCCGGCAGCTGTTCGGCGGGCTGCGTCGGACGACCTCGGCCGGCATGGTGCCGGCGCGCGAGCTCGTGTCGCTCGACGATGTGCGTGGCGATCGCACTCGACGCGCCGGGTCGCCGTCATGAGCACGGTCGGGCCCACCACCTACATTCGGCCGCCGCTGTCCCGGCCGGAGAAATACGAGCGCCTGGCCTTCACGTTCTGCCGGATGGGCACGGTCGGGCTGATCGCCTGGCTGGTGGGACCGGCGATCTTTGTGCTCGTCGTGGCGCTGATCGCCATCGTCCTGTATGGACGCGCGATGAGCCTTGGGGTCAGCTGGTCCAAGTGCTTCCTGCGGCGACCGACGCTGATCATCGGCTTCTGGGCGGCCGTGGCCGTGCTCGACGCGTACTGGATCCTTGTGCTTGGCCAGCGCCTGCCGACCGGTTGACCTGTCAGAGAGGCTCGGGTAGACTCCGCCGGCTCTGGCGGGTAATCCGCCCGAGCTGCGTCGAGGCCGGCAGGCCGCGAGCCTGACGCGCGATACAAGACTCCAGGCCTGGGGAGGTGAACACCGATTGGCTGAAGTCCGAGTGGGAGAGAACGAGACGTTCGAAAGCGCCCTGCGCCGCTTCAACAAGAAGATCCAGCAGAGTGGCATCCTCGCCGAGGCTCGCCGACGCGAGCACTACGAGAAGCCCTCCGTGAAGCGCAAGCGCAAGGAAGCAAAGCGCAAGAAGAACGCCCGAACGCAGTCCGCCTGAGCGGGGTCCACCCGCACGACGGAACGACCTGCGGTCCCACGGGCGTCGCTCAACGACCGCCCGAGGTAGCCAGACCGGTGTCCCTTCGAGATCGAGTCCAGACCGACATCACGGCTGCGATGCGCAGCGGTGATTCGTTGCGCCGCGACGTGCTGCGGATGGCGTCCAGTGCCGCCTACAACGTCGAGAAGCGTAACCAGCAGGCCCTTACCGAGGACGAGTTCCTGGCCGTACTGACCCGTGAGGTCAAGACGCGTCGCGAATCGGTGGAGGCGTACACCACGGCCGGGCGCGCGGACCTGGCGGCAAAGGAACAGGCCGAGATCGAGATCCTCGCCGAGTATCTGCCGGCCGCCCTCGGGAAGGACGAGGTCGGCGCGCTCGTGGACGAAGCGATCGCCGCGACCGGCGCGACCAACCCGCGCGATATGGGCAGGGTCATGGGCTGGCTGTCGCCGCGCACCCGCGGCCGAGCCGATGGCAAGGTCGTCAGCGGCCTGGTGGCCAGCCGACTTGCCGGCGCGGACCTCGCCGCGCACGACGGCGGTACCCACTGAACGCGGCCGCGGACACCCGATGCTGACCCAGCGAGCACCGGCCCTCGCCCGCTTCACGCGCAACGATGCCACGCGTCTCGGGATCGCCGCGGCCATCCTGATCCTGGTCCTGACGGCCATCCTGGGCGCGGACATCCTGCCCGAGGAATCGATCCTGTACACCGAGGGCGAGGTGGCTCGGGCGGACATCGTCGCGCCGCGGGCGATCGATTTTGACAGTGAGGTCCTGACCGAGGAGGCTCGCACGGCGGCCCGGGCCGCGGTCCCGCCGCAGTACACGTATTCCACGGACAAGGCGATCGCGATCGCGGCTGAACAGGCCATCGCCTTCGATACCCGGGTCGCGCGGATCGACACGGCCTTCGACGCCGACCTCACGCCGCTCGAGCGCCAGGGCATCCTCCAGGTAGCGGTGCCGGGGTTGCCGGAGATGGTTCGGGCGACCCTTGTCGAACTCGAGCCGGCGCGCTGGACGGCGGTCCGGACGGAGGCGGCCAGGATCCTCAACCAGACCCTGCTGCCGGAGTTAGTCGACACGGACGTCGCCCTGGAGCGGACGCGGCTTGCCGGTCGCATGGGCGGCGACCTCGAGGAAACGGAACGGATGCTTGCCGCCGCCCTCATCGCGCCACTCGTCGTGGCCAATTCGTCGTTGTCGCAGCAGCGCTGGGATGAAGCGCGGCAGGCCGCGGCGGCCGCCGTGGAACCCGTCCAGGTCACCATCGCGCAAGCGCAGATCGTCGTGCGCAACGGCGAGCCGCTGAGCGCCGCCGACATCGAGACCATCGAGGCGCTTCGGATCGGCGAGAACGCCCCGGATATCGCGAGCTTTGCGGGCTGGTTCCTGCTGGCGGTCCTCGTCGTCGGGATGTTGCTGGCCTGGATCTGGCGGTTCCGCCCCTCGTTCTGGCATCGCGACAACGTGCTCGTGCTCATCGGCCTGCTGCTGGCCGGGATGACCCTTGCGCTCAAGATCACGGCCGGACGCCAGATCCTGGGTTTCTTCCTGCCGACGGCAGCGATCGGGATGCTCCTGGCCGTGCTGCTGGACGCCTCAGTGGCGACGGTCGTCATCGCGGTCATCGCCATCGTCGGGGGGGCGCTCAACGGGGCGTCGCTCGAGTTCGCGGCCTATACATTCCTTGGCGGGATGGCCGGCGTGATCGCGGTCCGCAAGGGCGACCGACTCCAGGTGTTCGTCCAGGCGGCCATCGCCGTGTTCATCGTCAACGCCATGGTGGTCACGGTGTTCTCGCTGCTCGGTGCGCGCGATATCCGCGGCGTGCTCGAGTTGTGGCTCGCGTCCGGGGTGTCGGCCGCCGGCTCGTCCGTGGCAGCGATCGGGACATTCGCCGTGCTCGGCTCGGTATTCGGGATCCTGACCGTGTTCCAGCTGCTGGAACTGGCCAACCCATCTCAGCCCCTGCTCCGACGACTCCTGGTCGAGACGCCGGGCACCTACCACCACTCGTTGATGGTCGGGAATCTGGCCGAACGTGCCGCAGAGGCCATCGGGGCGGACCCCCTGGTCACTCGCGTAGCAGCCTATTACCACGATGTCGGGAAACTTGCGAACCCGTTGGCCTTCATCGAGAACCAGGCCGGTGCCGAAAATATCCACGATCAGCTCGAGCCAGAAGTCAGCGCCCAGGTCCTCAAACAGCACGTCGTCGATGGCATCGATATCGCCTATGCGGCGAAGCTGCCCAAGGCGCTGATCGCGTTCATCCCGCAGCACCACGGGACGGCGATCATGAGCTACTTCCACGCCCGAGCAAAGGAGCAGGCGGCCGAGCCATACGGTGGGCCGGGGACGACGGAGGGCGTCAAGGCGATGGCAGACGTTGACGTGCGACAGTTCCGGCACGCTGGCCCCAAGCCGCAGACCCGCGAGGCGGCGCTGATCATGCTGGCCGATGGGGTCGAGGCGTCCGTCCGATCGCTCGCCGCGCGTGACGAACCGGCCATCCGGGCGATGGTCAGCCGGATCATCGATGAGCGGATCGGTGATGGGCAATTCGACGAGTGCGACCTGACCCTGCGCGACCTCGACCTTATCAAGGAGGCATTCATCGGGCAGTTGCTGGCCATGTACCACACCCGGATCGCGTACCCGCAGAGCACGGTCGTGGAACTTGAGTCACGCCGAGCTGCGGCCGGTGGTGGCCGTGGGGGGGATGCGCCCGTGTCGTGACCAGGGCGCTTTACGTGGGTCCGTGGCGGGTGGACCTCGACGTCCGGGACGGTGTGTCCGTGCCAGTTGCCCGTTCCGTGCTCGTGCGGGCCATCGGGGCCGCCCTTTATGCCGTCGGGGCACCCAGGCCCTCGTCCATCGGGCTGATCCTGTCCGACGACCGCGAGCTCGCGGAGCTGAATGCGACCCACATGGGGAAGCACGGTCCAACGGATGTGCTGTCGTTCCCGCTGTGGCCGCCGGAGGCCTTCGCGCCGGGGGCCGCGGCTCCTTCGGTTCCACGCCCGCCGCGCACCCGACTCCACCTCGGCGACATCATCGTGTCCGTGGAGCGCGCGGCTGTGCAGGCCGCAACGGGCCTTGGCGGCCAGACCGGTGACATCCGCTGGTCCGCCGCTGATGAATTACGACTCCTTGTGACACACGGGACGCTGCACATCTGCGGCCATGACCACGCCGAACCCAAGGAGGAGGCCGCCATGCGCTCGCTGGAGCGCCGACTCCTGGAGGCGACGCTCCTGATCGGCGACGCCGTCGAGACCTCCGGTGGTGGACACGTCCGCCATCGTGGCGATCGCGGTCGCTGTGACCGGCTGCCGTGACCGGTTGATGACGCGGGCGCGCGGAACCGATCGCCAGTCCGTGGCGTCTCACCCCGCGATGCACTGGATCCGGATCGGCGCGCTGTTACTGGCCCTCGGCCTGGCCGCTTGCGCGCCCACGACCACCAACCCCGCGCCGGCCGATACCGCGCCGCCCGGGGAGGCGGACGTCGGAGATACGCGGTATTCGTGCGGTGATCCACCCGGTTTCCTGCCGAGCATCCTGGACGAACCGGCGACCGCCGAGCGCGAGGCGCATCCGAGTGCCGCTGCCTTGCGCGCCGCCATCGCCGAGGTCGGGCTCGACATCGACATGCTACCCGAGACCGGCTACTGGCTTGTGCACCGTGACGATCGCGTCGCGGAGTATCTCGCGCGCGACCCCCGTGGCGCCGAATCCGATTTCGTATTCACGACCTTCGAGAATCGGGGCGGCGGCTGGCAGCACTCGGGCTGGGGAGGTTGTCGACCGGAGATCGTCATCGAAGGCCTGAGCCTGGCGACATGGGTGCTCGATCCCGATGCGCCGCTACCCGACGCCGCCGCGACGACCTTGACGACTCTCGTCACGGAGCGGACCTGCACCAGCGGCCAGCCGATGGGCGCGCGCTTGCAGCCGCCCTCGATCACCTACGGCCAGGACTCGGTCCTCGTCGTCTTCGCCGCGCTGCCGCTCGAGGGTGATGCGTTCAATTGCCCGAGCAACCCGTCGACCCGCGTCATCGTCCAGCTGCGCGAACCGCTGGGCGAGCGCCGTCTGCTCGACGCCGCCTTCTTTCCGCCGGCCGAACCGGTGGCGCCAGCGTTCTGACTCCGCATCCCGGCGCCCGGACGCCGGGCCGGGTACCATCCTCCATCGGCCCTCCCGCCGGTGACCCGCGACCGAACGCCGCGGCCCGGACCGGGATTCGGGCCACATCGTGTTGTCCGCGGAGGTGTGGGTGAAGGTCGTCGTCGGTCTCGGGAACCCCGGTTCGCAGTACGCCGGGACGCGCCACAACGTCGGCTGGTTGGTGATGGACCGGCTTGCGGAGCGCGCCGGGTGGGACGGCCGCAGGCGCAAGCGCGATGACTCGACGATCATCGGCGGTCGCTATCGGGGCCTGGATCTGACCCTGGTCAAGCCGCTTACCTACATGAACGACTCGGGGGTGGCCGTGCGCAAGGTCATGGCCCGCGAGCATGCGCCACTCAACGATGTGCTCATCGTGGCCGACGACTTCGCGTTGCCGTTCGGCAAGCTCCGGTTTCGGGAGGCGGGCAGCCACGGCGGCCACAACGGCCTGCGCTCGATCATCGACGAGCTCCAGACTTCGACCTTCAGCCGCCTGCGGGTGGGCATCGGCGATCCGATCCGTGATGCGCGCGACCACGTGTTGAGCAAGTTCGCCCCCGACGAGGTCCAGCGTCTGGACGAGCTGCTGGATGCCGCCGCCGACGCCGTCGAAGGCTGGGCGCGCGACGGCACGAGCAAGGCGGCCAATCGATTCAACACGTTCCAGCTGCGCGAAGCCGATGCCGATCGGCTGACGGCCCCGGGCGAGGTCGATGGGCCGCCTGACGAGAACGGGGTCCGTCGCACGAAGACGGGCTGGCGCCGGGTCCTGTCGCGCAAGGATGACGATCGCGATGCCTGATTCGGCGAAGCCGCCGCTGCGTGGTCGACGTGGCCGGGATCGCCGGATCGCCGAGCAGGTGGCGCAGGACTTCGCGGCTCGCCACGCGCCACCGCCTGACCAGGACGCGCTCGATTTCGCCATCGGCGCGGTCGACGCACAGATCGAGGACGCCAGGCGGACCGAACTTCGCGCGGCGGCGACGCCCAGACCGCCGAGGCGTGGGTCGCGGCCGACTTCCGGAGAGCCACGCACGGGGGCCGGTCACCGCCTGCCCGATCTGTCCGCCCTGCCCCGGCTGCTGGCCGCGACCGGCACGTTCGGGGCGCTGCGTGAGCGACTGGGCAGCGCGTCGGATATCGGTCGCGTGGGTCGCCACGCCGGACTGGTCGCGGTCCCGCACGGCGCCAAGACCTATCTCGCCGCGACCCTCGCTTTGGGCGAGCCGTTGGTCTGGATCGCGCGCGACGCCGAGATCGGGGACCGCGTGGCCGAGGAACTCGGGGCGTGGCTGGGCGACCCGAACCGGGTGGCCGTGCTGGAACCGCGAACGGCCCTGGCCTATGAACGGAGCGAGCTCGTGGCGGACGAGACCGCGGCCCGGGTCGCGGCCCTCGCGGCGTGGCGCAGCGGCCGGGCCCAGGTCCTCGTGGCCAGCGTGCAGGCCCTCCTCCAGCACACGATCGCCGCCCACGACCTGCCGGTCACGCCGCGTGAGCTGGCGGTTGGAACGCGCTTGCACCAGGACCGGCTGCTGCACGACCTGCTCGACCTCGGCTACAGCCCCGTCACAGAGGTCGCGGGGCGCGGTGAATTCGCGCGGCGCGGCGGGATCGTGGACGTCTTCCCGCCATCGATGGAGCTGCCCATCCGGATCGAGTTCTTCGGTGACGAGATCGATTCACTGCGCGCCTTCGATCCGACGGACCAGCGGACGACGGGCAAGGTGGAGCGGGCCGTCCTCCTGCCCGCGTCCGAGTTCCTGCTCCCGACGGCGGGCGTGGCCGCGATCCGCGAGCGACTTGGCAAGACCGCCAGCCGTCTGTCCGAGCGACTCATCGAGGATCTCGCGAGGTTCGAGGGCGCGGCCGACGAATCGATCGCGGAGGCCAAAGCAACGGACGCGTCGCGGGCGGTGCACGTCGGTGATGCCGCCGAGGTCTGGGCCGCCCAGCTTGCCCCCGCGACCGGTCTCGACCACATCGACCCGGGCACCCTCCTCATCCTCGATGAACCGGGCGACATCGCCCAGGCGGCCGAGTTCCTGTGGCGCCAGGCGGATGAGCGACGCGGCGAACTCATCGCGGCCGGCGACCTGCCAAAGGACTGGCCATCGACCTACCTGCCGCCGCGCGACTGGAAGGGCCGGCTCGTGGCTTCGCGGACCCTGGAGCTGACGTGGGAATCGGAATCGATCGGGCCCGTCGCGATGGCGTCAGGCAGCCGCGGCTCCGGCGACATGTTCGGGTGGCGCGAACCCGTGCTCCCGCTGGGTCGGGCGACGCGCCTGGCCGAGGCCGTCAGCGGCTGGCGCGCGGATGGCGGCCGGATCGTCCTCGCCTCCGACCAGGCCCCACGGCTGGCGGAGGTCCTCGA
>JANOIS010000011.1:0-5343 GCA_031407755.1 Chloroflexota bacterium | reverse complement strand
AACGTTCTGTGGGACGACATCTGGCGGACTGGGGGCGATTCCCGACGGGCGGCGGGCGGCGGCCAACTCGGCGAGCGGCGTAGGCCCGGGCGGGCGCGGGCCCCTGTCGTCGCGGGCGCGGCCAACGGCCGATCCAGGCGTCGGCGGCGCCGCGCTTGAGCGTAAGGTGCTCGGCCAGCGCTCGTCGAACGGTCCCGATCTGCGCCTACCACGACCCCCGGTCGTAGCTGACCGGATCGCGGCATACCCGGGACGTCGTCAACAACGTCCTCAGGAATCACACCTAGTTCACGCTGAGAGCCGCGATCGGCCTCGGCCCGCACCGCCGGGCATTGACCTATAGCCGCGCGGTCGTTGATGGGGTATGATGCGGCCCGGTCCCGGGCTAGCCGGGCCATCAAATAGCACGACGCAACGCGGACTCCTCTCACGACTGGCGCGAGAACCCACGGAAACGCGCCGGCTACGCAGAGGAGTTCTCTCTTTGTATAACGACAAGAATCTGCCTTGCGCGGACTGTGGACAGGAATTCGTGTTCACATCGTCCGAGCAGGACTTTTACGCACAGCGCGGCTTTACCGAGCCGCGTCGGTGCCCCTCCTGCCGAGCCAGCCGCAAGGCAGCTCGCAACTCCGAGGGTGGCGGATCGTACGGCGGTTCGTCCGGCGGCGGCGGCTACTCCAGTGGGGGCTACTCCAGTGGCGCCGGCAGCTATGGCGGCGGCGGTGGTGGCGGCGGCGGTGGTGGTGGATATGAGCGGGCTCCCCGCGAGATGTTCGCGGCCACCTGCTCATCCTGCGGCAAGGAAGCCCAGGTCCCGTTCCGCCCAACCAGCGGCAAGCCCGTCTACTGCTCCGACTGCTTCCGCAGCCAGCGCGGCTAGTTCCAAGCCTCTCTAGGTGACGGCCGGTAGCCGGCCCGTCACCCAGTAAGATCCTCGACCCGGGTTGTCAGTCGGCCCGGGTCGTTCGATTCCCTGACACCCGAGCCGGTCCCGCAAGGGCCACCGGCGATTCGCGCGGATCTCCAGGGCCGGCCCGTGGGCGTCGCCACGTCAGGACCTCGGCAGCGGCCGTTTGCGCGCCTCGAACCCAAGGTCACGGGCCTCCTTGACGGTCAGGCGCTCGGTCCGTTTCCAGCTGAATGCGGTCGCGATCGCGTCCCAGACCGGCGCCTGCTCCCAGTACGAGCCGTGCGACTTCGGGAAATCGCGGCGGGAGTGCACACGCAGATCCACCACGCTGGCCAGCCCATCCGTCCGGCGGAACAACGGCTCCGCCACGAACGACAGAAAGTCGCGGCTGTCATAGATGTTGAGCCATGGCACGGGGAGATGCGGCGGGTCCGTCTCGTCATATGGCATGGACGGGATGGCATCGAACGTGTAGAGCAGCGGCGCCTGCGAGGCGATCGTGACGCACGCCTGGACCGGCGCCTCCGGCCAGCTCGCTAGCAGGTCCACAAGGGCGATCCCGCCAAGACTCAGGCCCGCCGGCAACACCGGTCGATCGCCCGCTGCGGAGGCGGCCCGGATCAGCTCTTCCCGCAGGATCGCCTGGATGGACACTCGATGCTGGTGGTAGCCGATCACATCGGCGAGGAGCTGGGCGCCGAGTGCGTCGAACATCGATTCACGACGATCCTCGAAGTAGTTCGTCATGAGCTTCAGCACCGCGGCCTTGCCGACTCCCGTCGGCAGCGACGAGAGCGGGATCGGGGTGGGTCTTACCGGACGGTAGATGGCCTTCCGCCAGTTACCAAGCCGCAGACCTGATCTTCGGCGCCACTCCGGTGCGACGACCCGGACGTCCCAACCTCGGGCGCGGATCTGATCCTCGATGCGCCCGATGTTGGCGGCCAGACCCTCGGAAGTCTCATTGGCACCATGCACGAAGAACAGGATCCCGGTGGGTGGGCTGGGTGCAGCCGTGGGGCGCGGTCGCGTCATCCGGGCATCGTATCCGCATCGGCCCTCCGCAGGCCCTGCGGCAGCAAGGTCAGTCCAGGGGTTCTGGTGCCCGCTGGCGCAATCGGTGGGTAAGCGCCGTCACCAGGTCCAGGCGGATGACCGGGAACTCGTTCATCAGCTTGCTGAACCCGGCGCGATCCACGCGCAACGCCCGGATCTCATCGGTGGCCACGACGGTCGCGGTCCTCGGACCGCCGTCGATGAGGGCGATCTCACCGAGGAATTCACCGGGGCCAAGGGTTCGCAGGGTCCGACCGCCCTGACGGACCTCTGCTGCTCCATCGACCAGGACCAGGAACGAGTCGCCGGGCTCGCCCTCACGAACGAGCTCGTCACCGACACTGAAGGTCGTTTCATCGGCGAGTCCCGCGATCGTATCGATGGAATGGTTGGTCATCCCCTGGAACAGGGGCACGGACCGGAGGATATCGGTGTTGGTACTCATCACTCCCTCGTCGCTGGCTGGACTCGGATGAGGGTAGGGCGGGTTCGTTAACGGATCATCAACACGGACGCCGGCCGCCAAGACCCGCTGATCGGGTCTGCTTCAGGAGCGCGCGAGCTTGGCCCGATCCTTGATGACCTGACCGGCGGCGAGCTTGCCCGGGGCGCCCATCACGCAGCCGCCGGGGTGCGTGCCGGAGCCGCACTGGTAATAGCCGTCGATCGGCGTGCGGTATTGCGACCAGCCCGGCGCCGGGCGGAAGAAGAACATCTGGGGCGCGAAGAACTCGCCCGCGAAGATGTTGCCCTCGGACAGACCGACCGTCCGCTCGATGTGCAGCGGGGTGACGATCTCGCGCTGGAGGACGAGGTCGCCGAATCCCGGGAAGAACGACTCGAGCGTGCGCTGGACGGTGTCGCCGAGGTTCTCCTTTTCCGCGTCCCAGTCACTCTCGCGCAGCTTGTACGGGGTGTACTGGATGAAGCAGGAGAGGACATGCTTGCCGGGGGGCGCCATGTCCGGATCGATCGTCGACTGGATGGCCATATCGATGTATGGGCGTTCGCTGTACCAGCCGTACTTGGCGTCGTCGAACGCCCGCTCGAGGTAGTCCATGGACGGCCCGATGTTGGTGAAGCCACGGAAATGGTCCGGCTTCTGGCCGAGCGCAGGGAAATGCGGCAGGCCATCCAGCGCGAAGTTGACCTTGGAGCTCGTGCCCTGGAACCGGAAGCGCCGGATATTCTCGACGAGGTCGTCCGGCAGTTCGCGCGGGTTGACGAGCTCCAGGAACGTGCGCCGCGGGTCCAGCGCGCTGACCACGGTGTCCGCGTAGTACTCGGAGCCATCGGCGAGGGCGACGCCCGTGGCGCGGCCGTTCTTCGTGATGACGCTGTCCACGGCGCTCTACAGCACGATCTCCGCGCCGAACGCCTTGGCCGCTCGGGCGAGGACCTGGGTGAATCCGCCGTTGCCCTTCTTGTGGAACGCCCACGAGCCGAACTCGCCATCGTGCTCACCGAGCGAGTGGTAGAGCAGCACGAGTCCGGAGCCCTGCGAGCGCGGCCCGACCTTGGTCCCGATGATGCTCGAGCTCGCGAGATAGCCCTTGAGCAGCTCGGAATCGAAGTAGTCGTCCAGGAAATCGGCGGCGCTGCCGGTCAGCAGCCGGACCGCGTTGTGGAGCACCCGCTTGTCCAGCTTCTTGAACCGGCTGCCGATCCGCGCCAGCGCCAGCAACTCCTCCGGGTCGTCGCTGAAGATGTCCGGGGGGACCATGTCCAGGAGCGGCTTGATAGCCTGACAGACCATCTCGATATCGTGGCCGTACTGGTCGTAGGCATCGGCGTCGTGCTTGGAATGACGCGCGATCTCCTTGAGATTCTGGCCGTGGTCCTGGGTGAGCAGCAGGTAGTCGCCGTCCTCGCCCGGGGCGAACGAGGTGGCCATCAGCAACGGCATGAAACCGTGTTTGGTCAGCTCGAGATCATGGACGATGTCCGGTCGCAGCAGGCTGAGCGCGTACGAGAACGTCGTGAACCAGAAGCCCGGTCGAAGCTCCTCGGTGATCGCCGCGCCGCCGACGAGGTGGCGTCGCTCGATGATCAGGGTCTTGAGGCCGGACTTGGCGAGGTACGCGCCGTTGACCAGGCCGTTGTGGCCACCACCGATGACGATCGCATCGTAGGTTCGGTCGGCCTTCGAGGTCGCCTTCGTCGAGCGCGTGATCGATGACGATTTCGTGGTCGACTTCACGGTCCGTGGGGCGCGCGGCTTGGGTGCGGTCATCGTCATGTCAGGCCGTCTTTCGCTCTGGGTTGTAGAGGGGCAACCGCGCGACGTGCGCGGCGACCTGCTCGTAGTGGTGATCGACCGTGAACTCGAGGTTCACCTTCGTCCCGAGCTTCGCGAGATCGGGCCGGACGCGAGCGATGGCGATGTGACGCTGGAGCATCGGGGAGTACATGAAGCTCGTGGCGTACCCCACCCGCTGGTAGTCATCGTCATAGAGCATCCAGTCCTCGACGACCGGGGCATGATCCTTGGGTGGGATGAGCCCGGACGCGTCGTAGACCCGATCGTAGTCCCGCCAGTCGACGAGCAGGCCGCGCAACGCCCAGCGCGAAGTCTTGTCGGCGATCTCCCGTTCCAGCGCCTTGCGACCGATGAACGCGCGGTCGTCCGCTTTCAGGTCCTTGAACATCCAGGTCCAACCGAGTTCGATCGGGCTGGATCGGTGGGCGTCGTTCCAGGCGAATCGGGAGGAGTCAAAGTCGGCGTCGAGGAGCAGGAGCCCTGCCTCGATGCGGAGCATGTACAGCGCGGCGAGGCCAAACGGCAGGACGCCGTGACCCTCCATCGAATCCCACAGCGTGTCCCAGACGTGGAGCGCATCCGGCGCGTCGATCCAGACCTCGTAGCCGAGGTCGCCGCTGTAGCCGGTCCGGCTGACCGTAACCCCTGCCCCACCGATCTCGCCCCTGGCCACGCCGAAGTACGGGATCTTCTCCATCTGCGGGACCAGCTTCTTGAGCAGGTCGCGGGAACGCGGGCCCTGGAGGGCGAGGGTGCCGATGTCGTGGCTGACTTCCTCGATCCGGACGTCGAGGCGGCCGATTCGGTCCTCGAACCAGGCGAAGTTGGGTTCGGCGCTGGTCAGCAGGTACTCGTCCCTGGCCGTGTGGAGGATGACGCCGTCCTCGATGACGAACCCGCGGTCGTCCAGCCAGCAGGTGTACTGGGCCTCGCCGACCGCGCAGGCGCGTATATCGCGGGCGAGGATCCCGGCGAGGAAGGTCTCGGCGTCCTTGCCGGTGATCCGGTACTTGTAGAGCGGGCTGGAGTCGAACAGGCCGGCCGCGTTACGTACCGCGAAATACTCCATCTTGTCCGACATCTGGTAGCGGTCCGCGGCGAGATGGCCGGACCA
>JANOIS010000517.1:0-15254 GCA_031407755.1 Chloroflexota bacterium | reverse complement strand
TCGGCGGCGAGGGCTGTGCGCAGGACAGCCAGGGTGAATCGGGCGTCGTCCTCCATCCCGTCGTGGTACAGCAGGCCACCGCGCAAGCCATCACGTCGGAGGGACGGCGCGATATCGAGCGTCTCGGCCACATCGAGGCGCCGATGCCAACCGCCGTCGTGCCGCGCCCCGAGCAGGTCGTACAGGGTCAGACCGGCGTCGTAGAAGGCCTTGCTCAGGTACGGAATCCCGTAGATCGGCAACAGCAATGGCTCGAGCGTCACGAGGTGCGGCGCATTGCGCAACAGCCGGCGGCGTTCGGCGAGCGCTTCACGGACCAGAGGCAGATGGAGCTGCTCGAGGTAGCGCAGACCACCGTGGATGAGGCGGGACGAGCGCGAAGATGTGCCGGCGGCGATGTCGTCCGCCTCGATCAGCGCGACCTTGAGGCCCCGCGTGGCGGCATCAAGCAGCGCGCCCGCCCCGACGATCCCGCCACCGACCACGACGACGTCCCAGGTCGTGTCGGCCAGCCGCGCGAGGTCCACTGCTCGTCGACGGAGTGGAGCGGAGACGTTTGCCGTCGGGTCGGTCGGGTCGGTCGCCTCCGTCACCGTTCGTCGTCGATGGGCCGGCCGCGCGAGATCCGCCACAGGACCCAGGCCGTGCCGAGGATCAGCACGCCGATGAGCACCGGCCCGTGGAATATGGCCTGCTGGATCGGCGTCGGGAGGAGACTCGTAAGGGTCGCCGCACCAAGAACGATGACGACCACGGCCGCGGCAACCAGGACCACCGAGCGCCAGCCGGGCTGGGTCTTCGTCTCAACCACGGTCCGCCTCGGGCGGGATCCCGATCGGGGCGACCAGCACCTTGCCGGCATGGGCCGCACCTCGACGAGTCAGCAGGCCGGTCTTTGGCCGGTGAAACGTGACGGTCAGGTCCGCCCGGACCGCCGGGTCAGAAGGCTCGCCGCTGGACAGATCCACGGCGGTCGGTGTGTCGATGGCGACGACCGGGATGCCGCCGGCGCGCGCGCGCTCGATGAGTTCGACGGCGCTCCTGATCGGCTCGCGGAGGGGACCGCGGACGCCCGTCCCCAGCAGCGCATCGACGATGACGGCGGCTTTCTCCAGGCCGTGCCCAAAGACGGCGACATCTCGGGCGACCGGCACATGGACCTTGTCGATGCCGGCATCACGGGCGACCCGATCCCAGTTTCGAGCGGCGGCTGCACCCCTGGGTCTCGCCGCGGTCGCGATGACGGCGACCACCACCCGGGCGCCTGCCAGGGCCAATCGGCGAGCGGCGACGAACCCATCACCGCCATTGTTGCCGGGTCCACACAGGATGACGATCGGACCGGTCCCCCATCGGCCGGTGTCCGCGGCCAGGGCCCGGACCGCGGCCGCCACAGCGGTCCCGGCATGCTCCATCAGCCGCTCCTCGGTCACGCCCAGGGCCTGTGCCCGGCGGTCCGCCCCGGCCATCGCCTCGGCGCCGATCGCGGGCAACGCGGCCTGGCTCGCCCATCGACCGCGCAACCCGCGCAGGTCCAGTTCGAACAGGACCGGGTCGTTGGCCGGGAGCGGTATCGAGGTGCCGCTACCGGCCGTGCCGGTCGGGCGGCCGGTGCCGGTCGGGGTGGGGGTCTGAGCCATGGCCCCCGAAGCGTAGCCGACGCGGCCCGGGCCGGGTGAGGTCAGGCCAGCGGCAATCGGGCGCGCAGCGGGTCCGTGGCCTGAGCGTCTGCCTGGAGCTCGATGACACCGTCGGCGGCCATCCGGGTCGCGGCCTCGCGTACCCGCGCGACCCCATGCTCACCGATCCCCTCGTCGAGCGTGACCCACGTCCTGTCCGGCTCGGCGCGGAGTCGATCGAGGATCCGGCCACGTAGCCAGCGGTTGGTCGACGCGAAAGGTGCGGCTGGTTCACGCACCGCGTGCCGGCCGGGGTCGTGGCGAGCAGTCGGCCCGGCCACGCCCCCCGCCGCCGCGTAGGCACACCACGACTGGGCCGGACACGCCGGACAGCGCGGCGCCCGCGCCCGGCAGATCGTCGCCCCGAGATCCATCAGCGCGTGGGTCCACTCCCCCGGCCGATCGACCGGGACGGACGCGTCGGCGGTAGCCTGGACCGCGACGTCGCCCATCGATCCGGTGGCGGCCACGATCCGGCTGAGCACGCGCCGCACGTTCACGTCCACGGCACCGACGGGCAGCCCGAATGCGAACGCCGCCACCGCCCGCGCCGTATACGGACCGACGCCCGGCAGACCCTCGAGCGCGGTCACCGTCGACGGGATCCGACCCCCGTGCGTGTCGACCACGATGCGCGCCATCCGCCACAACCCGACCGCCCGGCGATCATAGCCGAGGCCCTGCCAGACCCGAAGGACGCCTGCTGGCGTCGCTGCGGCGAGCACCCCGACGGTCGGGAAGTGGGTCATGAACCGTTGCCAGTAGGCCGCCGCTCGATCCGCCTGGGTCTGCTGTGCCATGACCTCCGCGACGAGGATCGCGTACGGGTCGCGCGTACGCCGAAAGGCGAGCGGGCGGGCGGCCTGCCCGTACCAGGCGAGGATCGCGGCGCGCGCCTCGGCAGGAATGGCGGCTGGGGCAGGCACGTCCGGAGGATAGCGGCGCCGCGGCGTAGGATGCGTCAACCGATCAGCCACAAGAGGAATCGATGATGTTCACGGGTTTCCGGCCGGGCACACTGACGCGCCACTGATCGGTGTGGTTGATCGATTCTGCCGTGGCCACGAGGAGGTGCGTACGCGGAACGTCGTTTGGGAGCAGCAGTCCCTCATACCGAGCCTCGTTTCGATCAATGAGGACGATCAGCCGCACGCGGTCGATGGCAGCCGTGCCGACGGGAGCCCGGCAGTCCAGTCGGCCGTCGCGCCAGCGTTGACGACACGGAACGCGCCAGGCCGTCATCACCGAGATCGTCTGGGTGCCCTGCAGGTTGATCGGGGTCACGATGCCCGGGTTCTACTTCGGCCCGATCTTCTGGCCTTTGTCAGGCTTCGGTTGCCGCCTGCACGCACACGCGGACAGGTCGCGTTAGGCACGAGGGACGACGCCGACACGATCGCGGGGACCACCCGATGGCTGAGCTGTTCCGGTTCAAGGACGTCGTGTTCGGCCGGCGCCTGACGGACAACGAGGTCCACTCGCCGGACCTGCCGGATGTGCTGGCCGACGCATACGCCGCGGCAGTGCCGGTCTTTCGGTTCCTCTCAACGCTTGGCGACTGAAGCCAGCAGGGCGGCCGGATCGGCCCGGAGCGGTGTCTGGAGCGCGACGGCGGCCAGGGCCTCGATCAGGCCGGGATCGTCGTTGAGCGATGGGATCCGGGCGAAGCGCAGACCGGCCGCCTCGGCCTGCTCGCGTGCCCCGATATCGATGTCGTACAGGATCTCGAGATGATCGGCCAGGAACTGGATCGGGGCGACGAGGACCCGATCATGCCCGGCGCGGGCGAGTTCCGGCATCAGGTCCGCGAAGTCCGGCTGCATCCATTCGCCTGGTTCGTGACCGGCACTCTGCCAGCAGAACGTCCAGCGCGACGGGTCCAGCCCGGCCGCCTCGGCGACGAGCGTGGCGCTGGCATCGAGCTGGCCGAGGTAATCGGGCTCCTCCTCGGCGACGCGACGCGGAAGGCTGTGTGCCGTCAGCAGCACGGGCATCGGCCGGTCCGACCCGGACGCGACCACATCGATGCTCGCCCGGATCCGACCGGCAAGCGCTTCGACGAAGGCCGGCTGCCGAAACCATGCGCCCGCGACGGAAATGGCCGGTGCCGCGGGTCCCACGGCCTCGCGCGCCGCCGTGACGGCCCGCTCGTAGCCGCCCATGAGCAGCGGCGAATACTGAGGCGACAGGATGATCCCCACGACCTGGACGACGCCGTTCGCCGCCAGTTCGCGCACGGCCGTTTCGATCGACGGCTCGGAGAAGCGCATGGCCGGACGGACCGCCCAGCGACCCCCGAGCAAGGCCTCCAGCGCCGATGCCTGCGCCCGCGTCCGCTCGATCAGCGGTGAACCGCCGATGACCTTGTAGCGGCGCCGAAACTCCGTGAGGAGCTCGTCGCTCGGGATGCGACCGCCCCGGACCGCGGTGAGATAGCGCTCCACATCGTCGAGTGATGAGGGCGACCCGTAGGTCATGAGCAGGACGCCGGTGCGCGGCGTGGTTCGGGCTGCGGCGGGGGTCATGTCCTACGCTCCTGACGGCACTGGCTGGACCGCTGTACGGTCGTGGACGAGGCTGACGATGTCGCGCAGGCGCGCGGGCTCCGTGTCCCGCGGGACGGCATGGCCGGTGTTGAAGATGTGCCCGGGACGCCCGTCGTTTGCGGTCAGGACCGCCGCGACTCCATCGGCCACGACCGGCCAACCGGCAGCGAGCCGGGCGGGATCGAGATTGCCCTGCACGGCCGTCGCTCCGAGCCGGCGCCGAGCGGCGTCGAGGGGCTGCGCGGAATCCACGCCCACGACATCGGCGCCGGCCGCGAGATGCTGGAGCAGGTTCGCCCCGGCCGCCGCGAAATGGATGACCGGGGCGCCCGCCGAGCGCACGCCCTCCAGGATCCGCCGGGACCAGGGCGCCACGCACCGCTCGTAGTCGGCCGGGGCGAGGCTGCCGGCCCACGAATCGAACAGCTGGATGACCTGGGCGCCCGCGGCCACCTGTGCCGCGACATAGTCCACGGTCGTCGCCGTGATCCGATCCAGCAGGGCTGCCCAGACCTTCGGGGCGCCGTGCATCAGGCGCCGCGCCAGGAGCTGGTCGCGCGACGGGCCGCCCTCGATCAGGTAAGCGGCGATCGTGAACGGCCCACCGGCGAGACCGATCAGCCCCGCCCGCTCGCCAAGCGCTTGCCGCGCCAGCCGGATCGCCTCCAGCACGAACCCGAGGTCTGTCGCGACATCCACCTCGCGCAGCCCTGCCACGTCTGCCGCGCTGCGGAGCGGGTGCTCCACGACCGGGCCCTCGGCCGTCAGCGAGAGGGCGACGCCCATCGCCTCGACCGGCAACATGACGTCCGCGAAGAGGACCGCGCCGTCCGTGCCGAGCACCTCGGCCGCCCCGACCGTGATCTCGGCACACAGCGCCGGGGTGCGTGCGATGTCCATGACCGAGTGGCGCTCACGCATGGCGAGGTACGCGGGCAACGATCCGCCGGACTGGCGCATGAACCAGGTCGGCGTGGCATCCACAGGTTCGCCGCGGCAGGCAGCCAGCAGCCGTTCCGCGCCGGTCAAGGGCGACCTGCCACGACCGCCGGTCCATCTGCGCGGGCGCCGTTCACGTGCCGGGCATGCACGAGATCCACGAGCCGGCGCAGGTCATCCGGGTTCGTTTCGGGGAGCACGCCATGCCCGAGGTTGAAGACGTGTCCCGGTCGGCCGGCGGCCTCGTCGAGGATCGCCCTGGCCTGGATCTCCGTGGCCGCCCACGGCCCCAACAGGAGTTGCGGGTCGAGGTTGCCCTGCACGGCCCGCTCCCCCACTCGCGACCAGCCGTCGGCCAGCCCCACCCGCCAGTCCAGACCGATCGCATCGCCACCGGCCTCGGCCATCGCCGCCAGCAGCCCGGCCGTCCCGGTGCCGAAGTGGATGGTCGGCACGCCGAGGTCCGCGAGACCGACGAACAGCCGCCGCACGTGCGGCAGCACGTACACGCGGTAATCGAACGGCGATAGCTGGCCAATCCACGAATCGAAGAGCTGGAGGACCTGGGCGCCGGCTGCGACCTGGGCTCGCAGGTAGGTGATATCCATGTCCACGATCCTCGACAGGAGCGCATCCCAGACCGCGGGCTCAGTGTGCATCAGGGCCTTGGTGCGAGCCAGTTCACGCGGCGACCTGCCCTCGATGAGGTACGACGCCAGGGTGAACGGCGCTCCGGCAAAGCCGATGACCGGCACCGGCGAGGCTCGGCGCACGAGGGCGATGGCCTCCAGCAACGAGCCGACCGATGCCTCCGCATCGAACGCCCGAAGGCGGTCCACGTCTGCGGCCGTCCGGATCGGGTGCTCGATGACCGGCCCGACCCCCTCCACGATCTCCACCGCCACGCCGATCCCCGGCAGCGGGGTGGTGATGTCTGCGAAGACGATCGTCGCATCCACACCATGCCGGTCCACCGGCTGGAGGCTGACCTGGGCGCACAGGGCGGCGTCGCCGACGATGTCCGCGAGGCTGGCGCGCTCGCGAATCCGGCGATATTCGGGGAGCGAACGGCCCGCCTGGCGCATGAACCAGACCGGGGTCGCGTCGACCGGTTCGCGGCGGAGGGCGCGGAGCAATCGATCCGGGCGACCGGAGTCGGCACGCACCGTGTCGTCCGTCATGCGGCGAACGCCTCGGCAGCCGCCGCGACCGTAGCGTCCAGCACGTCTCGGCCATGCGCCAGCGACAGGAACCACGCCTCGAACGGTGACGGCGGCAACAGCACGCCGGAATCGAGCATGGCCCCGAAAAACCGGGCGTAAGCCGCGCGGTCCGCCGCGAGCGCCTCGGCCGCATCGATCGGGGCTCGCTCGGCGAAGAACACGGTCAGCAGCGAGCCGACACGCACTATGGAGACAACGCGGCCGGCGCCACGGGCCGCGTCGGCCAGACCGGTCGCCAGTCGCTCGCCGGCGGCCTCGAGCGCGTCGTATGAGGCATCGGTCAGCAGATCCAGCGTCGCGCAGCCCGCCGCCATGGACAGGGCGTGGCCGGACAGCGTCCCGGCCTGGTAAACGGGCCCGACTGGCGCCACGAGGTCCATGAGGTCACGCCGTCCGCCGTACGCGCCGATGGGCATGCCCCCACCGATGATCTTGCCGAGCGTGGTCAGGTCCGGCCGGATCCCGTAGCGTGCCTGGGCCCCGCCGGAGGCCACCCGGAGCCCTGTGATGACCTCATCGAAGATGAGCAGCGCCCCGTCGTCCTCGGTCAGGGTGCGAAGGTCCTCGAGGAAACCCGGCGCTGGCGCGATGACCCCGACATTGGCCGCCACCGGTTCGACGAGCACGGCCGCGATCCGGCCCGCGAAGACACGGAACGCCTGGCCGGCCGCCGCCCGGTCGTTGAACGGCAGCACGATGGTCCCGGCGGCCGTCGCGGCCGTGACCCCGGCACTGCCCGGGATGGCGAGGGTGGCCAGGCCGGATCCGGCGTCCGCAAGCAGCCCGTCGCTGTGCCCGTGGTAGCCGCCCGCGAATTTGACCACGAGGTCCCGTCCCGTTGCGGCCCGTGCCACACGCACCGCACTCATCACGGCCTCCGTGCCGGACGACGTGAACCGCAGGCGCTCCATCGACGGCATCCGCACCCGGATCCGCTCCCCGAGCTCGATCTCGAGCGGGCCGGTGGTACCCAGCGCGAAGCCATCGAGCGCCGCGGCGCGGATCGCGTCGATGACGGCTGGATGCCCGTGCCCCAGGATGGCCGGTCCCCAGCCGCCGATGTAGTCGAGGTACTCCCGGCCATCCACGTCGCGCACCCGGGCACCGGAGCCGGAGGCGAGGATCAGCGGCTCGCGACCGACCGCCCGGAACGCCCGAACCGGGCTGTTGACCCCGCCCGGGAACAGGTCAGCGGCCCGGACCCGCAGGTCGTCCGCGCGCGTCGTAGCCGGTGCGCCCGTCATGCGCCGCCCACCAGTTCGACGAACTCCAGCGGTGTTCGGCGCACGCCCAGCAGGATCGGTCGGTCGTTGACGGTGGACCGCCGGCTCTCCGTCCCGCGCAGGTCGCGCACGAGGTCGCCGAAGACGGCCAGATCGTCCGTGTCGTAGGCGACCAGGAAGTCGCCGTCATCGAGGCCAAACGAGTAGGCCAGCAGCTGGCGGACGGTCGGGTAGCCTCGCCCCACGCGCATGTGCTCGTTCATCACGCCCTGGCGCGCCTCGCGGCTCAGCAGATACCAGTCGGTCGATTTGGTGAACGGATAGACGACGAGGTAGCGCTTGGGCACACCATCCAGCACGGACCGCTCCTGGTCCGTGGGCTTGACCACGTACTGCGACGGCACGATCCGACCGAGCAGGCTCGTGCGCACGGACAGCCAGCGTCCCAGCCCACTGCGTGCGAGCCGGGCCCCCGCCACCTCGAGCGCGTCGATCGATTCGGCCAGGCGAAGCAGCAGCAGGTCCACGCCCGGCTCCAGCCCGATGCTCGAATACGACAGGGTGCGCACGCCATCGGCGGTCGAGGCGTCTTCGGCGGCCACGAAGGCCGCGCCATCGACCGCCCGTACATCCGCGCCGAGCCGACGCCACGCGGGATCGAGACCGAGGGCAACGGCCTGCACGAACAGCTGTGCTCCTTCGTTGTCGGCGGACACCGTGGTCATCGGGCGCCGCCCCGTTCTTCGGCGATCCAGCGGGCGAGGTCCGCGGCCCCGTACGTGACGATGATGTCGGCCCCGGCCCGGGCGATCGAGGTGACGCTCTCCGTGAGCGCTCGACGGCCATCGATCCAGCCACGCTCGGCGGCTGCCGCGATCATCGCGAACTCGCCGCTGACCTGGTAGGCCGCGATCGGCAGGTCGAATCTCGCCCGTGCCGCGACGATGTGGTCCAGGCACGGGAGCCCGGGCTTGACCAGGAGCAGGTCCGCGCCCTCGGCCACGTCCTGGGTCATCTCGTGCAGCGCCTCGCGGCCATTGGCCGGATCCATCTGATAGCCGCGCCGGTCACCAAAGGCCGGGGTGCTGCCGGCGGCTTCCCGGAACGGGCCGTAGAACGCCGATGCGGTCTTCGCCGCGTAGGCCATGATCGCCGTGCCCGAGTGACCGGCAGCGTCGAGGCCCACCCGGATGGCCGCCACCTGACCGTCCATCATCGCCGAAGGGGCCACGATGTCCGCGCCGGCATGGGCCTGGCTGACCGCTGTCTCCGCCAGCCGCGCAAGGGCCGCGTCGTTGGCCACCGAACCGTCCGGCGCGAGCGGACCGCAATGGCCGTGATCCGTGTACTCGCACAGGCAGGTGTCCGCGATGAGCGCCAGCGGCAGAGCCTCGTCGAGGAGCCGGCGCAACGTCTGCTGGACGATCCCCTCGCTGGCCCATGCGCCGGACCCGTCCGCGTCCTTGTCGTCCGGGAGCCCGAACAGCAGCACGCCACCCACGCCGAGCTCCGCCAGCATGGAGGCATCCCGGACGGCCTCATCGGGCGACACACGCTGGACCCCCGGCAGCGAACCGATCGATTCACGCACGCCACGTCCCGATCGCACGAACATCGGCGCCACCAGCATCCCCGGATCCAGGCGGGTCTCGCGCACGAGGGCGCGCAGGGCGGGCGTGCGGCGCAGCCTTCGGCCGCGGTGCAGCGGCAGCGGGATGGCTCCCGGCTCGGTCGAGGCGGCGAGATCGATCACGGAGTCTCCTTGCGGGTCGAGAGGGCGGCCGCGGCGGCATCGGCCACGGACCCAGGGTCCGGTGTTCGAGCCTCAGCGAGGACGGTGAGGCCGTGCCGGCGGGCCTCGGCCGCGGTCGTCGGGCCGATGGCGATGACCGGGATGCCCGCCACCGCCGACTCCGCCCCGATGGCACGCGCCAGCTCGAGCCAGCCACGGACCGCCGAGCCACTGGCCAGGACGACGGCCGCCGGGTTGTCAGCAAGGGCCGCGCGGAGGGGGGCGTGCGAGGAGGCCGGCGCCTCGAGCGTGTGGTAGACGACGGCGGCATCGACCGACGCACCGCGTTCGGTGAGGCGGTTCGGGAGCTTGCGACCGGCAAGATCGCCGTGCGGCAGGATGACCGTCGTCCCGGCCGCCACGGGCAGCGACTCGGCGAGGTCCATGCCGGTCGAGCGCGACGGTCGGAACGAGACCGTGACCCCGGCCGCCTCGAGCGCCCGTTCCGTGGCTGCCCCGATCGCCGCCCAGCGCGGGCCGTCCGGTCCGCCGGTCGCGAGGTCGCAACCCGTCCGCTCGGCGGCCGCGGCCAGCGCGTCCACGGTCCGGGCGCTGGTCACGACGACCCAGTCCGCGGCGGGCAGGCGGCGCACGAGGTCATCGACGCGGCTTGCGTCTGCGCTGGCCGTCTCGATGGCCGGGACCAGGATCGGGGCGAGACCACGATCGACGAGCGCCAGCAGGGTGGCGGCGCCGTCCTCCGGGGCGCGGGTCACGACGACACGGGACGCGTCGGGGTCCCCGTGCCTGGCTGCATCGGCGGCGGCCTCGGCGAGGTCCCGAAGCGTGGCCCGGACCAGCCCCGCCACCGTTCCGGGACTCGCCGAAGTCCGCGAGACGTGAACCGCGACCCGGCCATCCGGCCGCGCGTACCCGGCTTCGAGCCGCAGTCCGCCGTCGAGCACCGTGCCGAGGGCCCCGAGCGGCGCGCGACAGCCCCCGCCGGACGCCGCCAGAAGCGCCCGTTCCGTCTCCACGGCGCGCCGCGTCGGGCCGTGGTCATGCCGCCCAACCAGCCCACGAGCGATCGCGTCGTCCGCCCGGACCTGGACGGCGAGCGCGCCCTGACCCGGCGCCGGCGGCATGACCGACGCGGACAGCGCCAGCGAGATCCGATCCTGGCGGTCCAGCCGTCGCAGCCCCGCGGCCGCCAGCACGAGGGCATCCGTCTCGCCCGCGTCCAACCGGCGCAACCGCGTGTCCACGTTGCCGTTCAGTGGATGGACATCGAGGTCCGGACGCTGCGCTCGCAGGAACGCTGTCCGCCGCGGGCTGTCCGTACCCACACGAGCACCATGCGGCAGGTCTACCAGCGATGCCAGCGGCAGACCTCCGGGCAGGACAACGACATCCCGGGCGTCCTCACGGGGCAGAAACGCCGCGATTACGAGGCGCGGATCCTGATCCGTCGGCACGTCCTTGGCGCTGTGGACCGCCACGTCCACCTCGCCGTTCAGCAGCGCCGCTTCGATGGCCGTCACGAAGGCGCCCTCACCCCAGGCCGTGTCCGGCGTACGCCGGTCGCCGTCCGTGACGATCGTGTCCACACGGACCGCGGCCCCGGCCGCGCGCAGCGCATCCGCGACGAGGTTCGCCTGGATGAGGGCGAGGGCACTCCCCCGGGTCCCGATCCGGAGCGTTGGCGAAGCCACGACGACATCCGCGGTCATGCGTCGAACAGCTCGTCCAGCGCCCGCTGCCGCCGGCCGTCCGGATCACGCGCGAGACGCGCCAGGGGCTCGCGGAACAGGCGTGCGGACAGGTCGCGGCTGAGTTCCTCGAGCTGGCCCCGGGCCCGGTCGTCCAGCTCCGGTCGTCGGCGCAGCCAGGCCTTCAGCTCGGCGGCGCGCTGGCGCTCTATCCGGTCGGCCAATCGATCGACGGCCGAACGCTCGCGAGCCACGATGGACGCCTCGTAGCCGTCGATCGTGCGTTCCGCCAGGCGCTCGAGACGAGATCGATAGGCGGCGGTCGCCGCGTCGGCGGCCCTCGGTCCGGCCAGTGAATCGATATCGATGAGTCGGTCGCCAAGACCTGACCGGACGTCCGCGGACAGCGCCGGCGGCATGGACAGGTCCACGACGATCGGCCGGCCGATGAGGGCGTCGCGGGTGGCTTCCGTCATCGCCCATCGGCCGGATAGCGCGACCACGACCGCGGCCGCGTCGGCGAGCGCCGTCCCCGGGTCCATCGGCCACGGCTCGGCGCCGATCCCTCCGGCGACGGCCAGGGCGTGGTCCGGCGTCGGCGACGCGAGACCCACGCGCGCACCGCGCTCCATCGCGCCGCGGGCTGCGGCCCGGCCCATCTGTCCGGCGCCGATCACGACGACCCGGCGCCCATCGAGCGCACCGATACGCGCGTCGATGCGGGTGATCGCGAGGTCCGCGATCGAGATGGCGATGGCGCGACCGTGCGCCGGCCGCCAAGATCGCCCGACGCGGCCGGCACGCAGAGCGGCGTCCAGCAGCAGCCCGAGGTCCAGCCCGATCCCGGCGCGACGGCGCGCCACATCGACCGCGGTCCGCAGCTGATGCAGCACCTGGTCCTCGCCAACGACCGCCGATTCGAGCCCGATGGCGAGCTCGATGACGTGACGCACCGCCGCCTGGCCCTCGAGGCGGACCGCGCCACCGTCCACGAGCGCGGCCTGCATTCCCGGGTCGATCTGCCGGGCGTCGTCGACGATGACCTCCACCCGATGACAGGTATCGACGACCACGCCGCCAGCGCTGACCGCCGATTCGGCGATGGGCAGGATGGCGGCTCGACGAGCGGCATCAAGGTCCGGGGCCGCGGCCACGAAGACCGCGATCCGTGACCGCGCGGTGGTGGTCAATGAACCGATTCGGGCGGCTGCGGCGGCGTGCAGGGCGGCGTGCGGGGCGCCATCGGCATGACAAATCTACCTAAATCTATGCAAGGCTTCCGTGAGAGGCCACGATACCGCAACGGGAGGCGATACGTCGGTGTTGCGGCGACCGTCCACATCCGGCGCGCCACTGATCGGTGGCGCCACTGATCGGTGTGGTTGATCGATTCCGCCCTGGCCATTAGGAGGTGTGTACCCGGGACGTCGTTTGGGAGCAGCAGTCCCTCACGCCGAACCTCGAATCGATCAATGAGGACGATCAGCCGTGGGCGGTCGGTGGCGTTCGACCCTACTCGGCGGCCCGCGCCGGCACCGGGGCCCCGGCACCGGCGCTGATGAGCAGCCTCGTCGCATCGGGATAGAGTTCCTGGCCCATCGTCGCCAACCAGCACCAGGCCAAGAGGTGACCGGTCTCATTTCAGGCACGGACGATCCGGGAGGTGCCCCCCCCCACCCGGATCGGGCCGGCGGCTGCCATCGCGAGGACCACCTGGCGCCCGTCGACCACGACGGCCGGGCACACATTGCGCCGCTGAGGACGCCACTGATCAGTGTGGTTGATCGATTTTGCCCTGGCCACGAGGAGGTGCGTACGCGGGGCGTCGTTTGGGAGGAGCAGTCCCTCACGCCGAAGCTCGAATCGATCAATGCGGACGATCAACCCGTGCGCGATCGGTGGCGTTCCGACCCTACTCGGCGACCCGCGCCGGCACCCCGAGCGCCGCCACCGACCCGTGCGAGCCACCCGCGTGCCCCGACCCTGCGGGAAACACGACCGTCTCCACCTCGCGCAGACGCAGGCTGACCGCATCACCGACGCGCAGGCGGCGGACGGCGTGGCCCGCCTCCACCCACAGCCGCTCGCCATCCTGAGCCGCGACCTCGTATAGGATCTCCGTGCCCGTGAACCGGCGGCGCAGGACGCGCCACAACCCCCCATCTGCCGGGCCGTCCGGTGCCTCCACGACGTCCATATGCTCCGGCCGGACCACGACCAGCCCGCGGCCGGAGGACGCCGCACCGCTCCCCCGCCCCACCAGGCGAACGGGCCCGAACCGGGTGACCGCCACGCCCCCCGCGTACTCCCCGTGGACGAGATTCGCGGTCCCCACGAACGTGGCCACGAACGGTGTCGCCGGCTCGCCATACACGACCTCCGGCGGCGCGAGCTGCTCCACCCGACCACGGACCATGACCGCCATGCGGTCGCCCAGGGTCAGCGCCTCGTCCTGATCGTGGGTCACGAACACGGCCGCCGCCCCCGCCGCTCGGAGGATCTCGCGCACGTCGCCGCGCAACTGGGTCCGCAACGCCGCATCCAGCGACGAGAACGGCTCGTCCAGCAGCACCACATCCGGTCGCGGCGCCAGGGCGCGGGCCACGGCCACCCGCTGCTGCATGCCGCCGGACAGCTGATACGGCATCCGGTCGCCCGCGTCGGGCAGATCGATCAGCTCCAGCAACTCGCGGACGCGAACCTCGCGATCCGGATCGCGGCGCAGCCCGTAGCCGATGTTGTCACGCACGGACAGGTGCGGAAACAGCGCCACGTCCTGGAACACCATCCCGACCCGGCGTCGCTCTGGCGGGACGGACGCGCCGGCGCCGGACACCCGCCGACCACCGATATCGATGGTGCCCGCATCCGGCATATCGAGCCCGGCGATCAGGCGCAGGACCGTGGTCTTGCCACAGCCCGATGGCCCGAGCACGGTCAGCATCTCGCCCGGGCGGACGTCCAGATCGACGCCATCGACCGCGACCACCGATCCGAACTGCCGCCGCAGCCCACGGACCTCGACCGCCAGCGTCGGCCGCTCGACGCTCATCGTGCCCGCTCCTCGGCGCGCAGCAGGACCGCCACCGTCCCGACGGAGATCGCCAGCAACAGCGCGGCCGGACCGGCGGCCCGCGCATAGAACCCCGACGAGGCCGCATCCCAGATCTCCGTGGCCAGCGTGTCGAACCCGATCGGGGCAAGCAACAGGGCCAGCGGCAGCTCCTTGACCACGGTCAGGAACACCAGCGCGCCACCGGCCACGAACGCGGGCCGCAGGGCCGGTAGCGTCAAGCGCACGAACGCCTGCACCGGTCCGTCGCCGAGTGACCGGCCCGCCTCCTCCAGCCCGCGGCCTGCCTGGCCGAGCCCCGCCCGGAGTCCGCCGAGCGCCTGGGGCACGAAGCGCACGGCATAGACCGCCACCAGCAGCCCGAGCGTCTGGTACGCGAACGGCAGCGTCCGCGTGGCCAGGAAGACCATGGCCAGAGCCACGACGATCCCGGGCAGCGCGTATCCAGCGTAGGTGGCCGCCTCCACCAGGCCCGACAGCCGCGACCGATAGCGCGCCGCGAGCAGTGCGACCACCAGCGCCAGCGCCAGCGCGGCGACGGCGGCGACGCTTCCGAGCACGAACGAATCGATGGCGACCTCCATCACGAGGCGCAACGGCTCACCCTGAGCCAGACCGCGCACCAGCCACCAGCCGATCGTTCCAACCGGAATGACCAGCGCGAGCCCGACGACGACGCTCAGGAACCCGATAGCCGGCCACCGCCAGCGCCCCAGTGCGACCATGGTCGGTGGCCGTCGGGGTAGCGAGGCATACGCTGCCGCCCGACCGCGCAACCTCGCCTCGCCCCACGTCAGCCCGAGCGTGATGACCACCAGCACGAGCGCGAGGATCGCCGCCAGCGACCGATCGAACGAGGCTCCGTACTGAAGGTAAATGGCCCGTGACAGACTGTCGAACTGGAGCAGCGACACGGCGCCGAAATCGGACAGGGCGTACAGCACGGCAAGGAGCGCCCCGGCCGCGATCGCCGGAACGAGGACCGGCAGGGTGACCCGCCGGAACACCGTCGAGCGCCGATCGCCCAATAGCCGGGCGGACTCCTCGACCGCGGGGTCCGTGCGCAGGATCGCCGCGCGCGTCGCGATCGAGACGTACGGAAAGGCGACGAGGATGAGCACCAGCGCCGC
>JANOIS010000509.1:0-2977 GCA_031407755.1 Chloroflexota bacterium | reverse complement strand
CCACGCGGCGCATCGTCGCGAGGTGCGACGAAGGTTGATAGCCTACCACACGCTGCGGATCTCCTTGGGCGTCGGCGCCGTCAGCCGGCGGAGCGATTCCCGTCGAGGCGCGCGGGCCGGTTCCGTGGCGCGTTCGGCAGTGACGCCGGTTGCTGCCCCACGCGATGCACGGACACCTGGATCTTGGCTAGCAGCCGGAGGAGCTCGAGGCGTTCGGCCGGGGCAAGTGCCCCCATCACGTCGGTCTCCACCTGGTGAAGTCCCGGCAGGAGCCGGTCGACGAGGGCTCGGCCCTCGGGGGTGAGGCCCACCCACGTGCGACGCCGATCCACCTCGTCGGGGGTGCGCCGAACGTACCCGTGCTTCTCATTCGTGTCGATGAGTGACGTGATGGCCGCCGATGACACCACGACATGCCGCCCTATCTCGGCGGGCGTGCTTCGGCCGCCAAGGCCGTCGATCGTGGCGAGCACCATCATCGCCGTCGAGGAGATCCCCGCTTCCGCGCGGAGACGGCGGGCCAACTCGGCGAAGAGTTGGTCCGCCGTGCGAACGACATTGATGTAGCACTCAGCCGACGTCGGGTCGGCGCCCGGGTATTCGGTTTCGAAGTCGCCGTCGACGCGCAGCTGGGGCTGGGGATCGGTCACGCCGGCTCGTAGAACTCGATGGTCGGCTTGCCAACGACGCCGCCGCGAGCCATCGCCGCCGCGAGCCCCGGATCGCCAGCGAACGACCGCGCGTCGTCGAGCGTCGGGAATTCGTGTAGAACGAGCAACTGGGCCGGGTCCGCGGCGTCGCGGATGACCCGGTCGGCCGTGCAGCCGTACTGCGCGCGAAGCGGTGCGACTTCGTCGTACGCGGCTCGCCATGACCCGTAATCGACCACCGGGTGCTTGACCACCAATGTCGCCATCTCGGCCTCCATCCTGTGCGCCGGCGATAAGGTGGCCGGTCGATAGCTAGACATTAAGCTATCCGGACCCGAGATGTCAATACTCTAGCAAAAGTCGAAGCCCAGGCCGGCGCAGAAGAACGGACGACGCATCAGCAGCACGACATGGCGATCGAAATCACCTCAGTCAGGAAGTAGCCGGAACGGGCGGCCGTTCGATGACCGGAGGACGCCGAAGTGGCGCCGGTCCAGGGTCACGACAAGGTCCGTTCCGAGTCGCTCCGCGAGGACGGCGACTGAGGCGTCCGTACCGCCGAGCGGCAAGTCGCCGTGACGTTTCACAAGATCGGCGATCACCGGCCACTCCTCAGCCGCGGGCGCCTCGACCTCCAGGACGCTCAGACCCCGGAGGAACGCAGCTTCGATATCGGCTCCCAGGCGTCGCCCAACGAGGTACGTGACTTCGGCGACGACAAGGGCCGGGACAACGAGGTCCAGGTCCGATCGCTGGAGCACCTCGACGCACCGAGCGTGGTCGTCGTCGTCGGCGTCAACCGCAGCGTAGAGAGGCCCCGCGTCAACGACCGCGATCACGGAGCCACTCGACTTCGAGGATCTCTTCGAAGTCCCGCGCCGTCGAGTGATGGCCGCTCCGGCCAAGGGCGGCGAAAGGGAGATCCCGGCGCGCGGTCGCCGTCCGACCAAGGCGAGCCTCCAGGGCCTCCCGTGCCACGAGCGAGACGGGGACCCTGCGGCGTCTGGCCTCGCGCTCGAGGGCTGCCGCGAGATCGTCGGGAAGGCTGATGGTGGTGCGCTTCATACATGCATACTAGCATCCCGACCTGGCACAGCCAGCGACTACAGCAGCTCCCCGTGGGCCGCCGCGGTGGGCTCGCCCTCGCGCGGGCGGGGCTCCTCGCCCGGACCGTAGTCTGATCCTGGCTCGAGGACACGCAGGGGGGCGCCGGCCTGGCCCTCGATGGCGCCGACGCCGAAGGGCACCCACTTGGACGGGTCCTGGAGGCGGTGAGCTTCTGTGTTGCCGCGCGCGTGGACTTCCTCGAAGCCCTTTGGCTCGATCCACATCCGCTCGCCCTCGAGCAGACCGAGGATCCCGGACTGCCCGACCTCCGGGCGTTCGTGTTGGCAATACACGCACGCCTCCGAGTCGTGCCGTTGGTAGTGCTCGGGTTCCTCGTAGGTCGTGATGTAGCCCTCGTAGTTGCGCAGCACCACCTTGTGATCCGAGTACGAGATCAGGTAGTTGGGCATGACCGGGATCTTGCCGCCACCGCCGGGGGCATCGATCACGAAGGTCGGCACGGCGTAGCCGGACGTATGCCCACGCAGGCCCTCCATGATCTCGAGGCCCTTGCCGACCGGCGTCCGGAAGTGGCCAGACCCCTCCACCAGGTCGCACTGGTACAGGTAGTACGGCCGGATCCGGTTGGCGACCAGTTTGTGAACCAGCGAGCGCTGGATGTGGACGCAGTCGTTGACGCCGGCCAGCAGCACGCTCTGGTTGCCGACCGGCAGGCCGGCCCGGGTCAGCTTGTCCACCGCGCGCGAGACCTCGGGCGTGATCTCGTTGGGGTGGTTGAAATGGAGGTTGATCCACAGCGGATGGTATTTCGCCATCATCTCGCACAGCTCGTCATCGATCCGCTGCGGCAGGAACACGGGCACGCGCGACCCGATCCGGATGATCTCGATGTGCGGGATCTCGCGCAGGCCGCGCAGGATCTTCTCGAACAGCTTGGGCGCCAGGGTCAGGCCGTCGCCGCCGGAGATGAGGACGTCGCGGACCTGCGGGGTCCGGCGCAGGTACTCGAGCTGCGCCTCATGGTCGCGGCTGTTGAAGTTCTGGGTCGGGTCCCCCACGATGCGCGATCGGGTGCAGTACCGGCAGTAGCTTGCGCACTGGGTCGTGACCAGCATGAGGACCCGGTCCGGGTAGCGATGCACGAGGCCCGGCACCGGCGAGTGGCGGTCCTCGGCGAGGGAGTCCTCCATCATCGCCGTGAACGCCTGATGCTCCGAGGCGATCGGGATCACCTGGCGCCGGATCGGGTCGTTGGGGTC
>JANOIS010000463.1:0-10142 GCA_031407755.1 Chloroflexota bacterium | reverse complement strand
CGTCGTCGCATTCGAGACGTGGCTCAAGGAACGCGACCAGACGATCCTCGACGGGATCGCGGACTACAACCGCGACGACTGCGTCTCCACGTACATGCTGCGTGCCTGGCTCGAGGACTGGCGGACGCAGGCGATGGCGCGGTGGCCGGGCCTCGACTGGTCGCGGCCAACGCCGCAGGACGGAGCGCCGAACGACGCCGTCTCTGCGTGGTTGGCCGCCGTCGCGGAACGCGAGGCGGCACTCCGCGAACGTGCGGCGGATATCGACGACGGGGCCGCCGCCGAGGCGACCACGCTCCTCGCGGACATGCTCGACTGGCACCGTCGCGAAGAGAAGTCCCAGTGGTGGCGGTGGTTCGAACTCCAGGACATGACGGTGGAGGAGCTCGTCGGCGAACGTGACGCGATCGGCGGCCTTGCGTTCATCGATGAGGAGCTACAGGCGCGCGGGATGGCGCGGCGTCGCTATCGATTCGAGCCGCAGGACCACGACTTCGCGATCGGCAAGGCGGTGATCGATCCAGCGACCGGGGAGAGCGCCGGAACCATCGATGGGCTCGACGATGAAGTCGGGGTCATCGCCCTCCGCAAGCGGGCTGCCGGCTGGGAACACCCGGCGGGCCTCATCGGACCGTCGCCACTCAGCATGTCCGGCCAGAAGCAGGCGATGCTGCGGGTCGCCGATGGAGTGATCGCCCATGGACTGGATGGCGATGGGCCGTACCGCGCGGTCCGCGACCTGCTGCTCCGTCGTCCGCCCAGGCTGCGCTCGTCGCCGTGGGGCAGCGTTACGCTCGCGATGCCCGACGAGGGCGCCGCGAACGCGGCCATCCGCATCGGTCCTGACCTTGACCACTCTGTCCTGCCGATCCAGGGGCCGCCGGGAACGGGCAAGACGTGGACCGCCGCGCGGATGATCCTGGACCTGGTCGAAGATGGTCAGATCGTCGGCATCACGGCCCAGTCCCACAAGACGATCAGCAACCTGCTTGAGGCCATCGGCGAGGCCCTCGCGACCGATCGACCGCTGCAGCGAGCGCCGCGGGTGCTCCAGCGTGCGTCCGAGGGGGACGGCCATGCCGCACACCTCCCGTTCGTGACCCTTGCGACAGCCGGTGACGTCGCGGACGCGTTGGACGACGGACGGGTGGACATCATCGCTGGCACGGCGTGGGCCTTCTGCCGCGACGAGCTGGACGGTCGGGTCCAGGTCCTGGTCGTGGACGAGGCTGGCCAGATGTCGGCAGCGAACGTCGTTGCGATGGGGGCAGCCACGCAGTCGATCGTGCTCGTCGGGGATCCCAATCAGCTGCCGATGGTGTCGCAGGGGGTCCACCCGGGCGGGGCCGGTGCCTCCGCCCTGGAGCACCTGGTGGGTGACGCCATCACCGTGCCTCCGGACCGGGGACTGTTCCTCGACGTGACCCGTCGCCTGCATCCGGCCATCAACGCCTACATCTCTGACACGTTCTACGACGGCCGGCTGGTCCCGCACGCGTCTACCGAGCGCCAGCGGATCGAGGCCGACGATCCGCTGATCGGGGGTTCGGGCGTCCGGTGGGTGCCGGTCGCGCATACCGGCAACGGTCCAAGGTCGCGCCCGGAGGCCGACGTCGTGGTCGAACTCGTGCGCTCCCTGATGACGTACGACTGGACGAACGCACGAGGAGAGCGCCGACCGATCGGTGTCGACGACGTCATCGTCGTCGCGCCATACAACGCCAGGTCGCCGAGATCCAGGCCGCGCTGCTGCGCACGATCGGCCAGCGTGGCAACGTCGGCACGGTGGACAAGTTCCAGGGTCGGGAGGGTGCCGTCGCGATCTATTCGATGGCCAGTTCCAGCCGCGAGGATGCGCCGCGAGACATGGGCTTCCTGTACTCCCGCAATCGCCTGAATGTGGCCGTCTCTCGTGCCCGCGCGCTGGCCATCGTCGTCGCGTCGCCGCGGCTCCTGGAGGCCGGCTGCCGGACACCGGACCAGATGCACGCCGTCTCGGCGCTCTGCTCCTTCGTGGAACACGCGACGAACGACGCCGGCCCGACGCCGGGCTGAGCGTCGCGCCTATGATCCTGGCGTGGCGAACCTTCCCATGACCGTGCTCCCCTCGGAGCTTGCCCGGCTTCGGCGTCGGACGGTCTGGTCCCTCGTCGCCGGCGTGGCTCTTGGAAGCACCGGCTACATCGCGGCGGTCACGGTGGCGACCATCGTCGCGCGCGACATCTCTGGCGATACTGCCTGGAGCGGGGCGCCAGGTGCGACCGTGGTGCTTGGTGCCGCCGTCGGAGCGGTCGTCCTGTCGCAGGTCATGGTCCGCAGGGGCCGTCGAACCGGCCTGGCCGCGGGCTACGGCATCGGCGTCATCGGGGCCTTCGTGGCGACCCTGGCCGTCGTGGTCGCATCGCTCCCGATCCTGCTGGTCGGCACGCTGTTTATCGGCTTCGGCAACGCGTCCAACCAGCTGTCGCGGTACGTGGCCGCGGACCTGTATCCGTCCGATCGGCGCGCGTCCGCCCTGGGGACGGTCGTCTGGGGAGCCACCGTCGGGGCGGTCATCGGACCCAACCTGGCCGCGCCGGCGGCGACGTTCGCGGCGTCGCTGGGCCTGCCCGGGTTGGCCGGCGCGTACCTTGTGCCCGTGGTCTTCGTGGGCGCGGCAACCGTCCTGACCCTGGTCTCGTTGCGGCCCGACCCCTACGACCTGGCCGACATCTCATCCCGCCACGACCGTCCGGGTGCGGAACGGAATGCTGCCGGATCACTCCGCAGCGTCCTGAGCCGGCCCAACGTACCGGTCGCCACCGTGGCGCTCGTGGCTGTCCAGGTCGTCATGGTCCTGATCATGACCATGACGCCGCTGCACATGACGGATCATGGGCACGACCTGGGGGCGATTGGAATCGTCCTCAGCGGGCACACGTTCGGGATGTTCGGCCTGTCGCCGATCTCCGGTCGGTTGAGCGATCGATTCGGGAGTGTGCCGGTCATCCTGGCCGGCCTGGTGGTGACGGCCGGCGCGGCGATCCTCGCGGCCCTGGCACCGCCGAATGGCGGAACGCTGCTGTTCATCGCGCTCTTCCTGTTGGGCTACGGCTGGAACCTTGGCTATGTCGCCGGATCGGCGCTGCTGACGCAGGACCTGTCGCTGGCCGAGCGCACCCGCCTGCAGGGCCTCACCGATGCGCTCATCTGGAGCTCGGCGGCGGCGGCCAGCCTGGCGTCGGGCGTCGTGGTCGCGGCCGCCGGGTACGCCACGCTGGGCCTGTTGGGTGCCGGCATGGTTGTCGTGCCCATCCTCCTGGTGCTGGCGCGGCGAACCGCGGTCCGCGACCAGGCCGCAGCTCAGCCCTCCGGGAGGTAGCCCAGGGTTCTTGGGTTCGCTATTCGAAAGGCGGCTTCGACGGTCTCCAGATGATGCCGTTACAGGTAGGAACACACGGAGCGTACCGTCTGGGTGTCGGTACAACGCAGCAGTCGGGCGCGGCCGAGGGACTCCCTGCCACACCCTCCGGGGGAAACTCATGCACTCGCGCCTGATGAGGGACGCGGTCCGGCCCGAACCCGCTCAATTGCCGCAGCCGTCGGCGATTTTCGGCGTGGGCGTTGGCGTCGATGTTGGCTCCGGCGCCGGTTGCACACTCGTCGTAGGGAGCGTCGCGGTCCAATGGACCGGATCGACGCCTCCATCGGCCCTAATCGCGTGTCCGATCCCCACGACCCGGTCGTCGACGATTACGAGCCCCCTGATCGCCGCCCCGTCGGTCGGCGGCAAGGCCTGCCACGTCGCGCCGATCGACAGCCACGACCGCCCGACCCAAGGTTCGCTGCCGCCACACGTTTCCCCGGGTTCGGATCCGGTCGAGGTGGTAGCGATCAACCCACCAGCCCAGCCCACGATCGCGCTGATGCCCCCTCCGCCCGGCGACGTAGCCTGGGTCCAGTTCCGGCCGTCGGTCGAAGTCCAGGCGCGCTGGCTCGCCGGCGCGACCCCGAAGGCGACCCACCGACCGCCGCCATGGGCCGCATAGTGGACATATACGTCGGATTGTTCGGGAAGCGCACCGACCTTTTCCCAGTCCGCTCGGCCCTCGGTCTGCCAGACCTCGACCGGGCCGGACTCGTCGAGGGTCGGGCCGGGCAGAGCGACGAACGCGGTGAGCTTGCCGTCGGTTTCTGCGATCACCTGCACACCCTCTGCCACCTGCAATCCCGTCTCGTTCGTCGCCTTGATCCAGGCAGTGCCATTGGCTGATGTCCAGATTGAGGCGCCCACGCCGCCAAGGGTGTAGCCGAAGGCGACGACGCCGGCGCGACTCCGCGCGACGAAGTTCATGGCGGCGTGTTCGAATCGCCGATCTTCCAGGCGCTGCCAGCGCCTGCCGTCGCTCGACATTAGGACGACGGCACGCGAATCCTCAGGACTCCCGTCCTCGTCGGCATCGATCGATTCATTTCCGACGGCGACGAAGCCCGATCCGTCGGCGACGAGGTCGCGGATCTCTATGTGCTCGTTGCCATCCACTGGTGAGTCGGCGACGTCCCAGCGTCGCGCGTCAGAAGAGACCCAGATCCGCGATAGTTCCGCAACCACGTAGACACCGCGGGCGAATTCGAACAGGGGTCGGTACATCGAGAAGCCATCCGAGCCGGTCATGGCGACCGCCTCGCCCCAATCGAAGGCCGCAGCCGGAGGCGTAGTCCTCGGAGTCACCGTGGTCTGAGCCGCCGTCGGCCCCGGGATGGCTGACTGCGGGCGAGCCGTCTGTGGCGAGGCCCCCGCCGAAAGGTCGGCACCAGACGCCTGGACCGCTGGCGAGCTGGAAGCATCGGGGACGGTAGAACACGCCGCGACGATGCTCGCCATCAAGATGACCGGCGCAGCCCTGAGCATGACTACCTCTCGGCATCAATCTGACACTATCTCGGGTCAACAGGTGCGTAGCGCCGGTATAACACCCGGAGCGTACCTTGAGGGTGTCGGCACGCCGACAGGTTCTGACGCAGCAGACGGGCGTGGCCGAGTGTCTCTCTGCCACACACCGTTCGGAGGGCATCCGATGGGCCCCTCGTGCTCGCGGCTGGCAACGCCGATCGATCTGAGCCCGTCACCACGAGAACCTTTGACGTCGGCCACTCGTCTGGATGAATGACATGCCGATCTCGCTCCGGGCTGACGTGACCGCACTGCACCAGGTGCCGATGGCCGGGTCGACGCGACCGACCCGGTTCCTCGCTGGCGCCGGACCTGTCCTCGATCATGCGTATCACCTGGCCGGGATCCTGCTCGGGAACGCCCACGACGCCGAGGATGCGGTCCAGGACGCCCTGGCTGCCGCCTGGCAGGGGTTCGACCGATTGCGCGAGGTCGATCGCTTCCCGGCGTGGTTCGATCGCATCCTCGTCAACGGCTGTCGCGATCGCCTGCGCCGCCGGGGCACCGTCCGCTTTGTGCCCATCGATGTCTCGATCGATCCCGCGGGCGGCGATCCATTTCGTGAGCTGATCGAGCGAGACGCCCTCCTCGTCGGCCTCGCCAGCCTGACGCCGGACGAGCGGATCGCGATCGTGCTCTGCTACTGGGCCGACCTGTCACTCGACGACATCGCGGACCGGCTCGGGTGGCCGCTGGGCACCGTCAAATCGAGGCTCCACCGCGCCCTGGCCCGGCTGCGAGCGGGACTGACGCTCGATGACAAGGAGATCCATCGATGAGCGACGATCTGGACCGACAATTGCGCGAGCGCCTCCAGCGCGTCGCCTTGCCGAGCGCACCGGGCAGTCTGCGCGCGTCCCTCGAGGCGATCGTCCAGACGCCGCCCGAGCGGACCGTTCGGCGAGATCGCCGCCGGACGTGGCGGCTACTGGCGGTGGCCGCGATCGTGGCCACCGCAGGCCTCGCGGTGATGACCGGCGGCGGCAGTCCGCCACCGGACACAGCACTCGTGGCAACCGCCAGCCCCTCGTCACCGTTCGAATCTGCGGGTCCGAGCCTGGAGCCTTCGACAGGCCCCTCGCCGACCCTAGCCCGGTCCTCGGATACGCCGGGGCCTACGGATGCCTCGACACCATCACTGGAGCCGCTCCCCGCGCCGGCCCCGCTCGTCCGCGGTTCAGCCCGAGCGATCGGGGAGCGGGTCCTGATGGCACCGGGACCGGACGGGACCCTGTTCGTCTCGATTCCGCGGCCCGGCGGTTCCGTTCTGGCCCTCCTCGACGGCAGTGGGCGACCGCGTCCGGGGTGGCCGATCAGCGTGGAGCACTCGACTTCGTGCGAGCTCCTGTTGCCGGTCGACGACGGCTCAGTCAGGGTCGTCTGCGATGCGACCGACCTTCCGCCGCCGGAGCTCGACGGCAACGACGGACGGGCCCTCGCGTTCGATGCGGGCGGCCGGCCGATGGCCGGGTGGCCGATCGAGCTCCGACCCCGGCACACGGCGCGTGTTGTCGGCACCGCGCTGACGATGCTCCAGCACATGGACATGGGCGACGTGGGTTATGAAGGGCAACCGGACGATGAGGTCCAGATCGTCATCGTTGGGACCGATGGTGCTCGAGACGCCGGTCTGCCGGCGCCGATCTTCGTGCCCGGGTGCTGCCACTGGGAGGTCGGGCCCGACGGAGTTGCCTACGGAGTGAGCCACCAGTTCGGCGATTCCCCGGAGGCGCCGAAGTCGTCTCAACTCATGGCCGTGAGCCTCGCGGGCGTCCCGGCCGGCTTCCCGGTTGCGATCGATGGCACCATCTCGCCACCCGCGTTCGATGCGGCCGGCCGGATCCTCGTAGCCGTCAGTTCTTTCCCCCGGCTAACGAGCCGTGTCGTCGTGTTCGACCATGCTGGGGTGGGCGCCTCGCTCAGCTCGGCTGAGCTCCCGATCGCGACCGGCGTGGTCGCCTATTCCGATGGCTCCTACGAGTGCGGCGCGCCCAGCCCGAGGCCGCCGCTCGTGGCCGGGGACGGCACGATCTTTGTCTTCAGCGAGATCGACACGGCGGTGTTCGCTCTCGATCCGTCCCTGGCGATCATGCCCGGTTGGCCGTTTGAGCCCGTCGCGCCGCTCGTGGTCCGTGATGATCGATCCATCGGCGACCTCCCTTGCGGGTCGTTGGCCCTCCCGGCGGTTGGCCCCGACAGCATCCTGTACCTGCCGCTGCAGGCCCGCGACGCGAGGGATGGCGGGAGCCTTGTCGCCGTCGGCCCAGACGGCCAGGTGCGTCCCGGCTGGCCGGTCGAACTGACGCGTCCGGGGGCGGAGTTCTGGTCGGTCATCGTCGGCTCGGACGGGACCGCCTATGCGCTGGCCATCGAGCCGGAGACGGGCGACGCCTCCTCGGCGAGCATCCTGGCCATCGCGCCGGACAGCACCGTCCTCTCCACCACCACGATCATCGAGCCGTAGTCGGCCGAGTCAGAAGGAGACCGATGCGTTCCCTCCTCGTGCCGGTCGCGACGACGATGGTCGTGGGACTTCTCGTCGTCGCCTGCGCTTCGGCCGGAAGCCCGGCCGCCATCCCCACCTCGCCGCCGTCCGCGCCTCCGGCGTCGCCATCGACCTCCTTGAGTCCAACCGTGACTCCGACCGCCACCGCATCGGCGACTCCCGGTGACAACGCACCGCCGACGTGGATCGAAACCGGGAGCATGGCCACGGCCCGGTACGGCCACACCGCCACCCTGCTGCGTGATGGCACGGTGCTGGTGGTCGGCGCAGGCGAAGGGCAGACCGCTGAGCTGTACGACCCGACCAGCGGCCGATGGGCCACGACCGAGACCATGGTCGAAGGTCGCGTCAATCACATCGCCACGCTCTTGAGCGACGGCAAGGTCCTCGTCGCGGGCGGCAGCGGCAGTCTTGGCCTACCCGTGGCTTCGGCCGAGCTCTACGACTCGGCGAGCGGCCGATGGACGGCCACCGGGCCCATGCTCGAAACGCGTGCCAACCACACGGCCACGCTCCTGCCCGACGGCACCGTGCTCGTGGTGGGCGGGGCGATCGATCCTGATGGCGAGGGCGTGTTGGCTTCCGCCGAGGCGTACGACCCAGGTGCCGGGTCCTGGACCGCGATCGGAGAGGCATCCGATGCCCGCTCCGGGCATGCTGCCACGCTACTGCCCGATGGCACGGCCCTCGTGGCGGGCGGCGTCGGCAGGTTCGTCAGCCAGTCTGACTCCCGGGCATTGTCCGCTGAGCGGTACCACCCCGACATGCCGGGATGGACGGGCGCCCTCATGCTCGAAGCCCGTTTCGGTCACACCTTGACGCTCCTGCCCGACGGCAATGTGCTGGTCGCGGGCGGCAGCGGAGGTTTCGGAGGACTCCTTGCGTCGGCCGAGTTGTTCGATCCAGGCAGCGGCTTCTGGACGGCCACCGGAGGGACGATCGAGGCCCACGCCGGCCACACGGCGACGCTCCTGGCCGACGGCATGGTCCTCGTGGTGGGCGGCTATCGCAGCGACGACCTGCTCGCCGCCGCCGAGCTGTACGACTCGAGCATCGGGTCCTGGACGGCCACCGCGAACATGGTCACGCCCCGCCACGACCACACCGCCACCCCGCTGCCTGATGGCCGCGTGCTCGTAGTCGGCGGTAGCGACAGCAGCGGCAGCTTGTTGGCCACGGCTGAACTGTACGACCCGGGAAGCGGGTCTGAGACCCTCCAGCGGGACCGTCGATGATCGAAATCGTGTCGGCAAGCCGACAGGCGCCTGGGCGTACCAAGCGGGCGATCCGGACGTCTCCCTGTCACACACCATCAGGAGGGCCTGGGATGCGCTCTTCACTCTCGCGGGCCGCCACCGCGATCCTCGTCGGCCTGCTCGTCGTCGCCTGTGCGCCAGCCGCCAGCCCGGACCCGCTCACCACGCCATCGTCAGGGCCGGTCTCGCCTGTCGTGTCGACCACGCCATCGCCCAGCGCTGGCCCCAGCCGCGCGACAACCGCCCCGCCATCGCTTCCGCCATTGCCCGCGTCGGCCAGCCTCCCGGTCCGCGCATCCGCGCGAGAGAACTCCAGCCATTCGGTCCTTTTAGCTCCCGGGCCTGAGGGTGGTCTGTATGTCCTCATCCCGATGCGCACGGCCCCGGCCGTGCTTGCGCTCCTTGACTCCACCGGCCGGCCGCGGGCGGGCTGGCCCGTCGCCGTGCCCGGTGCGACCTTCTGCGATCATCTCCTCCCGGTCGATGACGGTTCGGTCCGGATCGTCTGCACGATGGAGAATCCGGACGGGAACATGTTCGATCCCATCGATGCCTTCGCATTTGCGCGAAACGGCCGCTTGCTCGCAGGGTGGCCCGTGTCGATCGAGGGATTCTTCATCACCGGCCAGGTGGTCGGCGACACACTGACGCTCTTTACTAGCCAGTCGCTCGGGGATGTCGAGATAGAAGGGCAGCCGTCCTTCGACAGTGGGCTCGTGACCATCACTGCCGATGGCACGATCGAGAGCGGCGTCCGCGCCACCGATGTCGGACATTGCTGCATGTGGAAGGTCGGCCCCGACGGCGTCGCCTATGGCGTCGTATCCGCGTCCGAACCTGCGCCCGAGGCGCGGGTCAGTCGGATCCTGGCGGCAGATGGTTCCGGCGTGCGTGCGGGCTGGCCTGTGTCGTTCGACGGCATCGCCTCGGGTCCCTCGTTTGGCCCCGGCGGGCGGATCGCGGTAACGGTCGCCTCGGCCGATACGAAGACGAGCCGCGTTCTGGTGTTCGAATCGGACGGGACCGTCGTTTCGGCTCGCTCCGCAGCGCTCCCGATAGCAACGGCCGAGTACACCGGCGACACGGGCGGTTGCACGGTGGTCAGCCCACAGGCACCGGTGGTCGCGCACGACGGCACGACCTTCGTCTACAGCGAGCTCGATGCGGCTATCTACGCGGTCGATCCGTCCATGGCGACCATCCCTGGATGGCCATTCGAGCCTGACGCGTCGATTACGACCGCTCGTCCGGGCCTCGAATCCGAGCAAGAAGCGGGATACTGCCCAGTGCCGGCCATCCCGGCCGTCGGCCCAGACCGCACGCTCTATCTGCCGCTGCAGGCCCGCGATGCGACGGTCGGCGGGAGCATCGTCGCCGTCGGGCCTGACGGCCGGGTCCGTCCGGGCTGGCCTGTCGAACTGACGCGGCCGGGTGCGGAGTTCTGGTC
>JANOIS010000443.1:0-4954 GCA_031407755.1 Chloroflexota bacterium | reverse complement strand
GGACGACGGCCCTCATCGTTCGGCGGCCTCGTCCGGGTACTGAAAGACATCGTCGAGGGCGACGCCCATCGCACGGGCGATCCGGAAGGCCATCTCGAGCGTCGGCGAGTAGCGACCCTGCTCGATGGCGATGACCGTCTGGCGGGTGACACCGATGAGGTCGGCGAGCTCTGCCTGGGTCATCTCGCCGCGGTCGAAACGCAGGCGACGGATGTCGTTGGTGACGCTGGTCGGCCTTACCATGCCGGCAGCCCGCGTCGGTACGCGACGATCTTGACGATCGTCCCGATGAACCCCGATATGGCGAATGCCAGGTACATCGCGCTGGCGATCCAGAAGTGTTCGACCTCGAGGAGCGTCAGACCAAGCGGCACGAACATGCCGATCGCCAGTGCGAGGCCGGTCGCGTATTCGCCGTGGTGGTCGATGCGACGGTCGCGCTCGTCTTCCTTCCCGACGTCACCCGGGGCGGCGATCGCGATGGCGATGTGGGCGAGGATCGCGGCCACGATGGCCGCGCCGATGGCGCCCAGCAGCGGGAGTTGGTACTCGATCTCGGCGACCGGCGTGGGTTGCAGCTCGCTCGCCATCATCGCGACATAGGCGACCGGAAAGACGATCGCGATGACGGCGTAGACCCAGCTGCTCTTCTCGGTGAACGACATGACCCTGGCTCCGATGTATAAGATGTTTGACAGCGCGCAACGTATAGCACGCCTGACATAATGTCAATAGTCTTTTACATCCATTGCCAAGCATCGTGGAGCCAGATTCCCCCTTCTGGTCAGTAAATGATCACCGACGGCTCACTCCGTGACGTCACCGCGGTCGTTGAACGGCTTCGACCCTCGGTCGTGGCTCTTGACAACGCAGGCTCATCGAGCCACGGACCGCATCATGACATCCCAGCCGCCTTCAGGAGCGCGCTGACCACGGGGTCAGTCATGAAGTCAACATCGTTAGCGAAGACCACCACGACCGCGTGGGACAAGGGGAATATCACGAGCTGCGAACCGTAACCGGTCTTGGCTCCGGCGGATTCGTAGTTTTCGACGCCAAAAGGCGCGCGCCCAAACCCATACGCGAACTGCGGCCCGCTGGATGCCCGCATCAGGTTCAGCGTCGGGGCCTCGAGGATGTCACCGGCGAAGAGGTGCCACGCCCAAGCGGCGAGGGACGGGGCGTCACTGGCCATCGAGCCGCCCCCCGTCGTGCGCGTCGCCGACGAGATGCACAGGATCGAGCCACCGACGCCGACGTCCGCAGGAGTCCACGCTCCGAGGTAGGCGCCGATCGGCTGTGCCCACGGCTTCGGCGTGGGGGTCTCCGGCCCCTGGTCGAGGATCCGATCTGCGTGCCACGGATCGAGCAGCTCGGCCCGCAGCGCGGCCGCGTAGGACTTCCCGGTCGCGTGTTCGGCGGCGAATGCCAGTAACTCGTATGACGGACTCGAATAGGAGTAGCTCTCGCCGGCAGCATGGATCGGTGGGTCGATGTCGGCGACGATGTCCTCGGCGGTCCAGACGCGAGCCGCATCGACATGGATCTGATCAGCGACGTCGGGCCCAAGGTCGGCCAGCCCGGCCCGCATCTCGAGCGCCTGGCGGACGGTGGCGCCGTTGGTGTCTACCTTCAGGTCGCCAAGATACTTGGCGAGTGGCGCGTCGAGGCCCATCTTGCCCTGCTCGACGAGCCGCAGGATGAGGGTCGCGGTGAACGTCTTGGTGATGCTCGCGATTGCGAACTCGTCGTTCGCCGTCGCCTTCCGACCGTCCGGACCGCCGATGCCGGCCGCGCCGGCCCAGGTGCCGTCCTCGGTGACGACGGCCGCGATGACGTCCGGGGCACCTTGACGGACGACGCCGTCGAGGACGCCCTGGAGCGCAGTCGCCTTCTCTTTCTCGAGGGCCACCGCCGGGAGCGGGCCAAACAGGGTGACCGGTGGGGTGGGCGTCGACGTCGACAATGTCGGCGAGGTCGGCGATGCGACCGCCGCCGGTGTCGTCGCGATGGCGGTCGCGAGCGTGGGTGCGACGGTTGCGTCCGTCGAAGCCGACGTACACGCCCCGGCGACGAGCGCCGCACCGACGATGACCGCGGCGATACGACGGGCGGGATCGCTGACCTGGTCGCGCATGCCTGCCTCCGGTTCGTCCAGTTCGTGCCCAGAGATGCCGGACCACGGTCACGGCAATGTCTCCGGGCTCACACCACAGAGGCCCGCCGTGGCTGAGTCTTTCAATCCTGATCTGGGACTCGCTATCAGGGTCGTGCGACTCGGCGAGGTGGGTCGTCCAAGGCCCGCCAGATCGAACAGCTCCGCCCCGGGCGGTCACGGATCGCCTTGGTCCGGCGGCCGATGAGACCGCGGTCGGATGGAATCGCTTGGGGCCGAGTCGTCTGGCCCTACGGCACGAAGTGGATCGATTCGACGAATTGGTCGGCGACCGGCATCCAGGCTCCGAGGTCATCGCCCGTGCGGGCCCAGATCAGGACGAAGACGGTCGTGCCATCGATCTCGGCCACGATGAGGCGGGATGGAATGTTCACCAGCACGAACGTCCCACTCAAGCCCATCATGCGTCCGGTCACATGGATGTCGGAGCCGCCGGTGCCGGGCAGCATCACCGTCAGGGCCGGCCGCCCATCTAGCGTCGTCTCGGTGATCGCGCCCATGGGAGTACCCGCGATATCACGAAGATCGGCGAGGAACTCTGCGGGTGGCGTTCGGAGCATGAACCGTCCGACAGGCCCGTGGCTCCAGGCCTCCCCGCCCGAGCCGACCACCACTCCCCGGACCTGCCCAGGCTGAGGTTGTCCACCGCCGCTGACGCTTTCAGCGCTCGCGACGGGCCAGACATCTTGTCCCTGCACCCAGGCGACCATCTCCGGAAATGAGCTGCCGCTCATGCGGATCGCGCTGTCGACCGGGATCACGTACTCGAAGGGGCGAACGAAGCGCGACGCCGTCGCCTTTTGCGTCGGATCATCCCGAAGCATGCCTGATCCGACCACGCCGAGGGCGATCAATACGGTTGCGATCAATGCCAGCATCAGCACGCGCGTCCAACGCGACGGAAGGAGTGTGGGCAGACCGCCCATCGAGAACCCCGGCGCCGGCCACGCACGGCGATCCAGGGTCCGCATGAGCGGCCGGCGCTGGGCGACGGCGCGGGCCCTATTCAGGGCTGTCTCGACGACCGTCTCGGGCACGCCCTGCGGACCGCCTTCTTCAAGGACCGACATGAGCAACCGATCGAAGTCGAGCGTCGCGGTCATGCCGGCTGCCCTCCGGTGACGGGTGAGCGGTCGGCCGCCGCGATCGAAGCTCGCAGTGCGCGAGTCGCATGATGGAGTCGCGATCCGACCGTCCCGTAGGGCACCCCGAGGATCTCGGCGATCTCCCCGAGCGCCAAACCAGAGTAGTGGTGAAGGACGACGACGGCCCGATGCTCGGGCGAGAGGTCGGCCAGTGCGCGACCGAGCTGATCTCGAAGGTCGGCGTCGGCGAAGGCGTCTGAGCGCGCCGGCGTCGTTTCGTCGATGCGGACCTCACGGATACCGATTCGACGGGACCGACGAGACTCGGCGAGACAGAAGCGAAGGACCAATCGATAGGTCCATGCTTCGAACCGATCGGGATCGCGCAGACTCGGGAGTTCCCGCCACACGAGGACGAGCGTCTGCTGGACGGCATCGTCGGCACGATCTGCATCGCGGACGATTCGGTAAGCGGTGCGGTACAGACGACCGGCGGACGCGCGGGCGAGCGACTCATACGCGTCGCGGTCTCCGCGTTGCGCCCGCTCGACCAAATCCCGATCCACCAGCGCCGAACCTCTGCGGCAGCCCGCAATGGGCCTCGTACCGTACCAGAGGCCCGGCAGCGCTCAGACTTTCAATCACGCTCTGGGTAACACCAGTTCAGGGTAGCTCTGGCCAGGCGACCCGAGATCCGGGACATCGGGATCCTCGAAGCCGCCGTCGCACGCCCACGAGCATCGGGTCCAGTTGCGAAGTTGCTGGAATCGTCCAGCGGCCCCGTGTCCAGGATCAACGCCAAGCGGGCGGTTCCGGTCGCTGATCACCACTTCGACGCCCGGTATCCGTGGTGTCGGATGCGCCGATTCCGAGGCTTCGCGGTCCTGGCGCGAGGGCTTCCACGACGGGGAGGTGGGCCTGGCGGCCGTCGGGGGCGAGGGGGATGAGCGCGACGTGGTCGGCGCCGGCGGTGTGTAGGTCGTCGATACGCGCCTGGATGGCCGCCGCACCACCCCACGCGATCAGGGTGTCGATCAATCGATCCGAACCCGGAGCGACGATGTCGTCCTCTGTGAAACCGGTCTCGAGGAAATTGCGGGTGTAGTTGGGCAGGCCGAAGTACGACGACACCCAGCGGCGTGCCGTCTCGCGGGCGGTCACAGGATCCGGGTCCAGGACCGTGGGGAGGGTCACCACGAGCGTGGGCCGGGCCGGGGTGCCCGCTTCGGCGGCGAACGCATCGGAGGCCGCCCGGAGCGCGGCGATCGTGGCCACCCCGACGAGGTGCGGGAAGACGCCGTCGCTGCGGGTCGCGGCGAGCCGGACCATCCCCTGGCGCAGGGCGGCCACGACCAGCGGCGGCTCACCGTTCGGGCGGGCAGCGCGGTACGGACCCACCGCGTAACCGTCGAGGTAATCGCTCATCGCTCGCAGTGGCGGCAGGTAGGTATGGCCACGCTGCTGCTCCACGTGCGGGATGTGCGAGACCCCAAGGCCCATCACGAAGCGACCACCGGACGCCTCGGCCAGGGTCAGCGCGCCAGCATGGGCAGCGGCCGCATCACGAGCGTAGATCGAAGCGATGCCGAGTCCCAGGGTGATCCGGGTCGTCGTGGCGGCCAGCGCCCCGAGTGCCGCGAACGGCTCGCGACCGGACACTTCATTGAGCCACAGCGTGTCGTACCCGAGCGAC